>NZ_JABXKM010000147.1 GCF_017115025.1 Nostoc sp. NOS(2021) | reverse complement strand
TTACCCCCCTTAATCCCCCCTTATAAAGGGGGGAAACAGGAAATTTAGTTCCCTCCCCTTTATAAGGGGAGGGTTAGGGTGGGGTAACGCGGATCGTCATGGTCAGTGAGTGAACTCAATATCACGCTTGACAAGGGTTTCACGTTAAGTTGACACCAATGAGCTTTTTCTGTGCCCCTACGATAAATCTATATGTATCAGGGTTTGCGTGAAATGGTATCAGAACTCCGTTCATCCACCTCAGAACTCCGTTCATCCACCTCAGAACTCCGTTCATCCACTTCAGAACTCCGTTCATCCACTTCAGAACTCCGTTCATCCACTTCAGAACTCCGTTCATCCACCTCGGAACTCCGTTCATCCACCTCGGAACTCCGTTCATCCACTTCAGAACTCCGTTCATCCACTTCAGATACTCAAACTTCTTACTCAGCACTCAGCACTTTCCAATCAAAAGGAAAAGCTAGTTTATGAACTAAGCTACCTACTTAATAATTTGTTTCAAAATTTAAAATACAGGCTGTTCATTTTGCTTGTGATTTGGGAATTTTAATAGGTGAAGGCGTTTTACAGCATTAGACCAACATTAAGATACCCAATGTTCAAGAATATGACCTTGCAAACACGGTTGATCAGTTCATTTTTATTTATGGGACTGATTGTACTTATGATCGCCTTGCTGGGATGGTTCACCACCAACCAGTTAAATCAGTACATTAACATCCTAGAGACGGATAACATCCCCAGTCTGTCCGGGATATGGAAGATTAACGAAGGTCAAATACACATCCAATCGGCAGAACGGTTACTATTTGATCCTGAAGTCACTGTTAGTGAAAGACAGGGTGCAATAACTCAAATCCAGGACGCTTGGAAACAGATGAACGAAGGTATTAAACAGTACGAAGGAACGCCATTAAGCGAACAAGAAAAAAAAGAGTATGACTTACTTAAAGAACAACTGGATGCCTGGAAGAAAGCCCATGAAAAATTGTTAGATGTTGAGCTACAGTTTAATCAAATTGGTGTTCGCAATCCTTGGAAAAAACAAATCGAATTAATGCGTCAAGGAAAAGATAAATCATCTGATTTTGCCACTGTTCAAACGGCATTTGAATTACGTAATCGCATGGATTCTGAGGGAACAAATAGGGAAGAACCGTTATTTAAAATAAGTGATGAGCAAGCAGGCAAACTTTTAAAACTTAATGAAGGTTACATATCAGATACACAAAAGGAAGTCGAACACAATGTGGCTCGCAGCCTTTTATGGATTTCTGTGGGAATTGCCATTGGCCCTATAACTGCGATTATTTTGGGGTTTGTAATCGCTCGACAAATTGCATTTCAGATTATTAGTGTTGTTAGGGTTGCAGAGCAAATTTCCACGGGGAACTTAACAACTCAGGTCAAGGCTGACTCCAACAGCAAAGATGAAATGAATAGACTCTTAACTGCTTTCCAAACTATGACTCAGAATCTCAACACTCTGATTCGTCAGGTACAGCATTCAGGCATCCAAGTGACTACCTCAGCTACTCAAATAGCAGCTTCGGGTAAACAATTAGAAGCGACGCTCACTGAGCAGTTAGCTTCTACTAATGAGGTAACTGCCGCTACTAAAGAAATTTCCGCCACCTCTAGGGAACTAGTAAGTGCAATGGAACAAGTTGCGACGATTTCACAAGTCACGACGACAGCCGCAAATGATAGCCAAAAAGACATTGTGCGGATGGAAACTACTATGCGGCAGTTAGCAGAAGCCACTAATGCGATCGCTGCCCGACTGGGAGTAATTAGCGAAAAGGCAAATAGCATTAATACTATCGTTGTCACAATTACCAAGGTGGCAGACCAAACGAATTTGTTGTCATTAAATGCTGCGATCGAAGCCGAAAAAGCTGGAGAGTATGGCTTAGGCTTTGCTGTAGTTGCTAGAGAAATTCGCCGACTAGCAGATCAAACCGCCGTTGCTACCCTCGACATTGAGCAGATGGTCAAGCAGATGCAATCGTCAGTCTCTACAGGTGTGATGGAGATGGACAAGTTTGCCGCAGAAGTAGGGCGGAGTATGGAAGATGTTGCCAGCATCAGTACACAGGTTGGGCAAGTTATCCAGCAAGTGCAAGACCTGAATCCGCGATTTGAGTTTGTCAGCCAGGGTATGGAAATCCAATTTGTGGGAGCGCAACAAATTAGTGAGGCGATGGTGCAGTTGAGCAGTACCTCGGTGCAAACTGCGGATTCCTTGCGGGAAATTAATCATGCGATCGCCCAACTTAACCAAGTGGCGCAGGGATTGCGTCAAGAGATTGCCCGCTTTCAGGTGAAAACAGAAGACGCTATACCCTTGATTCACCAATTCTCTTGATTAACCCTTATGAACCCGATCGCTACTCCATTAAATATTGAACGTTGTTGGAATTTTATCGGCATTCAGGGCGATCGCTCTTGTCCCCAATTAGCCATCTATACCCATTGCCGCAATTGCCCCGTTTACTCTACTGCTGGTCGTCATTTGCTAGAGCGCTCTATACCTGAAGATTATCGGCAAGAGTGGACTGAGTTACTTGCTAAATCTAGAGCCGATGAAGATTCCCAGATATCCCATGCTTTACCCACAACTCAAATGACGGTTGTAATTTTTCGTCTGCAACGGGAATGGCTAGCACTTTCTGCCCAAATCTTTAAAGAAATTTCCCCTCCGAGCGTGATTCATACCCTACCGCATCGCAGCAACCAAATCTTGCGGGGATTGGTAAGTATCCGAGGCGAATTGCTCTTGTGTATCTCTTTGAGTCATCTGCTGAATTTGGAAGTTGCCGATACAGCAATACAAACGCTGAGTCCAGTGGTGTATTCGCGCATGGTGGTGCTGGAAAAGGCAGGTAAAACTTGGGTCTTTGCTGTAGATGAACTTTATGGGATACACCGATTTCACCGGGATGAATTACAAGATGCGCCTAAGAGTCTGACTCAAACATATACTAAAGGATTATTTCACTGGCAACCGGACGGGAAGCAAATCGAGCGATCGCACAGTGTCAGCTATTTAGATGATGAATTATTATTCACCACCTTAGCTAGGAAGGTGCTGTAATCAAAAACCTAACCCCCCAACCCCCTTCTCTACAAGGGAAGCTACGGTGTTATACACAAGTCAAATTACCCCCCTTAATCCCCCCTTAGAAAGGGGGGAAACAGGAATCTAGTTCCCTCCCCAATCCATCGGGGAGGGTTAGGGTGGGGTAAAACTGACGCAAAAAACTAGGTGAGTAAACTATTTCATACTTGTGTATACACGGTAGCTACTTGTAGGAGAGGGGTTGGGGGAGAGGTTCTTCCAGGATTAATGAATCGGTCTTCTAGGAAAACTTGTCATGTTAGAAGAATTTGATGTCAGCAATCTTTCCTTGCTTGATTTATTCAACATGGAAGTCAAAGCTCAAGTTGTGGTATTGAATGATTGCCTATTGGCACTGGAGACGAAGCCCGATCCCCAAAAAGAATTGGAAGCTTTAATGCGGGCAGCCCATTGCATCAAAGGCGCCGCCCGAATTGTCCAAATTGAGCCGGCTGTCAACATTGCCCATGTGATGGAAGACTGTTTTGTTGCGGCTCAAGAAGGAAAAGTTATCTTAACTGCCGATCGCATTGATGTGTTGCTGCAAGGGGTAGATATGCTCCTACATATAGCTGAAACGGTTACAGCTAACCCAAATTTGCAGATGTTAGAAGATGTTGGCATTGAATCGCTAGTGAGTGCGATCGCTAATATCCTAACTCCAGAGGCAACCTCTACAGTAATTCATCCCCTACTAATAACAGCGCAGTTAGAAGAGAACCAACAGACAATCCTTGTTTCCCCACCCCCGCTAAATATCTCCACATCTTCAGAAGAACTAGACATCACCCCAAATCGGGCGGTGCGAATGAGTACTGAAAATCTGAATCGCTTGATGGGTTTAGCAGGAGAGTCTTTAGTTGAGGCGAACTCTTTAGAACCATTTGCTAACTCTTTGCTGAAACTGAGAAGCAATCAGGGGGAATTGTCCAACCTGCTAGAGAACTTACAGGAATTATTGGGCAACTATCATCTGAATCGGCAAATTAAAGAAAACTTAAGTGCAGCTCATCAAAAAGCTAAAGAATGTTACCAGATGATGAGCGATCACCAAAACGAACTAGAAC
This sequence comes from Nostoc sp. NOS(2021), assembly GCF_017115025.1. Lineage (GTDB taxonomy): Bacteria > Cyanobacteriota > Cyanobacteriia > Cyanobacteriales > Nostocaceae > Nostoc. Next base: position 39,895 of record NZ_JABXKM010000147.1, on the reverse strand, counting down.
TATTTTCTCAGCGTTCTGCTAACCTTGCCCATCGCCTGTATCAGGAAATTATTGCTACTCGGATGTGTTCCTTTGCTGATGGGGGACAGGGATTTCCGCGAATGGTACGTGACTTAGCAAGACAATTGGGTAAACGGGTGAAACTGGAAATCGTCGGTAAGTCTACTTTGGTAGATCGAGATATTCTAGAACGTCTAGAAGCTCCGTTGACTCATATTCTGCGGAATGCGATCGATCATGGCATTGAACCGCCCCAGGAACGTCTAGCAGTAGGAAAGCCAGAAGAAGGAATTATTCGCATTGAAGTTACCCATCGCGCCGGAATGCTGTTTATCAGTGTTTCAGATGATGGACGGGGAATCGATATCGAGTTTTTGCGCCAAGCAGTGATCATCAAACAACTGACAAACCCGGAAATGGCCGCCCAACTTACCGAAGTCGAGTTAATGGAATTCCTGTTTTTACCTGGTTTCTCGACAACCCAGACTGTCACCGAAATTTCGGGTCGAGGTGTGGGGCTGGATATAGCCCATAGCACAGTGCGGGAAGTTGGCGGGACGTTGCGGGCGGTTTCTGTGTTGGGAAGAGGCATCACCTTTTATTTGCAGTTACCATTGACCCTATCTGTGATTCGTACCCTGCTGGTGGAAATTGCCGGTGAACCCTATGCCTTTGGACTCGCACGCATTGAACAGGTAGTGATCTTGCCCAAATCTAATATTGCTGTATCGGAAAATCGTCCATTTTTCCTGATAAATAATCAACCTGTGGAGTTGATTTTGGCAAGTCAAGTTTTAGAGTTACCCTCCCGTGCGGTGAATATAGAATCGCTGTCAGTTATTGTAATTAGCGATCGCCTCAACCGTTATGGATTAGTTGTAGATCGGTTTCTCGGTGAGTGCAGTTTGGTTGTCCGACCTTTAGATCCCCGCCTTGGTAAAGTCGCCAACATTAGCGCCGCCGCCCTCATGGATAATGGTTCTCCAGTGTTGATTGTCGATGTCGAAGATTTGGTACGTTCCATTGCGAAGGTGTTTTCCAGTGGACAACTCTCTCAGGTAAATCAATCTGCTCATCAAGCAGTTACCAAAGTTTACAAGCGAGTGTTAGTGGTAGATGATTCGATAACTGTGCGCGAAATGGAGCGCAAACTCTTGGAAAACAATGGTTATAAAGCTGAAGTCGCAGTTAATGGCATTGATGGTTGGAATGCAATCCGCAGTGGCGATTATGACTTGGTGGTGACAGATATTGATATGCCCCGAATGAATGGCTTTGAACTTACCAGCCAGATCAAAACTCATGCCAAGTTGAAGCAAATACCCGTGATTATCGTATCTTACAAAGATCGGGAAGAAGACCGACTGCAAGGGTTAGAAGCAGGTGCAGACTACTACCTGACTAAGAGTAGCTTTCATGATGACACTCTGTTAAAGGCGGTGATTGATCTAATTGGAGAGGCATAAACCAATTTTAGATTTTGGATTTTGGATTAAAAGTATTTATTACAAGGCTTTTTCATCAATCTCAAACAATACTATTTATCCCATTTTTGTATAATTAAGTAGCTGGGCGAAATTAAATATAAAATGTCATTGCGAGCGGAACGCAGTGGAGTGAAGCAATCGCAAAGACTGAGATTGCTTCACTTCCTTCGCAATGACAAACTATCTTATATTTATTTATAACCATCTACTTAATGAAAGAGCGCTCTTACTTAATCTGGGTTTCCAGTCTTATATTTATAGCCTTATTTTGGATAATTCCTACTATGTAGTGTGTCAACTTGAAATTGATAAATAAATCTTTGACAATCCAAAATCCAAAATCCAAAATGGTATAACCTGTGAGAATTGCGATCGCAAATGATATGTTCATGGCTGTAGAAGCACTGCGGCGTGTTCTGGTAAAAATACCAGACTGCAAGCTGGCGTGGGTTGCTTACGATGGCGTGGAAGCCGTGAACAAGTGTGCAGACGATACTCCCGATTTGATTTTGATGGATGTGCTGATGCCTAGCATGGATGGAGTAGAAGCTACACGGCACATCATGAGGCAATCTCCCTGCGCTATTGTGATGGTTACTGCTAGCGTTAATCGCTATGCAGCCAAGGTTTTTGAAGCAATGGGGTATGGAGCCTTGGATGCCATCAACACGCCAGCTTTCGGTGATGATGGGCTACTAAATAAAATTGCCACGATCGCCCGCTTAATTGGTAAATCTTCACATCAGCGATCGCCGCCTATCCATCGCCCAAAATCACTTCCACCCCTAATTGTGATCGGGGCTTCCACTGGTGGCCCCCAAGCATTGACAACTATTCTCTCCCAATTTCCCCCAGATTTTGGGGCGGCTGTGGTGATTGTCCAGCATATAGATGCCCAATTTGTCGAAGGTTTTGCCACCTGGTTGAACGAGCAAATTCCTCTGCCTGTGCAACTAGCGATCGCAGGCGCCATACCACAGCCTGGTAAAATTCTCGTTGCTGGCACAAATCTTCATTTAGTGATGCGTCCCGACCTCACCCTTGGCTATGACAAAGAACCACTAAATTTTTCCTCCCGTCCATCCATCGATGTTTTCTTCACGAGTGTGGCTAAACATTGGACTAGAAAGGGGGTTGGGGTGTTGCTGACGGGGATGGGTCAAGATGGCGCTCAAGGCTTAAAACGATTGCGCGAAGTAGGTTGGCATACTATTGCCCAAGACCGCAAAACTTGCGTTGTCTATGGTATGCCGAAAGTAGCAGTGGAATTAGGATCTGCGGTGGAGGTTTTGCCAGTTGAAGCGATCGCATCAGCCTGTATCAAGTGTTTTCCGCCTGATCTATGGTAAATACTTAATACTATACTACTTAATTATACTATTAAACTTACTTGTTATTACTCTGGAATATCTTAGTATAATCAGTTACGGTAAATTGGAGTAACTTATTAAGATACCTTTACATATAGCAATCCTAAATCATTCGTGAAAAGTTAGATCCCCGACAACTTTTACGAAGTCGGGGATCTGGACACCGATAATTTTCACAAATCAGATAGGGTTACTATAGAAAGTATTTCAAATTACTATCAATACTTAATTACTGATATATAATTGCGACATTATAAAAAAATAAATTTTCGTTATTAGTTTGTAATTTTTCAAACAAACACCATTTAAAGGTGCTAAATGAACCTACAAGAAACAGCACTCTTACAAATATCTCAAGAGACAGAAAGATTATCACCGAAGTGGAGTGAACCACAAACCCCACAAGCTGTGCCATTTATTGTGGACTCCAAAACATCCGCAGTCAGGCTTTTGCTAATTGACGATCAAGTAATTATTAGCGAAGCCTTCCGTCGGATGATTGCGACAGAAACAGATATTTCCCTTCACTATACAAGCAATCCAGCTAAAGCTATTCAAGATGCGATCGCCATTGCCCCAACGGTGATCTTCTTGGATATGATCATGCCAGAGATAGATGGATTAATGCTACTGCGTTGGTTTCGCTCTCATCCAGTAACTCGTGATATTCCTATTGTCATGCTATCCAGTAAAGAAGAAGCAAAGCTGAAAGCCGCCGCCTTTACTGAGGGTGCAAATGACTACCTAATCAAGTTACCCGATGCAGTTGAGTTAATTGCCCGCATCCGTTATCATTCCAAAGCATACAATAACCTCAAAGCACTTACTACAGCAACTGCTACTGCCCAACTTCAAGCACAACAATTAGAACATACCTTACGGGAATTACAAACTACCCAAGTTCAATTGATCCAGACAGAGAAAATGTCTAGCTTGGGTCGGATGGTTGCAGGTTTAGCCCACGAAATTAATAATCCTGTGAATTTTATTCATGGAAATTTTAACCACTTGAATAACCATGTTAACTGTCTTTTAAATTTAATCGAACTATATCAACAAAAACATCCTGAATCACATTTTGTATTGCAAGATGAGTTTGGTGATTGTAACCTTGATTTTATCATCGATGATTTACCAAAAATTCTTTCATCCATGAAGATAGGGACTGATCGGATTCGTGACATTGTACTGTCCCTAAGAAACTTTTCTCGACTCGATCAGTCAGAGAAAAAAGCTGTTAATCTTCATGAAGGTATTGAAAGTACTTTATTACTTTTAAACCATCGACTCAAACAAAAAATTGAAATTATTAAAATATATGGAAATCTTCCACCAGTTCAATGTTATCCAGCACAACTGAATCAAGTATTTATGAATATTCTTAGTAATGGTATTGATGCTTTACTAGAGCTAGATGAACAGAGACAAAAGCAAATTGTGATTAAAACTGAAGTAACTGAACTGGCAACAGTCATAATTAGATTTAGAGATAACGGTTCTGGAATTGATTCCGAAATCCAAAGTAAGATATTTGATCCTTTTTTTACAACTAAACCTGTCAACAAAGGAACGGGACTAGGTTTAGCAATTAGCTATCAAATTATTGAAAAACATCAAGGAAATATCCAGCTAAAATCTGAACTTGGTTATGGAACAGAATTTGCGATTGAAATTCCAATAGCATTACCAGTTACTGATTTTAGTACAATTCCTGTATAAGAAGTCAAAATCCAGAATCCAGCTACCGAATCTTGATTATGAATCATTTGTCACTGCTTGCCTGTGTGGGATGAGTAACGCTAGTCTTAAAAGAAATCGTGCAAAGCAAAACCCTAATCCAAGAAGTCGAGTAGGAAGCTACAATGGCAATTCCAAATAAACAAGTAAAATCTAATACTGATATTTTAGATAGTAGACGCACTCAAACTCGTATCCAAGTTCGCATTCCTAAAGATTTGCATGAGGAACCAGTTATTTCACGACTGGTTTCTCACTATGGGGTCACAGTCATTATTGCTGATGCTCAGGTAAACGCAAACGTGCCACAATATAGCTGCTTCGATCTGGAACTACGAGGTACTACTTCCCAGATTGAAAGCGCCTTAACTTACCTGGATGAACTGGATTTAGAAGTTTTGCAGCAATCCAGCCCTGAACAAGACGGTTGGTAGATTTAGTTAGGAGTTAGGAGTTATGAGTTAAAAAATTCATAACTCATAACTCATAACTTTTAACTCTTAACTTTGTTTAAGCCATTTGATTTTCAATCGCCCACCGCGCTAGTTCAGTGCGGTTGTGGAGATTGGTTTTGCCCAACATATTGGACACATGGCTTTCAACCGTGCGCTGACTAACATTTAGTTCTTCAGCAATTTCCCGGTTAGCTAAACCCCTAGCGACAAACTGGACTACTTTCAGTTCGGTTGGGGTTAATTGCACATCGAAGGGAACCTGGATACGGGAACCGTTTTCGCCTCCTTTAGCTTGGTGTTCTTTCCAACGGATAGTTTGTTTCAGCGAGGATTCAACTTGCGCTACGAGTTCTTCTGGTTCAAAGGGTTTGACCATATAAACATCAGCACCTTTATTCAGACCCTTAACTCGGTCTGCACTTTGTCCCTTAGCTGAAAGGAAAAGAACCGGAATCCAGCTGGTGCGTTCGTTTTGCCGGACTTGTTCCACAAAAGTATATCCGTCCATTTCCGGCATCATCACGTCGCAGATGATCATGTCTGGAACATCTTGCTCTAAAATTTCCAGAGCTTCACGTCCATTTTCGGCGGTGATGACTTCATATCCCCGGAATTCTAAGTAATCCTTCACCAGCAAGATGAGGTTAGGGTCATCATCAATCAATAGAAGTCGTTTGTGATCTTTCATGCTGGGCTCTTTCATAGCAGTGGCACTTGTCGCGCTTCGGTCCATCAAAGTCTTGAATATTTATCCTCTATGGTGGGTTATTTCGAGATATTGTCCTTTTATCCTACTTAACTTGCCTTTGCTGTCTCGAAGCCTCAAAAATGCCGAGCATTTTCAAGAGACTAGTAGCTCGTTAGCTAAAGTCCAGCAAGGATACGTATAGCAGTAGTATCTATAATGCGCTATTATATATCGCATTGAAAGGGGTGGGCGAAAAAACACTGATTAAATAATAATCTTTCTGACTCACAAGTAAGTATTGGCTTAAAGATGACCCTAGCTCAAAACCAACCCACACTTTCTTTAAGCTTACTGCTATACCATATCCTTCGGTTGTTAAGCCTCTATGAGGTGTTCACAAGAAACTAGGGAAGTTTCTGGCAAAGGATGGGTTAAAAATCCATATTTTTCTACCACCTTTTCTACCACCTTATTGCCTATTAAGTGTTCTTGGATGATCCGCTCAATAACTTCCGGGTTTGCTTGGCGATACCAGACCCCATCAGGGTAAACTACCATTATGAGTCCAGAACAACAAACGCGCAAGCAGTTGGCTTTAGTTCTATAGACGCAAATGGGATGACTCTGTTGCGACTCATCAAGTTTTAACTCTTTAAGTCGCTTTTTTAAGTACTCCCAGGATTCCAGACTAGCTCGTTTTGAGCAGCAGTTAGCAATTGTCTGGTCAGCGCAAATAAAAGTGTGTCGCTGAATTTTTGCAAGTCCTAAACTTTCTACACAATTACTCAGGGTCTTATATTCTGGAGACTTAGTGATTTTGGGGATTTGATGGCTGGACTGGATCACTGTATTTTACTCATTGAGCGGCTCCCTGATTACAGTTCTATAACAATTTCCCAGCTTTGCAAATAAAGTTGAGTTGGGAATGGGGAGTGGCAAATGGGGACTTGGGGAAGAATTCTTATAACTCCCTACTCCTAACTCCTAACTCCCTACTCCCCACTCCCTACTCTCTTCGTAACTTACAGAACAAAACCTGAAAGGTAGAAATAATTAAGCATTTATACTTAAGTACACCGATGATCTTCTAGTTCGGGAACCCGTACTCAAGAGATTCTTGCCATTGGACGCTACTTTTCGGTAGATTAGCACTCAGGAGTTGAGAGTGCTAAAACTCTGGAGAAAATAATATGGCAGCTTTATCTTTAAGCGTTTCTACAGTTAAACCTTTGAGCGATCGCGTTTTCGTAAAAGTGAGCGCCTCAGAGGAAAAGACCGCAGGTGGTCTGTATTTGCCCGACACGGCCAAGGAAAAGCCCCAGGTTGGGGAAGTAGTCGCCCTTGGCCCTGGCAAGCGTAACGATGACGGTAGCCGTCAGGAATTGGAAATTAAAGTCGGCGATAAGGTGCTGTACTCTAAGTACGCTGGTACTGACATCAAACTCGGCACTGAAGAATATGTACTGCTTTCTGAAAAAGATATTTTAGCAGTCGTTATCTAGTGGGGTATAGGGAATGGGGAATGGGGAATAGGGAACAGGGAACAGGGGATGTCAAAAATAAAGATGATGCCCGATGCCCAATGCCCGATGCCCAATGCCCAATGCCCAATGCCCAATTCAAAAAAAATTGACTTACTCCCGGAATTTAGACACCTATGGCAAAGCGCATTATCTACAACGAAAACGCCCGTCGCGCCCTGGAACGAGGCATTGACATCCTGGCTGAGGCTGTAGCTGTTACCCTTGGCCCCAAAGGTCGTAACGTAGTTCTAGAAAAGAAATTTGGCGCACCGCAAATTGTTAATGACGGTGTAACGATCGCCAAAGAAATCGAATTAGAAGACCACATTGAAAACACTGGTGTAGCTCTGATTCGTCAAGCTGCTTCTAAGACCAACGATGCTGCGGGCGATGGTACTACCACTGCTACCGTTTTAGCCCATGCGATCGTCAAAGAAGGCTTGCGGAACGTTGCAGCTGGTGCTAATGCGATTTCGCTGAAGCGCGGTATAGACAAAGCTACTGCCTTCCTCGTAGAAAAAATCAAGGAACACGCCCGTCCAGTAGAAGACTCCAAATCCATTGCCCAAGTTGGTGCGATCTCGGCTGGTAACGACGAAGAAGTTGGTCAGATGATTGCCCAAGCAATGGACAAGGTGGGCAAGGAAGGCGTAATTTCCCTAGAAGAAGGGAAATCTATGTTCACCGAGTTGGAAATTACTGAAGGGATGCGCTTTGACAAAGGCTACATCTCTCCCTATTTCGCCACCGACGCTGAACGGATGGAAGCGGTTTTTGATGAGCCTTTCCTACTGCTGACCGATAAGAAAATTGCTTTGGTACAAGACCTTGTACCAGTGTTAGAGCAAGTAGCTCGTGCTGGTCGTCCTTTGGTGATTATCGCCGAAGATATCGAAAAAGAAGCTTTGGCAACCTTAGTAGTAAACCGTTTGCGCGGTGTACTCAACGTGGCTGCTGTTAAGGCTCCTGGCTTTGGCGATCGCCGCAAAGCTCTGCTAGAAGACATCGCTGTTTTGACTGGTGGTCAACTAATCACCGAAGATGCTGGTTTGAAGCTAGACAACACCAAGCTGGATAGCCTGGGTAAAGCTCGCCGGATCACCATCACCAAGGACAGCACTACAATTGTTGCCGAAGGTAACGAAGCTGCTGTTAAGGCTCGTGTCGAGCAGATTCGTCGTCAAATCGATGAAACCGAATCTTCTTACGACAAAGAGAAATTGCAAGAGCGTCTTGCTAAACTCTCTGGTGGTGTTGCTGTGGTGAAAGTGGGTGCAGCGACCGAAACTGAAATGAAAGACAAGAAACTGCGCCTAGAAGACGCTATCAACGCCACTAAAGCTGCTGTGGAAGAAGGTATCGTTCCTGGCGGTGGTACAACTCTGGCTCACCTTGCTCCTGAATTGGAAGTTTGGGCAAAGAGCAATCTTAAAGATGAAGAGTTGATTGGTGCTTTGATTGTCGTTCGCGCCTTACCTGCACCTCTGAAGCGGATTGCTGAAAACGCAGGTCAGAATGGTGCTGTGATCGCTGAACGCGTGAAAGAGAAAGAATTTAATGTTGGCTACAATGCTGCGACAAACGAATTCGTCGATTTGTTTGCTGCTGGTATTGTTGACCCTGCGAAAGTGACTCGTTCTGCTCTGCAAAACGCTGCTTCGATCGCTGGGATGGTGTTGACAACCGAATGTATTATAGTTGACAAGCCGGAGCCTAAGGATGGCGCTCCTGCTGGCGCTGGCGCTGGTGGCGGTGACTTCGATTACTAATACTTTGTAGTCACATAAGTTATGAGAACAGCTGCTTCCTTTATGGAGGTGGCTGTTTTTTTGTGTCAAGATTCAGGTGTTTAAAACGAGAAAATAACGAAATGGAAGATTACCAAGCTGCTTTTATGCACCGTCACCTTGATACTGAAACACTATGTCAGTCTGGAAGGAAAGTAGCAGCTATGCACTTTGGAGGTGTAACTATTGAGTGTTTATTAAAAGCAATGATTTTTGCTACCTTAGCAAAGGGTGCAACTCAGCAATGGAAGACAGATTCTACTAATCCTGGGCATACTATTACTAATCCGGGACATAGCTACATAGAAGCATTAAATCGGCACAATCGACTTAAATCTAGAATTGCTAATTTTCCTGAAGTGCGAAAATGGCTTAATGAAGTGGAAAATCCAAATAGCCAAAATTTTATAGATATGCGTTATTGTGGCCTTGAGCCTGATGATGAAAGTTACAAACGCTGGTTAAAAGCTTATCAGAATCTCAAGGGGTGGTTACAAAAGCAAGCTACTCAACTTTAAAGAGGTGGTCAAATGCAAGAAAATTGGCAGGTTTTGCTAAAGCAGGAAATTACAAACCAATATGTGCATAATTCAGAAGAATGGGTTGATTTAAATATTTCTACATCAGGTTTATTGAATTTGACTATTGTAAGCGATCGCTTTATTAATTTATCTATTCCTCAGAGGAAAGAACAAAGTTTTAACTTACTTAAATCACAAGTTCCTCATTTATCTCCTGGGTTTATTTCCTTATATACGCCTCAAGAAGCAGATTCACTAAATCTTTCAGCACCGCAGGCTTTTAATACAGCTTCAGTACAAACTTGGCAAGATTTAGCAATTCAAGCAGCAAATCCGCAAAATAAACCTCAACTTCCCCAGCTTGAACCCAGTTTACCCAGAACCGTAACCTTTTATTCCTTTAAAGGAGGAGTAGGTCGAACTACTGCATTAACCCATGTTGCCTCAATTTTGGCAATGCGTGGTCTTAAAGTCGTAGCTGTGGATTTAGATTTAGAAGCACCTGGCTTGAGTACAGCATTCAACCTCAAGCCACAACCAAAGTATGGAATAGTTGACTATTTTTATGAGCGTTCCTACTTACCAGAAGACGTAGAACCAAGTATTTCAATTGCTGAAATATTTGGTGAAGTGAAAATCTCTAATGCCACAGGAAGATTATTTGTTGTTCCTGCTGGTTGTCTTAATCTTGATTATGTCTCCAAAGTTGATGATCTTCATGCTACTACTATTATTGATGGAGATCAAAGTCTTTGGTCTGTTTTCAAACGTGAAATTTACGAACAATTAAAACCTGATATTATCTTAATTGATTCGAGAACTGGAATTAATCAATGGGGAGCTTTATCATTAATTCAAGCAGCTGACGAAGCAATTGTATTTCTTTTTCCTAATGAACAAAATAAACAAGGAATAGAACTGCTAATACAATCCCTTCAATGGGTAAAAAACTTATCCATTAATTTTGTTTTTTCTCCTGTTCCTGATGTTACTGAGATTGGTTTATCAAAAGTAAAACAAATTTGGTACTCTTTGCTGAACAGATTAAATACGGTAACAAATGAAAACTATGAAACAGATGAAGATGAGCCAGATTTAGATAATTCTCAAACTCCAATAGAAAAACTTTTAGTAGTCCCTTATCTTTTGCCAATCGCTTTGGCTGATAGCTTTCCTGTACAAGGTATGCAAGATTACTACACAAAAATTGCTAACTTAATTGATGAGAAAACTGATGAACTCAAACGTAGCAATGTTTTAAATACAATAGATCATCGATGGAATATTATTGAAAGTCTGCAATTCCCTGAAGTAAATGCTGCTGATCCAAGACAAGATTTGAATCTACTATTTCAGCGTACTACTGATTTTGAAAGATTTTTAGACGATACAACCTGCCTAATTAGAGGGCGAAAAGGTACAGGAAAAACTGCACTTTATTGGCTTTTTCTAAAACACAAAAGTGTTGCTCAAAAACTAGCTCATGGACGGTTAGATAATACTGTATTTTTGTCAGCACATGGTGGATTTCAGGAAAGTCGCCCATCTCGTGATGAATTTCAAATCATCCATCAAACTTTACAACAAAATAGAGGCACATGGGAAGCTTTCTGGAGAGCTTATTTACTGCTTAGATGTCATCAGGAAAATTTGTTTAACTTTCCTAAAGGAAAGAAAAGTGCAAAGTATAGTGAATTGAGAAAAATTATTAATAATTTCCCTAAAGAAAGATGGCAGTCTGAATCTACTAAAGTCTTGTTAGAATTATCTACTAACTCTGAACTACGGCTCATAGTCAAAGATGCCGTAGATATTCTGCTTAATGAAGAAGCCAAAAATAATTCTCAAAAACTGTGGTTTCTTTACGATGATTTAGATGAAGATTTTCCTGAAGTAGGAGGAATAAGACAGCAAGCACTTACTGGATTATTTCAATTAGTTCAATCTTGTGATGCTAACAGATTAACAGAAATTAGATTTAAAATCTTCTTAAGAGAAGATATATGGAATCGTTTAATTTTTGACAATAAAAGTCATTTTACTGGACGGGATATTATCTTACAGTGGACTAGGATTGATTTTTTACGATTAGCACTTCGCCAAGCAATACAATCTGAGGATTTCAAGAATTTGGTTGACCGGATTTATCCTGTCGCTTTTGAAAGTATTGATCAAGCTACAGAAGAGGCAATTGATAAAGCCTTAGAATTACTGTGGGGAAGTCGTCGCCGAGGTGGAAACAGAGCTAAAAATGTATCTCGATGGGTTTATGAACGATTAACAGACTCAAGTAGCACTACTTTTCCTCGGAGTTTAAGTATATTACTGAAAGGAGCAAAAGAACAAGAACTCAGCTATAAGGGACAATCATCAAGCAAATTTCGTACAGACCGCCTACTTCAAGGAAAATCCCTAGAATTTGGTTTGAAAAAAGCATCAGAAAAGAGGTGTGAAGAAATTAAAGAGGAATATCCTGATTTGACTAAATTTTTTGATTCTCTTAAGGGCAAATTAGCCTTCTTATCTAAAGAACAGTTACAAACAGTATGGCAAGAGTCAGCACATGATATAGCAGACTTTGAAGAATTTGCTTCTTTTTTAAGTGAAATTGGCATTATTGAATGGCGGGAAAAAGAGAAACGCTATAAGGTTGCTGATATCTATGTATATGGTTTTGAAATGGATCGTAGAGGCGCAGTATAAAAATTCCGTCTGGCATATCACCAGAATGATTGGGAATAGTAGTGTAACGGTTACTTTCAGGATTAAACCAGATTTCATGACTCCCTGCGGCTTGACGATGAAAAACAAAGCCAAAGGTTTTTAATATTTTGATAATCTCTCTGTAGCTAAACCCAGCTAGCCGACCCATGAATTGACTACTGACCTACAACTAAAGGATAGTTAAATTGTTCAGCTATTGGTTGCAAATAATCTAGTTCTTGATCCTGAGATTGTGCTTCTAGTAACTTACGTGCTACATCACGGGCAATTTCTAAAGTTTCAGCGACTGTCCGTCCTTGAGCTACTAAACCTTGAAGCTCATCAGATATTGCTAAATAAACGCCTTCAGGTAATTTCTCAATGTGGATGTTTAGCAATTTTTCCATTGTTGTACGTGGTGATTACGTCTACTTTAATTTATATTCTATCGCTTTCTTAAACTACAGCGATCGCAACCTTTTTTCCTTCCATCTATCAAAAGTTTTTCTTGGTATCTTTCCGTGAGATGATCATTCATTATTCAAGTTAGCGAATAAATTGGGAATTATAATATAAGAAGTAGGGTGCGTTAATTTACCCTTAATAAATATTAGGATTCACATGGTACAACCAAAATATGAAGGGTATTGCGAATGCACTCCTAACAAATTAGTCAGAGAAAAGTTTGGAGATGTGAATGTTTATGTACAAAATGCTAAATCACTCTTAACAAAGGCTACTGGTTTTATTGGTAATTATGATTTTACTCTCAATCCTTATAGGGGATGTCAATACGGTTGTAGTTATTGCTATGCTGCTGCATTTAGCCCGAATGCTCAAATGCGCCAAGATTGGGGAAAATGGGTAATTTTTAAAGAAAATGCTGCTGAAATTTTAGCGAATGAATTAAAAAAATGGTATGAAAAAAATCCCCAGATTCCCCCTAGTATATACATGAGTAGCGTTACCGATCCTTATCAACCACTTGAATCTAAACATCAACTGACTCGTCGATTGTTAGATGTAATGCTTGATGTAGGGATTGACGGTTATCCAACTCCAACTTTGGTGATTCAAACTCGTAGCCCAATTATTACTAGAGATATTGATTATTTACAACGATTTAAGCGATTGCGAATTAATATGAGCATTCCTACTGGGAGTGAATTAGTGAGAAAAGATTTTGAACCGCGATCGCCCAGTATTAAAGCCAGACTAAATGCTATCACTAAAATTAAACAAAGTATTGATTATTTCAAAGGTTTTCTTCCGAAAATTTCTATCACTATTACCCCTCTACTTCCTACTTTACCAACTGATGAAACTGCTTTTATTGACAAACTAGCTATTGCAGATAGGATTGTAATTCAAGCTTTTCATCCTAGCGATAGTCGTTCTCTTATGGCATCAACTCGCCAAGAAGCTGAAGAAATTAAGCAAAAATATGCTTGGTGGTATGAGGATGAGAAATTAAGCTATATAAAATTTAAAGAAAAGTTAGTTTCTCGGCTTCCAGGTGTACAAATTATGGAAGGCAAAGAGGGATTTGGTTATGAATAATCCTATCGTAAATTGGTGGCGAAGTCAGCAGCTAAAATTATCTTTAAAACGCGGGGATATCCGACGTGCAGTGCAACTATTGCAAGAGATTCAAAAATCAGGTGCAACATTCTCATGGTTAGAAAAACTATTTAGGGATAAACTTCAACTTGAACGTTATTCCCAAGAATACAAACGACAAACAGAAACTTTAACAAAACAACTAACAGAAGCATCCCAGCAAAAACCTAATCTAATATTAATGCCAGATGCGGAATTTGTTAAATATATCTATAAGGTTTTTAATTTAATCCAGCACGATGAATATAAACTGCAATCTACTGGTATTGATGAACGTATATTTGATGATTTTGAATCAACACTAGTTGAATATCTCAAAGAAGAATTTAGTAAGATTCCTGAGAAACAGTTATTTATTAAGCTAGAAGACGCTCTTGATGATATTAATAACTTAAAAATTGGACACGACCCAGACTACCGTTTTAGTCTAACTCCTCATGTCTACTTTATGAAGTATTTTTTAGAAAATGTATACTGCGTATATTTAGCTTGGTTTCTCATTTACCAGGATGCTTTACTACCAAATAAGGTTAATATCCTTGATATTGCAGCAGGTCCAGGAACAGTTGCTTATGGTTTAGCTTTATTTCTCCAAAGTAGTAGCGGCTTTTTTGATATCCCGGAAATGCACATATCCTACTACTCTTTAGAAAAACAAGATTCTTTTCAGTTTCGTGGACTTCAGTTTTGGCGACGATATATAGAGTCGCGTCTAACCACAGTGAATGCTTACTTTCGCTTTGTTACTACTGATCTTTTTACTTGGAAAAGTGAATCGAATAATCTACCCAAAGAATTTTTCGACTTTATTGTAATTTCCCATTGCTTCTTCGCAGATCCAGCTAAGAGGGTTGAAGCTAATAATACTTACAAGCAAATATTTGCCACTAGCTTAAAAAATTCAGGTTATGTTTTGCTAATTGTGCAAGATAAAAAATTATTCAAAGTTTACGATGTTCACCAAGTTGAAAACCAAGAGCAGGAAAAAAATGTAGTACATAAATTTCTGGCAGAACTGGGATTAGAGTTAGTCTGGTATAAATATCTAACCTCAACAGGTTCAAGAACACCTTTGTCCGGTGCTAACTTTGCTAAGTTTGCTCAAGAGAAATTACCTAAAAAACTGTATATGACTCCAATACTCCAACAGTATTTTGGCCAGAAGCATCAGTCAAACTATACATTAGATGATTATGTGATCCTGGCGAAAAAATAATGATAAGTTGCAGGTAAAGCAGCACAAAATGTATTAAATAAATATAAGGGATCTGAACTTTAATCTTGAATTTATAAATGACCTGCAACTTAGAAACAGCAGAAGGTTGGCATGGCAAACTTAATTTAGTCTATGCCGATCGCCAGGATAAAACCCAATTAATTTACAATCACCAACAAGCGCCCCTGAAGGTGCAACGCCCATTTTATCCAGAAGGGGAAAAAGTTTGTCATAGCGTCATTTTACACACAGCCGGGGGAGTTGTGGGAGGCGATCGCTTATCCTCTAATATCCACCTCCAACCCCAAGCCCAAGCCTTAATCACTACAGCTGCTGCAAGCAAGATATACCGCAGCAATGGCTTACAAGCTAGACAAACTATAGAAATACAAGTTGACGCTGGTGCTTGCTTAGAATGGTTGCCACAAGAGACAATTTTATTTAACGGCGCGATTTATCGGCAAGATTTACGGGTAGAATTAGCAACCGGGGGCAGTTGGTTAGGCTGGGAAATTACCCGATTTGGTCGCAGTGCTAGAGGAGAAACATTTTACCTTGGAGAATGGCGATCGCACACCGAAATTTGGCAAGAAGGTATTCCTCTGTGGATTGATCGCCAATACTTACCCGGTAGCGAAGACATTTTCCACAGTCCTCACGGCTTGGCTGGAAAACCAATTGTAGGTAGTCTAGTTTGGGTTGGTGGTACAGTTTCCGCAGAAATTGTCGAAAAAACGCGAAGTTTATGGAATGGTGTTGGAGAAGCTGGTGTTAGCCGATTACAACATGGATTATTGTGTCGATATCGCGGTTCTTCTACATCCGAGGTGAGAAACTGGTTTATTGATGTTTGGCAGTTGCTGCGAGTTTCTTTCTTGAATCGTGGTAATTGTATACCAAGAGTGTGGCAGATTTGAACGAATCACAGAGGAGGAAGTACGAATGCAATTGACGCCGCAGGAAAAAGATAAGCTATTAATTTTTACTGCTGCTTTATTAGCAGAAAGACGTAAAGGAAGGGGTTTAAAACTAAATTATCCCGAAGCGATCGCTTATATTTCTGCTGCCATTTTAGAAGGGGCGAGAGATGGGCAAACTGTAGCTGAATTAATGAGTTATGGTACAACTCTATTAACGCGGGATGATGTCATGGAAGGAATATCAGAAATGGTGCATGAAGTGCAGGTAGAAGCAACTTTTCCTGATGGCACAAAGTTAGTGACAGTACATAATCCAATTCGTTAATTTTGGAATTTTGAATTTATTATGATTCCTGGAGAAATTATTACACCAGAAGGTGAGATTGAACTAAATGTTGGTCGTCCAACTATAAAATTACAAGTGTCAAATACAGGCGATCGCCCCATACAAGTTGGTTCCCACTATCACTTTTATGAAGTTAACACCGCCTTAAACTTTGATAGAGAACAAGCGCGAGGAATGCGCCTCGATATCCCCGCAGGAACCGCAGTTCGCTTTGAACCAGGCGACGAAAAAGAAGTGACTTTAGTCCCGTTAGTTGGTACTCGCCAAGTCTACGGCTTCAACAGCAAAATTAACGGAAATCTCGATTGATAAAACTCTAATGAAACTGGAATCATTTATATGCAAGAAGACCTGAAAATCTGGGAAGTATCCGCAGAAGATAAACTTACGGAAATCATTAAAACTAAATTAAATTTAGAGGCTCGTCTAGAAAAGTGGTTAGAAAGAGATATCTCTATTCTTTCACCAGATTTATTAGTAATTGGTAGGCAGGTAGCTACAGATTATGACGGAATAATTGATCTACTTTGTTTAGATAATGGTGGTAATGTTGTCATTGTGGAGTTAAAACGTGATCAAACATCTAGAGAGGTAACTGCTCAAGCGTTAGATTATGCCTCATGGGTGAAAAATCTATCTGCTGATGAAATAAGTAGAATTGCTGTTAGTTATTTCAATTATTTAGGTAAGGAAGAAACTTTAGAACAAGCTTTTCAAACAAAATTTGATCAGGTATTTCCAGAAATTATAAATAGTCAACACAAAATTTTAATAGTTGCATCAGAAATAGATCCTAGTACTGAAAGAATTATTAATTATTTGTCAGAAACCTATCAAGTCCCCATAAATGTAGCTAAATTTAATTACTTCAATAATAATGGGCATGAGCTATTAGCAAGAAAATTTTTAGTTGACCCCAACCAAGTTAAAGAAAATATTGCTAGTAAATCATCACGAAAAACTAAATTGACTTACAAAGAATTAGAAGAAACAGCAGAAACTAATGGTGTTAATCACATATATGAATTAGTTTACCAAGGCTTAATTAAATATCCTTTTTGGACAAATACGACAAAAAGTTGTATTACTTTTACCAGTAAAAGTAATAAAGCGATATTTAATTTAATACCTATTGAGAGTAATCAAGAATTGGGGCTGAAGTTTAAAATTTATCTAACTAGATTATCAGAATATTTAAATAAATCAGAAGAGGCAATAACTGAATTTCTACCAAATATTGAGCCAGTTTTGCAAGAAGAATGGTCTGGTTTAGTTGTGCAAGGATTTTTTACAAGTCAGGAATCAGCTAACCATTTTCTAACAAAATTAAATGAAGCTAGGAGTAATACGATATGAGTTACAGAATGGATCGCCGCGCCTACGCCGAAACATACGGGCCAACAGTAGGCGATCGCATCCGACTTGCAGACACAGAATTATTTATTGAAGTTGAACAAGATTTCACCATCTACGGCGATGAAGTGAAATTCGGCGGCGGTAAAGTCATCCGAGACGGGATGGGACAATCCCCCATTTCTAACGCCGATGGTGCTGTTGATTTAGTAATTACCAATGCCTTAATTCTCGATTGGTGGGGTATTGTCAAAGCGGATATTGGCATTAAAGATGGCAAGATTTTCAAAATTGGTAAAGCCGGAAATCCTTATATTCAAAATAATGTAGATATTATTATTGGCCCCGGAACCGAAGCCTTAGCTGGTGAAGGAATGATCCTCACTGCTGGCGGTATCGATGCCCATATTCATTTTATTTGCCCTCAACAAATTGAAGTGGCGATCGCTTCTGGGATTACCACTATGATTGGCGGCGGTACTGGCCCCGCCACAGGTACAAATGCCACTACCTGCACCCCTGGCCCTTGGAATATTTACCGAATGCTGCAAGCTGCTGATGCTTTTCCCGTCAACTTAGGATTTTTGGGTAAAGGTAACGCCAGTCAACCTCAAGGACTTGTAGAACAAGTAGCCGCCGGTGCAATGGGGTTAAAACTACATGAAGACTGGGGAACCACACCCGCAGCAATTGATACTTGCCTCAGTGTTGCCGATGAATATGATGTACAAGTAGCGATTCATACTGATACCCTGAACGAAGCCGGATTTGTCGAAGATACGATCGCGGCTTTTAAGAATCGTACCATCCACACTTACCACACTGAAGGCGCAGGCGGCGGACACGCACCAGATATTATCAAAGTTTGCGGCCAAGCCAATGTTCTACCATCTTCCACTAACCCAACACGCCCTTACACCGTCAACACTTTAGATGAGCACCTAGATATGTTGATGGTATGCCATCACCTTGACCCAGCGATCGCTGAAGATGTCGCTTTTGCCGAATCTCGCATCCGCCGAGAAACCATTGCCGCCGAAGACATTTTGCACGACTTAGGCGCATTTAGCATGATTTCTTCCGACTCCCAGGCAATGGGAAGGGTAGGCGAAGTGATAATTCGCACCTGGCAGACATCTCACAAAATGAAGGTGCAACGGGGAACTCTTAACCCACAAGGAACTGAGCAAAAAGCAGATAATTTTCGGGCGAAAAGGTATGTTGCTAAGTATACGATTAATCCGGCGATCGCTCACGGAATTGCTCAATATGTGGGTTCAGTAGAAGAGGGAAAATTAGCAGATTTATGTTTGTGGCGATCGGCGTTTTTCGGCGTGAAACCAGAGATAGTTATTAAAGGCGGAATGATTGCATGGTCGCAAATGGGCGATGCCAACGCCAGTATTCCCACACCGCAACCAGTGCATATGCGACCAATGTTTGGTAGTTTTGCTGGTGCGCGTCATGCCACATCATTAACTTTTGTTTCGCAAGCAGCTTTAGAGAAAGAAATTCCCAGCCAGCTAGGTTTACAAAAGGCAGCAGTTGCAGTTTCTGGGACACGTCAATTGAGTAAGCGGGATATGAAGCTGAATGATGCACTACCCCACATTGAAGTAGATCCAGAAACATATCAAGTCAGGGCAGATGGTGAGTTGCTGATTTGTGAACCTGCGACAGTTTTACCAATGGCACAGAGGTACTTTTTGTTTTAATTCATGACCGAGCAACTTACTGATTATGATAGTCCTTGGAAAGAAGTCATTGAGCTATATTTTCCCCGCTTTCTGGAATTCTTTTTCACCCAAGCTTATGCCGAAATCGACTGGACGCGACCTTATGAATTTCTGGACACGGAACTGCAACAGCTAGAACCGGATGCAGAAATAGGGCGGCGTTTGGTCGATAAGGTCGCAAAAGTTTGGCTACTGGATGGAGAAGAAGCTTGGGTATTGGTTCATGTGGAAGTCCAAGGGCAATATGACAGCCGATTTGCCGAACGGATGTACATATATAATTACCGCTTGTTTGACCGCCATAAAAAGCGAGTCATTAGTTTAGCAGTTTTAGCAGATGAACAAGCGAATTGGCGACCTTCTAGCTACAGCTATCAACTAGGCGGATGTCGCGTCAGCTTAGAGTTTCCTGTGGCGAAACTGTTGGACTACGAGCAAAGGTGGGAAACCCTAGAGCAAACAACCAATCCGTTTGGTGTAATTGTGATGGCGCATCTCAAGACCAAGGCAACGCAACGAAACCCAGAAAATCGGCTACAGTGGAAACTAAGCCTAGTCAGACGGCTGTATGAACGGGGATATAGCCGGGAAGATATTCGGGAACTATTTCGGTTTATCGACTGGATAATGGTTTTGCCAAAAGAGTTGGCACTTAGTTTTAAAACGGAAGTGAGAAGTTACGAGGAGACAGATAGAATGCGGTACGTAACTAGTATTGAAAGGCTAGCAAAAGAAGAAGGAATTGTTGAAACTGCTAGAGAAAGCATAATTACAGTTCTAGAAACACGATTTGGAGAAGTGCCAAGCTCTATTGTCGAAGTTATCAATAAGATAGAAGAACCATCTGTGCTAAAAATGCTTTTCAAAAGCGCGATCGCAATTCCTTCCACAGTAGAATTTCGGCAACTATTAGATAATCTCACGTCTGGAGAATGAGCGTAAGCTTGTGTTGAAAGTGCGATCGCTATCTTTAGATATCTCACTCTTGAACCTGTTCAAATATAAATCCAGTTTCAGAAGGCCCACCGTGACCTCTTACTACTTTGACAAGAACAGGTTCTTGTTGGCGATCGCCTTTCTCATCAAAATGCAGTGGATGTCCTGAAGTTTCGCTCGATGAAAGATTAACAGATTTGAGGTTTTGTAACACGGTCTGACGAGTAGGATTGTTAGACATAGATATAGCTTTGATAAAAGCCTGAGTTGCATCATAAGCCGCAGCTGTACGCCAGCTAATCTGTCCTCCCCATCTTTGGCTAGCTTTATCTGCAAATTCTTTTGAGTTTTGCTCACCTGCAAACCAATCTACAGCTAGAACCAAGCCTTCAACAGCTTCTCCACCTGATGTCAAAATCTCTTGATTGTACAAAGCATTTCCTCCTAGCAGAGGCAATTTTTTGCTTCCCTGAGCGCGGGCAATTTCAAGTGCCACAGAAGTTAACTCTGTATTCGGAAACAGAACAATTGCATCTGCATTTTTTTCCTTAATTTTTGAAATTTCGGCAGATGTATCTAGTGAAGCATCAGCCAAATACTTAGTCGGTATAACTTCCCCACCATTCTTTTTAAAGGCATTTTCAAAATCTTTCTTTACATCATCACTATAAATATCACCAGGATTGTAGAAAATAACTACCTTCTTATAGCCTTGATTTTTAGCATAATCTGCTAATTTATTAGCATTTATTTGGTCAGAAAGAACTGTTCTAAAAAATACTTGATTATTCAGTGAGCTACTTGTACTTCCTGGAGATATTATTGCCATACCAGCTTTTTCATACTTAGGTAGTGCAGCTTTGCTATTTGTACTAGTATAATGCCCAATAACTCCTATAATATTTTGCTTTTTTATTAGCTCTCCAGCAACTTGTTGAGCTTGAGCTTGAGAACTGCTATCATTGGCAATTACTATACTTAACAATGGTTTTTTCGCTTCACGTAAATTGTTAAAATTCTCTTGTGCCTGTGCAACACCTCGCAATAATTCTTGAGAAATCTTTATTTCTTTATTAGTATCTGGTAAAACAACTGCCAGAGTTAGCGGATTTCCTTTTTGATATGCTAGGGCATTGTTGTAAAATATTTGTAATTCTGGGTCTTTAGGAAAGGCTTGTATAGCTTTTTTAAAGTAATCAATAGCTTGTGGATAACGCTTTTCTTTGAAAGCTTCAAAACCCCGATCGCGATTTAAATTGTTATTTTGTGC
Organism: Nostoc sp. NOS(2021); assembly: GCF_017115025.1. Classification (GTDB taxonomy): domain Bacteria; phylum Cyanobacteriota; class Cyanobacteriia; order Cyanobacteriales; family Nostocaceae; genus Nostoc. Next base: position 18,227 of record NZ_JABXKM010000147.1, on the reverse strand, counting down.
AAAGAGAGTACGCTCGCCTTCGCTAAAAAATGCTGATAGAAGCTGTGGCTGTTCTGGTTGTTCCGTTCTTGATGGTATCGGGACTGGCTGATTGTTAGCAAAGGGAGCTTTTCCTGATGATTTCCAGTATAACCACCCAAGTGATGAAATTGAAATTAGTATTATTGGAGCAAGCATTGAGACAAGGCGTTGCTGCTTTCGTGTTGCTAATTCTTGGCTAGCATATAAAAATTGATAATCTTCAACTAGCAAGTGTTTATGTTCTGCCCATGCTTGAGCTTGTCGTAATTTCTGCCCCTGCAAGAGTTCAGATTTCTTCTGACGATTAGATTCTAGCCATGCTGCTAATTCCTTTGCATAAGGTCGCAAACTTGCTAACGCCTCATTAACCCAGTTGTTGTCAAAAACAAACTCATAAATGCGGTTATAAACTTTTAACTTGCCATTTTGCTTAACTACCAATCCCGACAGGCGCAATTCTATTTGCCCCGGACTGTTATCTTCTTCAATTTCTCCTTTTCGTAAAATTTGGTCATATAATTCAAGCAACAGATCCGCAGGTTGCTTCTTACTGAAAATCCGGTGGCGTATTGTCCTTAAATGCTCTGGATCATCCTGAGATTGCCAATTTTGGAGAATCCGCGATCGCACTAATTCCTCTACAGATAATCCTTGCTCGTCATCTAAAATAAATTGACAAAGCTTTTGGGTAAGAAAAGGTTGTCCACTAGTCCATTCCAAAACCTCTTTTAGCTTTTCTTGTGGATTACTGACTTTACCTACTAATCCCTTAGCTAAAGGCTCTGCTTCATCTAGATCAAAACCTTTGAGTTCAATGGCTTGACCAATATTAAAAGGTGTACGCTGTTTATCTTGAATCAAATCTGAAGGAGTTGCTACCCCTAAAAGACAAAATGTTAGACGTTTATATTCTGGTTTATCAGCACGTTGATTATAACAGAATCGAATCAATGCGAAAAAATCCTCAGTTGAAAAACTGAGGCTGAGAACGCTATCGATTTCATCTACAAAAATGACAATTTTTTTATGAATAGAGGTTAGCATCTCCTCTTCAAGGAACTTGCCCAATCGCCGCAATGGAGGCAGTAATTTTTGCGCCTTCCACCAGTTTCCTAAATCAAAAGTATCGTTTAGTTTTAAACTCTTAACTAGACTGTCAATTACACCTGCATACCATTCATCAGGGGTGACATTATGAGTGCCGATCGCAGTAATATCAATCTCAGCACAAGCAATTCCCTCTTCCTGCAACCTTTGCATGGTTCTTACCCGCAAACTCGATTTACCCATCTGCCGCGAGTTCAGGACATAACAGAATTCCCCCGCCTTCAACTTTTTGTATAAGTCGTTATCTGCCTGCCGCGTGACGTAAGTAGGGGAATCAGGAGGTAAAGTACCCCCAACTTGATATTCATAGTTTGGGTTAGGCGGTGGATTCATGAATTATGTCCAATGCAGTTGCACACTAAATCATTCTCCGGCTTTCCTCTCTGCTTGCAAAGAGGATTTGGGGGAAATTTCTGAGGAATTTGAAATCATCATTACATACCTAAGCGATCGCAAAAATACAGGCGATACAAATCACATAAGGGCAGAACATCATTGCCTTTGTATTTTACAAGTCTCATATTACGTAACTTAGATGCTTTCTCAGCGTCTATTCTAACTGGGCTATTGATAGTAACTACTTGCCTCATGGCTTGCTTTAGTTCTGGATTATCTTGCAAGATTGACCAATAACCAAGCAGATGGTCGCCGTATAAGCCTTCTTGGGTGGGAGCAATTTTCAATAGTTCTTTCAACGTCAGTTCGCGTCGCACAATTTTATACAGTGCCTCTTTCACTAGCCAAGGATGCCCACCCACCATCGCCATTAGTTGGGCGACTTGCTGTTTATTCCACTGGAGTTTGAGGTGTCGTGCCAGGTTATGTACCTGTGTTTGATTTAACTCTAGTATCTCAATGGGCTTTCCCACATTGAAGGGCGACTTATTATAAACTATGGGAATGAAATCTTCTTTGGAATAGGCAATCACCAACCGCAGCTTTTGCCAAATAGGTTTAGCCTTGGCCTTCTCATACCAAGCTCGCAACAAGGGAAGAAAGTCACAAGCGATCGCTGGATATTGAAAAATCACATCGACATTATCCAATCCCAAAACCAGGGGACTATTAATTGCTGGTAAGAGATATCTTTCAAAGTAGTTGGTGCAATTCATGTTGTTACTCAGTACACCTCCCCAGTTTTCAACTAGGTTATCCGGTAGATTCAATTCTTCAGCTATGCTGCCACAAAACCACTGCAAGAAGAGTTTCAGAGTATTAAATACTTCTGTTTCTGGCTCCTGAAAGTCCACTCGCACTGGTTGATAGCCTTGCTGAGTCCCATAATCCAAAATCTGGTTTATCAAGTAGGTTTTGCCCCATTGCAAAGGAGCCTTCACCCGAATTAATGCCCCTGGCTTATCAACTTCCTTGTAACAATCAGAATAAAAAGCTTGATCAAAAAATGGAAATTCTAGTTCTGGGGATGGTTCTGGATATAGCAAACTTTCCAATTCAGCCCAATTTTCCTGCACTGTCCTCAGTGGTACAGCTAATCCTCCTTGGGTATTGTCGTAAGCGGCGATCATCCCAACTACTGCTTCAGCTTTAATATCAAACACAGGGGAACCACTATAGCCACCGATGATCTGTTGTGCGTCTGCCATTATCCGCAACCGTAACATTGATAAGTTACCGAAACCTGAATGGCGGTTAGCATCAGTGATACTGCCCTCAATCGTCCCGCCTTCTGGGAAGTCTTGACGCCCATAGCCAATTGAGCGAAATTTCCCTGGCGCAAAAGTTGGCGATAAGGGTACACCTTGACCTTGATAACCAGATAATTGCAATATGGCGAAATCATCACGGGTGCGATCGCCTAAATAAACCAACTCAACCCCTTGCCCATTGACTCGCACATTTTCCCAACCCCCTGCCGACTCAACTACATGAGCGCAGGTCAGTAAATGTCCATTGGGTGAGATAAAAAAGCCCGTGCCTTGAATGTAACCTTCTGGGGTAGCGATCGCTACGGTACAAGCTTTAACTAATTCCCAATTCATGAAAATTTATTACTTGTTTTCTTCTGATGCCAGTTTCCAAGTTATTTTCACCTTCAGTGATGCCTGCCCAGTGGATTCGACTACATAAACCGAGCCTTTGGCGGTAAAATTCACCCCAAACTCAACTTCTCCGCTTACAGGTTGCGATTCTTGCTGCAAAGTACGAAACGCCTTTGTAATTGGGCGACACCCGCGAACAATCAAATCCTTAACTGCATCGAAGTTAGCCTCTACTTTTTCTATAGGTAACTCACCAGTGAGCGATACACGACCTACTGATGTATCTGGTAGCTCAACTGCTACCACAATCGTGCCGCCATCCTCTGTATTCAGTTCTAGAAGCTTACGAGCCATAATTTAATTAGCTTGTGGCTATATCTGAAAAAGGTAAGTAAAGTTGCTTTGTAAGTCAATTTATATAAATTTCTAGATAAACAATTTTTATTTGGAGAAAGTATATCTCAGGATAATATCTAAAAAAACTATACCAATAAACCCGTTACTTTAAAAATTTACTAAAAATTTACTGTTACCTCGTACCTTGCATCTATATGACTTCACAATCTTCTCGCTCTGACAAAATTCTGGTTGTTGATGACTCTCCTGATAACGTGTTTTTGATCAAAACTATTTTGGAGGAGGAAGGTTACACGATTAGCACCGCCGAAAATGGGATTTCGGCCTTAGCAGAATTGAAAGCTTCTCCTTGTGACTTGGTTCTGCTGGATCTGATGATGCCAGGTATGGACGGGTACGAAGTCACTAAGCACATTCGTGGAGAGATGAAATTGCCGCAATACATCCCCATATTGCTGATAACTGCCCACGATACGCCCAATGTCGCCCACGGATTAGACTTGGGTGCTGATGATTTTATCCGCAAACCTGTAACAGTAGATGAATTACTGGCACGAGTGCGATCGCTCCTGCGCTTGAAGAATAGTATGGATGAACGTGATGAAATTGCCCGCCAGCGAGAAGATTTTGTCTCCCGCCTCACCCACGACTTACGCACTCCCTTAGTGGCGGCCGATCGCATGTTGATGCTATTTCAGCAAGGTGCGTTGGGAACATTATCACCACAAATGCAGGAAGTAATTGCCATCATGGCTCGTAGCAATATCAACCTGCTTTCTATGGTCAATACTTTATTGGAAGTTTATCGCTTTGAAGCAGGTCGCAAAACTTTGGCATTTCAACCGGTTAATTTGGACAGATTGCTAGAGGAGGTGACTGGAGAATTAGCACCCCTAGCTCAAGAAAAAGCACTGTCGATTAATCTAGACAAAACTTTGGAGTCAAGCACAAACACAGTGATGGGCGATCGCTTAGAATTGCATCGTCTATTCACTAATCTGATCGGGAATGCGATCAAATTTACCGATTCTGGGTCTGTTACTATTCGTTTTACTTCTCAAAGCCAGTTTGACAAAAGTAGCCAATCTCAGTTCTCTGAAAGATCCAATTCTGTTGACTACATTAGAATTGAAATAGCGGATACAGGCCCAGGTATTCCCCCTGAAGAACAAGCCACCATCTTTGAACGATTTCGCCAAGGCAGTCACAAGAGTTCTGGTAGTGGCTTAGGACTGTACCTTGCTCGTCGAATTGTCGAGGCACATCAAGGCATTATTCTGCTTAATTCCGAGTTGGGCAAAGGTAGTGTATTTATTGTACTTCTACCCACCAAAACATGAGAAAATTAGCAATTATAAATTATGAATTGTAGAGTTTTTTATCCTGATAATTCATAATTTATAACCTTACTACTCTCTACCGATAATTTAAAGTAATTATTCCAATTAGAAATTGAAATCCTAAACTATGACGAATAAAATATGTTGATCTAACAGCGCTAGCATTGAATAAATAGTTTTTGATAGGACAAAAATAATGATTACCACTGAATTATCTAACGTTGGCGATATTATCCAGAATCAGCGAGAGTTTTTTCAAACTGGTATAACTAAAGATGTCACTTTTCGCATTGAACAACTTAAAAATCTCAAACAAGCAATTATTGAGTATAAACAGTCAATAATTCAGGCATTACAAAGGGATTTACATAAACCAGAATTAGAGACTTACATTACAGAAATCGGCGTAATTAAGGAAATTGATTATGCTATAAAACATCTTAAAAACTGGAGTAAGCCCAAAAAAGCAGCCGTTTCTTGGGATTTTTTTTCCTACTCAGCTAGAATTTATCCAGAACCGCTAGGGGTTGTCTTAATTATCGGGCCTTGGAACTATCCATTTAACTTAATTATCTCACCGTTAATAGGTGCGATCGCAGCCGGGAATTGTGCAATTATCAAACCTTCAGAAATTGCTTCTCATACCTCCGGTATCATCGCTGAAATTGTTGCTAAACATTTTGACCCAGCTTATATTGCAGTGGTTGAAGGAGGCGTGGAAGCAAGTCAAAAACTACTGGCAGAAAAGTTTGACCATATCTTTTTTACTGGTGGCACAGCCGTCGGCAAAATCATCATGGCAGCAGCGGCAAAATATCTCACACCAATTACTTTAGAATTGGGTGGTAAAAGTCCTTGTATCGTAGATACTGACATTAATCTTGAACACACTGTCAGACGAATTACTTGGGGCAAATTTATTAATGCTGGACAAACTTGTATCGCCCCTGACTATCTTTTAGTTAATAAAAAAATCAAAAAAGATTTAATAGATGGGCTGAAAAAATGCCTCAAAGAATTTTATGGCGATAATCCAGCAAACAGTCCTGATTATGCCAGGATTATCAGTCAAAAACACTTTGATAGGTTGGTTAACTTTCTCAAAGATGGTGAAGTTATCATTGGTGGAAAAACTCAACCTTCAGAGCGTTATATTGCCCCCACAGTGATTGATAATGTTTCCTTAGAAGATTCTGTAATGCAGGAAGAAATTTTTGGCCCTATTCTACCCATCATTGAATATACTGACATTCCAGAAGCGATCGCCTTGATTAACTCTAGACCTAAACCCTTGGCGTTATACTTATTTTCTCAAAACAAAAACCTACAAAAGCAAGTTTTGCAGGAAACTTCATCTGGTGGAGTCTGTATCAACGATACAATAATGCAGTTTGGTGTCTCGTCTTTACCATTTGGTGGGGTGGGAGATAGCGGTATTGGCAACTATCACGGCAAAGCTACTTTTGACACTTTTTCCCATAATAAAAGTGTATTGCAAAACTCTTTCTGGCTGGATTTAAAATGGCGATACGCTCCTTATGAGAGCAAATTGCCGCTAATCAAGAAACTTCTGGGTTAATAGTTATGAGTTAGGAGTTATGAGTGAGAAATAAAAATCTATAACTCCTAACTCTGCCAATTTTTAGATTGTTCCTTCAATCCAAAATCTAAAATCTAAAATCCAAAATTGAATAACTCCTAACTTTTACAACCCAAAAGCGTTGCTGTAACGCTCCTCAGCCCAAGGTTCACCACGGCGATGGTAGCCATTGCGCTCCCAAAAACCAAGTTCTTCACCAGCTAAAAACTCTAAACCATTAATCCACTTAGCACTTTTCCAAGCGTAGAGGTGGGGTACAACTAGCCGCATTGGGCCACCGTGTTCAGATGGAAGGTCTTCACCAAAGACTTTAAAGGCAAAGAAGTTTTCTTCCCGCATAAAATCTTCTATAGAAATATTAGTGGTGTAGCCGCCATAGCAGTGTTCCATAATGTGGGCTACCTTGGGGTCTAGTTCAATCAGACCCATGAACTCTGTAACTTTAATGCCAGTCCATTTGACATCGAGTTTAGACCAGCGCGTTACACAGTGGAAGTCCGCTGTGAATTCGTGTTGAGGCAGCGCCATAAAGTCTGACCAACTAAAGGTAGCAGGTTTTGCCAAACCCCAAACTCGAAACTCCCATTCCTCAGTGCTGACTTGGGGAGTTGCACCGTAAGTTAATACGGGGAAACCTTTAGCTAAGTGTTGACCAGGAGGGACGCGTTCGCCCTCTTCCTTCCCTGGTTTTTGAAAAAATTTTCCTAGCATAGTTGGAGAAAAATAAGTTTTCTCAAAATATTTACAAGCTTTTTTGCTGAGTTGCCAACAGCACCAGATGTTTTACTCTTTATATGATTACTTGATCATTACTCATGAATCATAGGTAATGGGTAATGGGTAATGGATATTCCCAATTACTCACTAGCAATTTTTTTCGATCTAATCAGTTTGTGAGTTCCAGTCGGGGTTTAAATCCCCGTCTGAAAATGTCTTTAATTTTGAATTTTGAATTTTGAATTTTGAATTGTTATGATTCTTCTTCCTCTTCTTCAGCAGCTGGATATACAAATGTAGAACGTCCAGTCAAAATCGATTTACCCAGAGAGAGGGCTTTCTGAGCTTCGACGACGGCTTTATGCCTCCAGGTAGCTCGACGTTTATCTCGTTTGGATTTGGAAGTTTTCTTCTTAGGAACAGCCATGTCAGCAGATATCGCGATTCTTGACAACCTTCTTATTCTAGGCCATCCACTGACGCTAACGACAACAGTAGGGGCAATTCATGAATTGCCCCTACTGAAAATCATTCTTTTCGGCTATTTTTTGGGTAAGTCCTGGCTATTTTCAAAGAAAAGTAGCGATCGCGCAGTTTTGAAGTAAGTGGCCCAATTTTGAGCATCAGGGCGCGATCGCCATTCTGGCCGACTGACTTCTAATGTCAGAACTGGTGCGATCGATCCATAATTTTGTACGGACACAATGATTGAAACATCTGTCACCAAGATATCTTGGTCGAAACTCCGTTGAGCAGCTGCTCTAGCGGCTGCTTCCGCTCTGGTGAGAACGGTTTCGTAGTTTTCATCTGGCAGGCGGTCAATAGCTAGATCAACTCTAGCGGTGTAAGCTCGCACAACTTGAGGTGCGATCGCTTCCGTCACAAACCACGCAGAAACGGTAGCTATGAGCAAAACTACTAAAGGAACTATCCGGATTCTTCTGGCAATTTGGCTAATAACTGAAAAGGGAGTGATCGATGATGGTAGGTGAGCAGAAATCTTGCTCATGACCTTCTATCTCCTTAGTGATGATCTGTTATTGAAGTTAGGTGAAAGTATTTTCCGGTCAATTAACGTAATAAAAATTACATTCTAACTTAAGATTCGATGAGAATCACCTAGACTACAAGACATAGGTTAGCTTTGTTTTTTTGGCAAAGCCAACCGCAATTTTAAGACCAGCAAACAATAACTGACAAAGAGCGGGATGGCAAATTACTGGGCGATCGCGATTGGCATCAATCAATATCAGTTATTTCAACCTTTAAGTTGTGCCCAAGCAGATGCTGAGGCACTAGAAGATTTTTTGGCGACGGATGCAGGTTTTGTCCCCAAGCACTGTCTGTTAATGACAGATACTTCGCCGCCGATTGGCGATCGATCCACCTATCCCACGAAGGAGAATATTCTGCTGCTGCTTGAGGATTTGGCAGCGACAAGTTGGCAACCGGAAGACTATCTGTGGTTATTCTTTAGCGGTTATGGAGTCAACTACAAAGGCAAAGATTACTTAATGCCAGCAGAAGGCAACCCCGAACTTGTGCAAGAGACTGGCATAGAATTGCGATCGCTAATGCAAAGTCTGCAACTTGCTGACCTAAATGTATTGCTACTACTCGATATCAACCGCGCTTTTGGCACCCAAGCGGATGCTCCCGTTGGCGAAGAAACAATAGAACTAGCCCAAGAACTACAACTGGCGACAATTCTTTCTTGCCAACCAGAGCAATTTTCCCATGAAAGTAGCGAATTAGGTCACGGATTCTTTACAGCAGCTTTGTTAGAAGCTTTGCGTTCTGGCAATGGCAGCAACTTGGCAGATTTAGAAAGCTACCTAAGCCTGCTCATGCCAAAATTATGTCAACACCATTGGAATCCTGTCCAAAACCCTGCCACTATCATCCCATCAAGGCAGCAAGTAATCTTGCCAAAATTGGCAATGGAAAGCGACTTTGAAGCAGAATCGGTGATTTATCCCGAAGAATCCTTTGCTGTTGCCCTTGCGGCTCCCCTCCTCGACGATTACCCTAGAACTTCAGCAGATCGGGGCAGATGGGGAGAAGCTACTGTGAACTCCTCCCAACAGGTGAAGGCTCACAAGGTCGAGAAGTCTAAAACTCAACAAGTCCAGGAGTCAGCTACCGGCTTAGTTTCCCAGCCAATGCCGGAAACTTCTTTAGGAGTGAACACCAGAGGAAGATTTATCCCCAATTCCTCCAAAGGCTACGTCTCTCGATTGCCATCGAATCAGCCAAGCATCCCTTTTTGGAAACAGTTTATTTTATGGGGCGGAGGTAGCTTGCTGGTAGCAGGTTTAATGGCCGTAGTTTTTCTCCGTAATCAAGAAACTTTTAGAATTAAGCAAATATCAAACACATCACCCAATGTTACTGCTAGCAACCCCAAGGTGATCCAGAATTTACCAAGCGTTCGCACTCCACCAGTTAGAATCAACAACCAATCTAGCGCCCAAATAGCCTCTAGTTCCGAGTCAAAAAAGCGGAATCAAGCAGTATTAGACCTGGCGAAAATGTCACTCAGACAAACTCAGGCTAGCGATTTGGGCTTGGCGATCGCTACAGCCCAGAAAATTCAACCCGGTGAACCACTGTACGAACAAGCTCAGGAGAATATTAAGATTTGGAGCCGGATGATTTTAGATTTAGCAGAAGGTCGTGCGAAACAAAGACAGTATGCTAGCGCTATTGCTGCCGCTCGATTAATCACCAAAGATGAGCAGCTCTATTCCAAAGCACAAGCAGCAATTAATCTGTGGCGGCTAGAGGGCAAGCAGTATGTGAGTAACAAAACTCTTTTAGATGCAGCTAATGCCTTGATTAAGTCTGGACAGGCATCTACCTACAATCGTGCGATCGAAGTTGCCAAGAAAGTATCACCAGGTCAACCAGGCTTCGATACTGCCCAAAAATCGATCAATAAATGGAGTGAGAAAATTTTAGATTTGGCCAAGCGTCGCGCCGCCGAAGGAGAACGTAATGCCGCAATTGCGACCGCTGCTTTAGTGCCAGAGGAGACAGGCGCTTACGAAGATGCTCAGGATGCTATCCAAAAATGGCAAAAAAAATAGTTAGGAGTTAGGAGTTAGGAGTTATGAATATGAATTATGAATTATGAGTTTTATTTTTAATTACTCACTAATCACTCCTCATTCCTAACTTTCCCCTCAGCACTCTGTATTAGCAGTACTGCGATACATCTTCGCCACAATCGTCGGCTAGATAGCACATTGCTCGGAAACGTAAACCAACCACTTCTTCATATAAGGGGTTAAGCTTGCACATGGGCGGAATGTGAAACAGAGTTTTCCCGAATAATTTGACATCTCGTTCAAAGGGACACTGAGATGGAATCAGTTTGCACAAGCGGTGAGCTAGTTGGCGATCGCGCACTTGAATGCTATCTACCTGTTGCCGTAGGGGTTGGAGAATATCCCAGTAAGGCTTGGAAACAGAACGGTGTAGCTGGCTTGCTTTATGGTTACTATTCTCAGTTTGATTGATTGAGACCCAGCTTGCCAGAAAAATCTTTTTTGTGGTAATGTCGAATACCTTCATGGTTAATCCTCTGTGTAATTGAGGCTATTCACCTTTTTGATGAATATATACAACGTGGCGACGACCTTTACCGGAAGAATCGCGTCCTGACTGCGATATAATGTGATACCTGAATCGCCACTTAAGTCAGAACTTAATTTGTTACTACGTCAAGTTAATCGCAATTTTCTGGGGATCGGTAGTGTAATATTACGATCTTGTTCATAACTTGACATACGTTAAATTTTAGTAAAGACATCTGTCATTAGGTAGGTTTTAGTGTAACATTTACAAACCTTAATACAAGGTCTTCCTGCAAGTATTTTTGCTAAGTATAAATATTGGTAATACCCTAGTAGGCGTTTTTCCTCTCTGTATTCTCACGTTACCCACGTCGCCGCGTCCTGTTCATTGGTGGCTGAATGCCGTAGAAGCTTTGCCCAGATGCTCACAGATAATTGGTATAAGTTGCTCACTATCAAACAACCTTAAGCTGAAAGCACCTACTGGGCTGGCAGGGTTAATTCTGGGAACGTTCTAGAAACAATCCGTTAGTCTTTGATAAACACAGTTTGCTTGTAACTGCCCTGATTTAGCAAACACACACAGGACTTACGCAAAACTACACGCGGTAGGGGCAATTCATGAATTACCCTACCCAAAAATAAGGGTTTCGGCTATTGTTTGCGTAAGTCCTGACACAGTTACTTCATTTTCCAAAGGGTCAACAATCCAATATTCGACCATACCTATATATGCATACTCAGAGTTTTTTTGGTCATAGCGATCGCCTCCAAACAACTATAGGCAGGCAAGTACGAATTAATGGGGCTTCTTCCCGATGATAAGAGACTAGGACAATGAAGTTGCTATTGTGCGATCACATCTGATGCTGAAAACAAGCATACAAACAATTTTGGCAGTGCGATCGCTTGCTCAAAATTGGACTCAGTAATTTACAAAGAAATATTTAAAAAATTTTCTTTTTTAAGTAATTTTTCATGAAAATGTATAAAAAATTGATTTAAGCTTTTTAAGCTAACTCGGTTTAACCACTGTCGTAATCCAGAGATACATTGTGCCATAAATATCTTAGGCAATTACTAATTAGGTTGCTGTCAACATAAACTGAGTATTAAAGGCGACTAAAGTATGAGAATGGGAGATCATGTTTATTATAATTGTGGTGGTTACAGCCATCATGGTATTGACTGTGGTGATGGTACAGTCATCGAGTATACAAAGAGTCAAAAAAACATTTCCCGTGTTTCCAGAGATTTTTTTGTATCTGGAAGGACGGTTTTTGTAAGAGAGTATGGTAATTGTGACTCACCACACGTTGTAATTCAACGCGCCGAGAGTAGATTGGGGGAAAATGCCTATGACCTGTTTGATAATAATTGTGAACACTTTGCTACATGGTGTAAGACAGGTATACACGCAAGCGAACAAGTCAAAAATGCTGGAGCAGGTACAGGAGGAGCATCTGTAAGTGGAGCCGCAGTTGCGGGTAGTATTGGTGTTGTCAGTGCTGCCGGAGCCGCAGCCGGACTAAGTGGAGCCGGGATTATGTCAGGTCTAGCTACAGTTGGTGGAATTGTTGGTGGGGGAGCTGTTGCGGGCATTGGCGCACTTGGTATGGCTCCTGCTGCTATAACAACTCTGGCAATGAATAGTGTTTTAGAAGATAATGAAAATCTTACTACCGAGGAGCGAGAAGCTCGTGCTGTTGGCAGAACGATGACGACTGTTGGTGCTGCTGCTGGTACTGCGGGAGCCGTTGGTGCTGTTGCAGCGGCTGGAAGCGTTGCTGGTCTGAGTGCTGCTGGAATCACTTCAGGGTTAGCCGCTGTTGGGGCGACAGTTGGCGGTGGTATGGCAGCAGGTGTAGCTATCACAGTTGCAGCACCAGCAGTTGCAGCCGCAGCAGTTGGTTATGGTGCTTACTGTTTCTGGAAATGGATATCAGAATAATAAATCAGCAATTTAGAGACAGTTGTTTATACGCACTACCCAACCTCTATCAAGGTAAATGATTTTTCTTTAACTCTCATGCCAAAGCGCAAAGACCTTCAGAAAAACTCTGTGTCTTTGCGCTTTGGCGTTAAATTGTTATCTTACCCTATGATGCTACCTGAGCAGCAGTCCGAGTCCGCCGTCTTCTACCATCAGCAACTTTCACAGGTGGCTCATCAGGAATTTGCATCAACAAAGTCACAGATGGCTGACATTGCAGTTCTCGGCGGATGGAACGTTGCAATTCTCGTTCTAAAGTTCCTTGCAATCCACCCCAATCTATATCTGCTGCTTCACCTTCCCCAGCAGCGAATTCTGACCAACGCACACTGAGGATTTCTTCAATTCGTTGTTTTACCCAGGTTTGTAGTAGCGATCGCTCTACACTTGTCACTACACCCCGGAGGTGAGTTTCTGGTTTTGCCAACAGTTTACCATTCCAATCAATGGCAGCTGCGATCGTGATAATGCCTTCTGAAGCCATGCGTTGCCGTTCTTGCAATACTTTGGAACTTACCATACCCGAACTAGTAGTATCCACCAATTCGATACCAGATGGCACTTTACCAGCGACGCGAATGGAATCTTCAGTCAGTTCGACAACATCACCATTCTGAATAATGATCATGTTTTCTGCGGGAATGCCCATACTCTGAGCCGTTTCTGCGTGCTTCACCAGCATCCGATGTTCGCCGTGAAATGGCACAAAGAACTTGGGTCGAGTTAAGGCAATCATCAGCTTTTGTTCTTCCTGACAGCCGTGACCGGAGACGTGAATCCCTTTATCTCGACCATAGATCACTTTTGCTCCCTGAATCATCAACTTATCGATGGTGTTGACTACAGCGATCGTATTTCCGGGAATTGGGTTAGCAGAAAATACGACGGTATCTCCTTGGCGGATTTTAATGTGAGGATGTTCTTTGTTGGCAATGCGAGTCATTGCTGCCATCAATTCACCCTGAGAACCTGTAGTTAAAATTAAAACTTTTTCGTCAGGTAGATTACGGACTGCGTGCAATGGTTGCAGCAGATTATCGTCACACTTGATGTAACCTAAATTGCGGGCATGAGCAATCAAGTTCAGCATGGAACGCCCCACAATCGTCACTACACGGTTTTGCTTCTTGGCGATATCCAAAATCATGTTGATGCGATGCACACTGGAAGCAAAGGTAGTGACAAATAATCGTCCAGTGGCTTGACTAAATACTCTCTCCAGATTGGGATAAACTGAACGTTCCGAAGGTGTAAACCCTGGTATCTCAGCGTTAGTGGAATCACTTAGAAGGCAAAGAACGCCTTTTTCACCATGTTCTGCTAGGCGTTGCAAGTCAAACTTTTCACCATCCACTGGGGTATGGTCAATTTTAAAATCGCCTGTGTGAATGACTACACCAAGGGGAGTCTGAATCGCAACAGTGAAACTATCAGCGATGGAGTGGGTGTTACGGATATATTCCACCAAAAAGTTTTTGCCAATCCGCACGACATCACGGGGTAGAACAGTTCTGATTTCTGTGCGATCGCGGACTCCCGCTTCTTCCAATTTACCCTCTAGCATTGCCATTGCTAGTCTGGGGCCATAAATCACCGGGATATCAAATTGCTTGAGATGAAAAGCAATCCCGCCAATATGGTCTTCATGACCATGAGTAACGATCATTCCTTTAATTTTGTGGCGATTTTCCCGTAGATAAGTTGTATCTGGCAGAACAATATTTACTCCATGCATCGCCTCTGTGGGAAAAGCCAATCCTGCATCTAACAGGATAATTTCATCGTCATACTCGAAAAGACAAGTATTTTTTCCAATTTCATGCAAACCGCCCAAAGGAATAATTTTCAAGGCGGAATTGTTAGCTTCGTTTTTAGCCATTTTCTCCTTAGATTGTTACTTGTGGTTAATTAAGTTGATAGTTAACTTTCCTTGTATTTAAGACAACATCATCTGTCTCTTAAGTCAGTCTGAAAGCAATCAAGTTTTAATTGAAGATTTCAATTTTTTATTCAATAAAATCAACTGTACATTCAAGGATTCATAGTATATCTATCAGTCCTAGCACAGGTTTTTTAAATTGCAACTTATGAACAATTATGATCATTGTTTATATGTATCTTTGGTAAGGAGTAGATTACCAGCGCTTAACTAGCTGGTGGCTAGATTAAACTAAGTTCTTTCAGAACCGCTTCTAACTTTTGACTGACTTCTAAATCAGCTTCACATAGCGGCGGACGAGTTGAACCAACCTCCCAACCTTGAAGTTTCAGTGCTTTTTTCACTGGAATGGGATTTGAAGTGAGAAATAGAGCTTTAAACAACGGGAAGAGTTGGAGATGAATCTCGCTGGCTACCTCAATTTTACCAGCACTAAAAGCTTGGATCATCTGCTGTAGTTGGTTTCCTACCAGATGAGAAGCCACACTTACCACACCCTTTGCCCCGATCGCTAACAAGGGCAAAGTCATGTAATCATCACCAGAATAGATGTGGAATTCTTTTGGTGTCAAGCGACGAATTTCGCTTGCCTGATCTATACTACCAGTGGATTCTTTAATCCCGACAATATTGCTAACCTCAGCTAACCGGGCAACTGTTTCTGGCTGAAGGTTTTGTCCGGTACGACCGGGGACATTGTATAACAACAACGGTAAGTCGGGACAGGCTTGTGCTATCGCCTTAAAGTGCGCTTCCAATCCCGCCTGTGGCGGTTTGTTGTAATAAGGAACAACTTGTAAGGAACCATGTACTCCTATCTTAGACGCTTTTTGGGTGGCAGCGATCGCTTCTTTGGTGGAATTTGAACCACAACCTGCGATCACCTTAGCTTTTCCTGCCACGGACTGCAATACTTCGACAAATAACTGGTATTCCTCATCCCAACTTAGCGTCGGAGATTCTCCTGTTGTGCCGCACATCACCAATGTATCTGTACCGTTGTTAGCTAGATGCATCGCCAGTTCTGCAGCTACATCATAGTTGACACTACCATCTGCTTTAAACGGCGTAATCATCGCGGTTAAAACATTGCCAAAATCTCCCACCCTTTTTTCACTCCTGATTACCCATGTTTTTGTATCTTGGTGGTTTTCTATTGTAATAACCTATCTGCCAATTACTTTCAAGTGTCATTAATCATTTGTCACTTAATCAATGATTAATGACTAATAGCTAATGGTTTGAGTAGATTTTTTTCTACCAACAATTCGGCGATTTGTATTGCATTCAATGCTGCGCCTTTGCGGATTTGGTCGCCACACAACCATAATTCCAAGCCACAAGGATGAGAAATATCCTGACGAATTCTTCCTACTAAAACTTCATCCCGACCTGTTGCTTCAATTGGCATCGGAAAATGATTATTTCCCCAATCTTCTACCAGTTTCACTCCAGGGGAGGAATTTAAAATTTCTCTGGCTTCCTTTGCACTAAAGGGAGTCTCAAATTCTAAATTAATGGCTTCTGAGTGGGCGCGGAGTACGGGAACCCGTATACAGGTCGCAGTGATTCTGATTTGCTGCGTGCCAAATATTTTTCGGGTTTCGTTGACCATTTTCATTTCTTCCTCACAATAACCCAAATCGTTTAATGGGGAGTTATGTGGGAATAAATTAAATGCCAATGGGTAAGGCAATATTTCGGCAACTGGTGTCCGTCCTTGTAGTATAGCGCTTGTTTGGGTTTTGACTTCTGCCATTGCTCTGGCACCCGCACCACTAGCAGATTGGTATGTGGAGGCTACAATGCGTTGCACTGGTTTAACTTTATGCAATGGCCATACTGCCACAGCCATTAAAATTGTTGTGCAGTTGGGGTTAGCAATAATGCCTTGGTGATTAGCTGCGGCTAGTGGATTCACCTCTGGGACTACTAAGGGAACTTCCGGGTTCATCCGAAAGGCACTGGAGTTGTCAATTACCACTGCGCCCTTTTGGACAGCAATTGCTGCCCAAGTTTTGGATGTGGAACCACCTGCACTAGCTAGTACTATATCGACATTTTCAAAGGCGCGATCGCCAACTTGCTCTACTGGTATATTTTCTCCTTTAAACCGCAGCGATCGCCCAACACTCCGTTCTGATGCCAATAACTTCAGGTTAGCAACAGGAAAATTACGACTTTCTAATAATTCCAGCAACTCTGTGCCGACTGCACCAGTCGCTCCCAAAATAGCTAAACGATAGGATTTCGACAAACTTGCTTCCTCCTTTAAGATTTGGAACAATTGACAATTTACTTATATTTAAATAGCGATCGCAGTCTGGAAATACATTTTGAATAGATTTAGATTTTTCTTTAATTTAGTCGATCTTTAATATATCTAATACATTTATTTTTTTGTTTATTTAATAAGTTAAGTGATGTTGCATTTTACAACAATGGCGATCCAATTTCTCCATCGATTTTAACTATATATTATTATACAACAAACCGCCATTTAGCAGAAAAATGGAGATATCTGCACTTAGACGCTTAACAGGCATCCCACCTGTAAGGTGAACAAAGGTCTTGGCTGTAAAGTTGCTTACCAAGATGATGAATATACTAGGATCGAAATGCATAAAACCAGCACTGCACAAAACTGAACTATGTGGCTAGGTAACAGATGCGCTCTCATACCACAACTTAATAATAGCTAGACTCAATACTATAACTTTAACTTGGGAGTATTAACCACTCACTGAGAACCAGGATATCACGGCGTTAGCCCGCTGAATAATTAATTCCTAAGTTCTGAGTGACTGGGGAGTGGGACAAGGGGACAAGGGAGAATTCTTGAATAAGTCTCTCCCTTGTCTCCTCGCAATGCCCCATGCCCAATGCCCAATGCCCTTATTAACTAAATTGTTATGAAGGTAAAATGTCAAGTCCTTGGTCATTGGCAGTAAACTGGATGTTTGCCCCAGGACAAACATCCATCCTTGGATGTCATCAGACCTTTTGGCAAACTCCCATTGCCCCTAAGAGACATCAAGCCATAAACGCGAATAATTATTGCGTCTTGTGTGTACTCGGAGTATAAAATACCAGAAAAACTAGAGACGAAGCATGAAAGTCACCCAGGAAAAACTTCCCGCCAGCCAAATTGGCCTGGAAATAGAGATTACGCCGGAAATTACCAAGCAAACTTACGAAAAGGTCATTAAAAACTTAGCGAGTACTGCCAATATTCCTGGGTTTCGTAAAGGCAAAGTGCCTCGGACAATATTACTACAACGGCTGGGTACAACTCGAATCAAGGCATCAGCGCTGGAAGAACTAATTCAAGATGGCATTGAGCAAGCAGTCAAACAAGAAGCCATCCCAGCAATCGGTCAGCCACAATTGCGCTCCTCCTTTGAGGATTTGATTAAGAATTATGAACCGGGAAAACCTCTGACGATTTCGGCTGCTGTCGATGTAGAACCAGAAGTGAATCTAGTGCAATACACTGATTTGCAAGCTAAGGCCGAAGAAGTTGTGCGATTCGTTGCTTAGTGAATCACGGTAATCAGTCCGTACATAACTAAGCC
>NZ_JABXKM010000141.1 GCF_017115025.1 Nostoc sp. NOS(2021) | reverse complement strand
GACTCTCAGTGTCCACCCACTACTGTTAACAGAAATCCTGGCTACAATTGTCCTCCCGGTTATCTTCCTCTGAATCCTTCTGATTCAACTGGTGGTGAGGTTTCCTCCGTTTGTTATCTTATACCCCCAGAAGACGTGCAATTTACCTCAATCTCAGTCCCAGTTTTTGCTAGATGTAACGTTAATGGCTTTCCTGAAAATGACCCGGAAATTGTCAGCGTCATTGCCGGTACCGAAGCCTGTGAATTATTAAAATTTTTCCAATTAGCCGAAATTCAAGGAAACGCAACTTGTAATCAAGATGTCGCTGCTATTCCTGATAGTTGGCTGATTCGGCCGGAATATCACCGCCCTCAAGTAATTTATCAATTTGCTGAAGTTGATCAATCTGGAAATATCACAGGCGCTCCAAAATATCCAATCACGGTACCGCATCACCTTGCAGCTAAACCCACTGTGGCGCTACCAAATTATAAACGTGGAAATTGGGAAATTATCTTTGTCCTTAAAGATAATTCAAAAGTTACGATTCATTCCCTAGATGAAGAGAATGGAATGTCTATTTTGAATGCAATTAAATTGAGAATAATTCCAAGTTATTTAGTGGGTGCATATTTAAGTAAATCATGCCTAGTTGTCACCGATACTTCAATTTCTCAGATAACCGTTAAAAATCGCATGGCGAAATACTATTCAACTGGAACCAAGAATGTCCTACCTAATTGGATTGCCAAATGGTAATCTTTTGATTCCCAAGAAATGCTGGCAGATTCCCGATGATCTGTCTACCGCAATCTCACTTAAAGAAGCTTGCAAAGTTTATTTTTATTCTCGCAATAGTTTAATCAGGCAGATTAAAAAGGGTTATCTTCAGGGTTTTAAAATGAATCATCGATGGTATTTATTGCCGGCTGGCTTAAAAAAGCGAAAAAAGGTACTAGGGACTAGCACTTAATCGAGGGTTAAGGCTCGACATACAAAATGTATTGAAAAGCTTGTGGTAAACGAAGTCGTAAGCGTATATTTGGAGGATATCTTGACCTAAACTCAGCGTTAAAATGCCTACACAAATTCCCAAGGCTAGTTTCGTGGTTGGTACCAACAAAATTGTAACTCTAGAGGATGTCTACGACGAGATTGGTGATGTTTGTGGAGTGGTGAAGGCTGACGCCGCCGCCCTTCCCGACGATAGCGAATCTATTTCTGTCCGCCAATTAGTTTCATCTGGCGTTGGTCGCAGAGCGCTTGTAAGACTTAAGGATAAGACAACGAAGACAGTTTATTTCGCTGCCGCGAATTGTACAAAGATAGGTGCATTGGTCGGATTGGACTATGTTCCTGGGAATGTAATCCTAAGCGCAAGGTTTCCTCAGCACATCAAAATGTATTAAGGCTTTGTCACTGGTATTTTTTAGCTTTCTTATCCCTTAAACAACTTTTTTTAAATAGGAAATATGCCACCAAAACTTGATAGATGCAAACTGACTATTGCAGCTGTAGCTGCGGCTGGATCGACTCCCGCAACCCCAGCGCAGGATTTTTATTTTCTTACTAGTTATGGGGTCTACACAGGAGATTTAGAAAGTGATACAGACATTGCAGGCGTAACTGAAATACTAGCAGAAGTACCCGGTACAACGGACTATTCACCTTTTACGTTCTCCGCAATCAAGGAGCTAGTGCGGTCTGGAATAATTACCACAAGGGTGGTTATCGTTACTGATACAAGTGGTACGACCATAAAGAAATATCGGAAGACATTACACGTCAGCAGAGACGCAAAAGATGATTTCGATGACCTGATCACCCAATGTACTTGGCCTATCGGCAAGGGTGCCGGACAGCCGATTACTAACGCGACTAATGTCCGACATATCAAGAGCCGCCAGTAATCGATAACGACATGGACTTATCTCTTTCAAGTAATTGGAGCCTGATATTTGAGCAAAATTTATCAGGCTCCAATCTTTCTAATTTTTTGATTCCTGATACTTTTTCTAGCGGAGTTTTGGGAATTTATATCATCACTCCAGGCGCTAAAAAGACTTAGTACACAGGCGGATATGTAAACCAACTTGTTGAGACGAATTTAGTTGACGATTCAACCCAGTGGACTAGCTTCTCTCAGCGTCTTTCTTTGGGTGGAAATGTTTTGATATTCCCAGTATCTTTTGCTTCATATCAGTTACGATTTTCTTTTCCAGTTTGGTTCCCAAATGCCTTTATTAGCATTTGGACTTATACAGGAGCCATTGATGAATCACCTACTGGTGAGCTAGCAAAAACTGTATCTGATGTGGCATCAATAATTAGTGATGTTGCCACTATTGCCGAGCAACTTAATAATTTGATGACCATCGTCAATACTATCAGACTATTGGTTGGTGGTTAAAAATAATCTAAAAAAATGCAATTCAAAAAAATAAAGTTGACCAGGCGCACTTTATATGACCTGGCGATGACTTGGTTTGTAATTGCAGATATTGTATGTTTTGGCATGTTTTGGCATGTCGAAAAATACAACTCGAATTCCCAGTTACAAAATTCTTTAGGACTTTTGAACAAAATTGAGCAGAATATTAAAGCTCAAAGCAAGCAGTTTCAATCCTTATCAAGCGAACTGGATAAGTTAAAAAAAGATGTCCAGAATCTTAATCAAAAACTATCTAAGGAGCTAGTTTTTCGAGAGGGGTTGAAATTTATCCTGGCTGCTGAAGGCGGAACTTCTAACGATAAAGATGATAAAGGTGGGTTGACTAGTTTAGGAATTACGCATACTGAGTATGCTGTTTACCGCGCTCAGAGGGGACTACCGCCCCGCTCTGTTAGAGAAATTTCTTCAACAGAGGCTACGGACATTTACAAGCATTTTTATTGGCTAAATTCTGGCTGCGATTATCCACCGCGACGAATTGCAATTGCTTGCCTGGATTGGCAAGTTAATAGCGGGCGTGGCTTTGGGACTCTTCAAGAAGCGTTAGGAATTAATGTTGATGGGATTCCCGGACATGAGACTTTTAACGAGCTTAATTACTGGCTTGCTAAGGGCAATGAGAATAAATTATTATCAAACTATTTTGATATTAGAGAGGCTGATTATCGGCGTTGGGGAGTGGGGAATCAAAGAATATTTCTTCAAGGCTGGATGAATCGATTAAGAGCTTTGAAGAAATATCTTCAGGCTTCTTAGATGTCTTTAATAATCGTTGGCGTTGAAGTTGGATAAAGAAACGTCGAAATCAATTGCAATACTATCTCTTTTGAAAAAAGTCACGTTCCCCTCGCCATCGACTCTAGGAACTACCCCCGTAGCTGGGGGATTGATTGCTACTTGTTGATCTCCGTTGGGGTCAATTTCGTCATCGTCCCCGTCTCGATGCGTGGTATCAAGCCCCAGCGCGGCGGCTTGAATCACGACGGCTGCTAGCACCGCCTCTCCATCAATTTCCTCAGCAAAGGTTAACCCCGCATTGTCGGTTAAATCCTGTTTCCAAAGTGTAATCGTTGAGCCGTCTTGGATTGCGTTCGCTCCAAAGACTGCTTGCAGTGAGAAACCTGACATATTTTATTCCTGTTTAACAGTGCCTCAATCATACGAGCCGCGATCGCTATCGGCCCAAATATCTCTCTGGGGATTCAATCAAGAGATTAAAGGTAGATATGACTGCGATCGTCTAGATAATGCAGATTATACTATTGACTAATAACTGCATGTAGGGTTTTCAATAATTCTTGTGTTGTGTAGGGTTTGGTTAAAAAGGCTGTATGTTCATCTGTTTTGTCAACTTGATAGCTCATTGAAGTCACGATCAGATTATTTAAATAACTGAGCAAGCATATAGCTTGATGACTTTAATTATACTAATCTCCTTTAAGAGGATGTTTTAAAAGTTGTTTGTGATGTATCAAAGACTTATAGCTCCTCCTAAATCCCTCTTAAAAAGGGGGACTTTGATTCCGGTTCCCCCCTTTTTTAAGGGGGGTTAGGGGGGATCTTTATACAACTTGATACTTTTCAAACATCGTCTAAGAAGGATGATCGAGAATTTTGGTTATTTTAAGTAAATTTTAGAAGGTCTGCACCCTGATAATTTTTTGGTAACAGATAAAATTATCAACCTAAAAAATCCTGGTTTTGCCCAAAAGCATTAGTAAGAGCAACTAAATATACACCAGCAGTGTTTTGTTCAGAGACAATAGAAAAAGCCCACATAATACCAACGCAGTTATGACGACTACACTTGCCTCTGCTGTTAAACCAAGAGCCGAAGATAGTTTTGCCATTAGCTTTGCACCATTGTCTCTTGAAGAAATCTATGCCAAGTCTGACGATCCAGCCAACGGTGCTGTGGTTGTGATGAGTGGCGTGGTTCGCAATCAAACTGATGGTAAACCTGTAATTGCCCTAGAGTATCAAGCTTACGAACCTATGGCATTGCGGATATTTTATCAAATTGCTGCTGATATTCGCTTATCTATGTCTGATGTGAATCGGGTAGTGATTCATCATCGCACCGGACGTTTACAAGTTGGAGAAATTAGCGTTTTAGTAGCAGTGGGTTGTCCTCATCGGAGGGAGGCGTTTGAAGCTTGCCAGTATGCTATTGATACCCTCAAACACAATGCCCCTATATGGAAGAAAGAACATTGGGAAGATGGTTCTAGCCGCTGGGTGAGTATTGGTGCTTGTGAAACATCAGGAGAAAATTGTTAATATTTATGAGCTATGCGTAATTTGTAATTTGAAATTCCTATACCGCAAGCGTTTCATTGATTTGGAATGGCTAGGCATCGTACTCTAACTGTCTCTCAATTTGAGAAATCGCCAACTTGATCACTGCCTGAACTGCTGCTTCCCCTTCTTGGGTCAATGCGGCTTGCAGGGGTTCTAAGGAAGTGCGATCGCCAATTTTCATCAATGCCAGAGCCGCCGCTTTTCGAGTTTCCCAATCGCTATGATGCAGTAACTTAACGAGGTTAGGAATTGCTGGTTGATAGCTTAGGCTGCCCAAAGCTGCTGCTGCTTCACACCGCACAATTTCAGATGGATCGGTGAGGGCGTTAACTAAAATATTAAATGCTCCTTCTTCGGTGTCTTCTTGAGCAATTTTAGCGATCGCACCCACTACCGCAGCCCGAACTTCAGCCGAGTCGGAGTTAATCTCTCGATATAAATGCTCCTTCGCTTCTGCCCCAATAAATCCCAACGCCCATACCGCATGTCCTTTGGCACTTTCTGGATACTCCGTTGACGCTAAGATTTTCAGCAATGCTGGCACAGCTGCCTCACCTATTTTGGCAAGCGCTCCCACCGACGAGCCTTTTACCACAGTATCTTGATCATTTAACAGGGCGTTGACCAAGGTTGGAACTGCGATCGGGTCAGCGATCAGTGTCAGGGTTTTAGCGCTAGCTCTGCGTACAACTGGGTTTGGGTGATTTGCCACAGCTTCCATCAATAAAGGGGTCGCTGGTTTACCGATTTTACCCAAAGCCTCTGCAAAACTCAACCTAACCATGCCCCGTGAATCCCCCATACTCTCAACCATCCGATTGAGTAGCTCTTGGTCATTGGGGTTGAAGGTGTTTAAGCCTAATTGCTCACTCACCACTTTAAATAAAGCATCGGTTTCAGCATGGGACAGATTTAACGAATCTGCCCCGGATTGAGTTTCGGAGTTGAGCATATAACTTACAGCTAAATTATCAAGATAAATGACTAGTTGCTGACACTCAGGGCAGCCTGTTGATCGCGGAGTTCCTGTAGAGCAGAATCAATCTTGGCAAGCTCAGGCTCCAGTTTTGCCATGACGCTTACTTTCATCAACTTAGCCCGTTTTGCTGTTTCTGTAGTTTCTTGAACTAGACGTTCCCGATATTGCTCAAGTTCTGCAATCACTTCTGCTACATCTTGAGGGGTTACGTTATTGGTTGTTGTGAGTTCTGAGGTTTCATCCATAACTTTTGTTTCCTAAATGCGTGTTTATATGAATAATGTGTGGTCAGTGTTCGACTATCGTTTGTATTTAGTTTCTCGCTAAAAACCAGCACTTAGCTGTTACATATAACTGAACAATTGGCAAGAGGCAACTAACTAATAGCTGACAAATGCATATATTCCGATCTTCTCAGATCGCGTGACCACTGGTAAAGCTTTTTCACGAAAATCTTCAAAAGTCGAACCCTGCTACAGCCTTAGATCCAAGTTCTGATACAGCAAATTGCAACTTGGTGATGTACAGATAATCGTAGGGGCACAACATGTTCATACGTGTCAACTTAAGCTGAAACTCCTTTAAAACCTCTAGGACTTACGCATTGACAATAAATACCAAATGTGAATAAGTTTAAAAACCACATCTTTCGTAAGGGCACAGCATTGCTGTGCCCCTACATTCTGGTCTATTGACGTAGTTTACCGCCGTAGGCATCGCAGGATAATTAAGAAAAGCCTGAAAACTTCCGGGAGCATCGTTAATTCACATCACGAGGCATTTGTATAGTGCGTAAGTCCTAACCTCGTTTCTAGCCTCTGGCTGGAAATGCTGCTCCTGGCGGCTCTGCCGCCAGCAAGAGAGGCGGAGCCTCAAGAACGAGCATTCCCAGTCGGAGACTGGGAACGAGGCAATCTAAAAGCTAGTTCTAGACTTGCTTTCACGTTAAGTTGACACCAATGCAACATGTTGTGCCCCTACCCGTGTACTTCATTTACCTGAAATACGCTGTAAGTCTTTTAGGCTTTTTAGATTGAAAGTGCGTAGGCGTAGCCCGTCGTAGACATCACGCAGCATGATTTAGCACCGTGCAAAAACCGCTCAAGAGGTTTCCTCAAGTGGGAAAATATCTCCCCGTAAGTAGGACTCAAAGTTTTTCTTAAAGTATTGAATGCTCGTCACATTCGGCTCATCACTTTCCGTCGGCGTGAATTCATAAATTGGTACTTTTTCCCTTACCAGCTTGACCAAGCTAGGATGAAGCTGCTCAAAAGAATCTACTCTAAATATTGTGGTTTCAAATCTTAATTTAGCTGGATGAGCATATCCTAACTTCATCCAGGGCAACCAAGGACAGTCCCTTGCCCACTTAGCAGGAGGGACTTCAGTTGCATCAGGTCGGCAAGTATTTGAGATAAAGTACTCAACTCCCTTAAACTTTTCTCCAGGGCAATAATCTGAATATTTGCGATCTCCTGCTAAGGGATGCGGGTATTCTAAAGGAATTTCCATGACAGAGGTAATATATCCGCTGCCTTTGGGGATGACAAATTTCTTTGGTTTGACTGAGCCTTGGACAATGCGGTTAGCAATGTGTACTACTGGTACTGCTTGACTTGCTGTTGGTGACTTCCAAAAATGGAGAATCTCTTGCGTGTCTGGGTCACAAAATAAACCCAACTCTCTATTGATGCGATACCCGACTTCGCCATACTCAGGATCGGGTTTGAGAAATACTTTGGTAGCATTCATGCCAATAATAGAGAACAATTTTTCCTTTGGCAAGTCTGGTGTTTCTTGCCACCAAATTTCCCCAGACCAGTTGTAATAAAGCTGTAACCCATGATTTTTTCGGTAAAAATCGAGGTTGTTAAATTCGTAGTCATCTAAGTAATCACTCATATTTGTTACTCTCATCCTCAAATGGCTGCGTAGACGCTTTTGGTGGTTCAATCCCCAAATAGAATTTACCGCTATTTCCAAATCCCCAGTACCCAGTCCCCAGTCCCTAGTACGATAGTAAACGTGACAATTATCCAAAAGCCATTTACAGATCAATGGATAAACGTTTTTTTAAAATGTTTGGGCTAACAGAAGAACAAGCGATCGCAATTATCGATACACCATTAGAACAACTCGAAGACGCTTCTGATAAATATATTGCTGTTTCCCATCTGATTAATTATCCCACTGAGCAATCGATCGCGGCTTTGGTACGGGCGATTGAAACCAGTAAACCTGATGAGTTAGACCACCGGATTGTTCGACGCAAGGCTGTAGAAAGTCTGGGGCGATTGCAGGCCGAATCAGCTTTACCTGTAATTCGGCAGTGCCTTAAAGATGATGATATTTATACTGTTGAAAATACCGTGTGGGCGATCGGGGAAATCGGGACTAAAGATCCAGAAATTCTCGAAGAGGTGGCGCAACTGCTCGATAAACCAGGTCAAATCTATCGAGTCATTATTCATACCCTAGCTAACGCTGACTATCAGCCGTCCCTAGAACGTGTACGCAAATTTACCCAAGTTGAGGATGAACCTACCCGTAGTGCTGCGATCGCTACACTTTGTCGTTTCACAGGTGACTACTCCCAAATAATTGAGGTGATGGCGCTGCTGCAAAGTTCCAGCGTCAATGCACGGCGCGGTTCCATTCAAGACCTGATTGATTCCCGCTACTACAAAGCCATCCCAGAAATTGCCCGTTGTCCTGTATCTCTGGTGTTTCGGTTGCGAGGATTGCGGATGCTTTTGGATGCAGGTGTCTCCAGTGGTGAAATTACCTTTACAGAAATTCAACCTTACCTAGAGCAAGTACTCTATGATCATCCCAACGACCTTGATTTAGTACATGAGTATGACCTTACCCCTGTACTAGATTTTGTGATTAACGAACTCTACGAAACCGATTTTGGACGCTGCTATTTAGCGACAAAAACCTTACTCGATATCTATGCACAAGAAGCACCAGCAGCACTCCTAGCAACTTATTCGGACAAGGCATATAACGATTATGGCGCTCATTATCATGTCATGAAACTTTTCGGCTGGCTGAAATATGCTCCCGCCTACGATTTGTTAGTAGAAAACCTGCACAACCGCGAACCTCAGTTTCAGAAATCTCGTGCAGCTTGTGCGATCGCTCTTGGTGAATTGGGTGATTCACGAGCAATTCCTGAACTCAAAATTTGCCTAAATACGCCGATTTGGGATTTGAAATATGCTTGTTTATTAGCGCTAGACCGCTTAGGAGACTCGTCTGGTCGGGAAATTTGCGATGTCTACGACGGGCTACGCCTACGCGATGCTGACTGGTTAATTAGGGCGAAAGCGACGAGTACTCAATAGTTAGGAGTTATAAGTTAGAAGTCATTAATCTAAAATTCAAAATTCAACTAAGGAAATGACCGAATTTTAGATTTTAAATTTTGGATAATGGAATTGAAGACTCAAAATCCGTCTTGGAAAGTTTGCCCAAGTCAAGCCACTCCGTTGCGGTGAGGTAGTCGCTCAGAGGGGGTTTCCCCCATGAGGAACTGCCGTTCGCCCTTGGCGTGCCGGAGGCATCACCCGAAGAGGGGTTCCCCCCGTTGTAGGAAGTAGCCCCGCGACTGATTGAAGACCACCAAAAATTCTAGTTTTGTGGGGGTGCAAAAACGCCGATTATTCATCCGCTTTTTCGTTCAGAATACCTTTCCTGTATTCTGACGACTGGCGCCAATATTGCTGTTCGATAATTTTCAACCTATTACCCCACTATTGAGAATGACCACCCTTTCAGCGATCGCGACAAAGCAATGCAAATAAGTATACACAACCAAACCAAGGTCACTAGCGCTGTTTTCTAGCAGTTCCCGCAATTCATCCTCAGCATTCTTTTTGGCGATAATTATTTTAGACTTTTATTAAAACCCCAACTAGGCAGTAGATATATACTTAGGTTAATTATTTTAGACTTTTATTAAAACCCCAACTAGGTAGTAGATATTCGTTGTACATAATATTTATATATCTCGTAATAATACTAGATATATAACTACTTTTACAATCAAATTACTCATACCCTCAGTAAGAGACCATTTATAAAGTAAATCTTAAGTAGGATGTGTTACGGCTTTAGCCTAAAGCACCGCTTATAACATGGTGCGTTAGGCGCTCATGTCATGTTTTTCGTGACAAATCATATCCAAACATGGGCTTAACACACCCTACAGTAATTTAATTTTTACTTTGTAGATGACCTCTAAGTAGGATAGCTCCTAATACTGCTCGGTTAAGGAAAAAAGTAGGCTGAAACTCTTGAAATATCCTTGTCTATAATGCCCAAAATAGGCTGAACCGAGAAGTATTGCGATAGCTCCCTTAAAGGAAAAGTTGTAATTTGAATCAAAAATTTAGGAGATAAAAGATGAATGCTTCAAAATTACACACTTATTTATTACGCAGCAGCTTTACATTAAGCTTGTTGTTTGGAGGACTGATAATTTTTGCCGCGTCGGCAAAAGCACAGGTAGCTGGTAAAAGCTACGATGTCACAATTACTTTACTGAGTACAGGCAATACAGAGCAAGCCTGTTTTCAGTTCGATAATGTTAACACTCTGACCGTTACAGAGCCGGGTGGAAATGTGATTCTCTTCACCTTTGCTCCTAGAACACCTAATACGACTAGTACAAATGAATCTAGGTGGCAAGCTGTCTCAAGAACTCAGAATTTTGGAGTGAGTGGCTTAGAAAAGGTCTCAGGTATTCTCGTTCCGATATCTAACTTGTTAGACGGTAATATTGTTAGTCAAGGGGGCGCAACTTTAACATTCCAGGGACAGGCAAAAGCCGTTTGCACACCATTTAATGCTAATGCAATTAATGGACTTAATGGAGCTAATCCAAATAGTCAAGCTGATATTTTGCAGCAGTTGTAAATCTGTTGCTCAACTTCTATACTCACGCGGAGGATTGCGGAGGTATTGTCAACTAGAGGAAGTGCTGAACTCAAGTTGTTAGTTAGATAAGCCAGCAGAGAAGGAAGAAAATAAAATCCCCTCCGAAGAGAACGTAGTTAAAATCTTGCTTTGAGGTGTGTAGGAGTAGCAGCGATCGCAGTCCATAAGCGAAGCCTGAATTAATTAATTATGACTTCCAGGCTTCGGTTATGCTTGCTGTGCTTTTACCGAACTGTAGTGAGAAAATAAGCTCAAAATTCCCACTACAAAAAATCCTTAACGTCACGAACTCAAACCAGTGGCAGTTTTTAGTCTAAAACAGAGAACAGCGATCGCTCTTGATATATGAAATTTGACAAACTTAAAGAATTTCGTCAAGCTGCTTACAAGCATCTGGGCAAAGCTCACGATGCAACTTTTGAACTGACTGACGCCTTATTGAGGTATAGTACCATGTACATGATCTGCCGCGTCAGGCAATATACAGATAATTATGGACTCACGGAGCGAATATAGTCCTGAGAAATAAACCCTTGAGTTGACAAGTTTCTGAAACAAAAAAACTCATGAGTAGCATCTTCAGGTTAATCTGAATAATGCTCTCACGAGTCACAAAAAGTAGTTATTTAGGCGGCTCAGGGCTTGCTGCTGGTGACTGCTTCGTTTAACACTAACTCTGGTTCTGGTGTCTTCTCTTCTTCTTCTGGCAATCCGTAAATTGACCTATACAATTTCACGTATTGCTTGGCAGATTGATACCAACTAAAATCTTGACTCATGCCGCGTTTTTGTAGTTCTTGCCATTGCGGTTTGAAACGGAAGCCTTCCCAAGCGCGGATCATACAGGTGAAAAGGTCTAGCGGTTCATAGCGGTCAAAGCAATAACCCGTACCTGCGGCATTTTCGGGATCATGATGGGTTACGGTGTCAACTAATCCACCTGTGCGACGGACAATCGGTACAGAACCGTAGCGCAAAGCCATCATTTGGCTAATACCGCATGGTTCAAAACGACTAGGCATCAAGAAGGCATCAGTACCAGCGTAGATGCGGCGAGACAGGGCATCGTTATATAGTAAGTAAGTTGCCATGCGTCCGGGAAAGCGGGATGCTAATTGCCACATCTGAGTTTCATAGTAGCGATCGCCTGTTCCTAACAGCACAAACTGTGCATCTGTATAAGATAGGAAGCGATCGAGGATTTGTAATATCAAATCAATGCCTTTTTGTTCCACTAATCGCGTCACAATCCCAATAAAAAAGGCTTTGGAGTTGACTTCTAACCCTAGTTCTTCTTGCAAAGCAATTTTGTTAGCCTTGCGTTTATCTAAAGTAGCAGTATTGAAGGTTTGGGTAATATATTTGTCATTTTCTGGATTATAAACTTCGGTATCAATACCGTTGATAATCCCAGATAATTTCCCGCTAATAAAGGACAGCAAACCTTCTAATGTTTCACCGTAAGTAGGTGTCTTGATTTGTTCGGCATAGGTGGGCGAAACTGTATTTACCTTATTAGCAAATTGCACTGCCGCTGCCATTACGTTGTGTCCTTGCATATACCAGGGACACCAAGTAATTCTTTCTAAATACCAACGCCACGGCCCTTGATAAGCCAGATTATGAATGGTAAACACTGTGCTGATATCAGGATCTTGGTGCATCCACACGGGAATCATCCCCGTGTGCCAATCGTGGCAATGGATAATTTCTGGCTTCCAGTAATTCCAGGCAAATTCGGCTGCACCATTAGCAAACAAAGTGAACCGCCAGTCTTCATCTTCTCCAGAATAAATGCGGCGGGGCATGAAGGCGGGATGTCCAAATAAATACAAGGGAACATCAGTACCAGGCAGAACACTTTCGTATACTGCAAAGTGCTGGAACATGGCATCTCCCCACCAGATGGGTTCATAGGGAATTTCCATTTTGTCTGGCAGGAAGCCGTAGTAAGGCAAGAATATCCGCACATCATGCCCCATTTCTCTCAGGAATTTGGGTAATGCCCCGACAACATCACCCATTCCTCCTACTTTGGCAATGGGTGCTGCCTCTGCTGCAACAAATAGAATCCGCATGGTAATTTTTGCTTCCCTGAGTCTATATTGTCAAATTAACTCTTTGATCCCGACCAACGCGATTTGTCGCGTCTGGCACATCTTTGGTGCAACGGCGATCAATTCTTATCTAATCATATCGGCTTGCCCAATTGCTTAGGAACCGCGCTGAATCACCGCAAAAATTTCTGACAAAATTTCTTGCGCTCCCTGTTGCCGCAACAATTCTGCTAGTTCTATGCCTAATGCTTCGGCGTTGTTGGCTTTTCCTGTGACGGTATCTTTTACGAACTTTTGACCATCTACACTGGCAACTATCCCTGTTAAGGTCAAATTTTCACCAGATATTTCTGTATTTACACCGATAGGTACTTGACAGCCGCCCTCTAGAGAGCGTAGAAAAGATCGTTCGGCGAGACAGCGATCGCGTGTTTCGGGATGTTCGATCGCTTTGAGTAGAGATAGTAATTCACTATCATCAGCACGGCATTCTATCCCTAAAGCACCTTGTCCAACGGCGTGGAGGGAGATTTCTTTGGGGAGAATTTGATGGACGCGATCGCTCATTCCCAATCTCTCTAACCCTGCTGCTGCCAAAATCAAAGCATCGTATTCGCCGGCATCCAGTTTTGCTAACCGTGTAATCAAGTTTCCCCGGACATCCTTAAAGCTAAAGTGGGGGAAGTGGTGGCGTAACTGTGCTAACCGCCGCAGCGAAGATGTACCGATTACTGCACCCTCTGGCAATGTATCGATTTGTTTATCTTTGTGCTTTTCATGCACCACTAATGCATCTGCTGGGTTTTCCCGTTCCGTAATTGCTGCTAGTGTTAACCCTTCTGGTAAGTGAGTCGGCAGATCCTTGAGGGAATGAACCGCAAAGTCAATCTCCTGATTGAGCATTCCGACTTCAAGTTCTTTAGTAAAAAGTCCTTTATCGCCAATCTTAGCTAATGCTACATCCAAGATTTTATCACCTTGGGTAGACATGGTGTGAACTTCAAAAGTGATATCAGGAAAGCTTTTCTGGAGTTGCTCTTGTACCCAGTAGGTCTGAACCAGAGCAAGTTGGCTTTTGCGTGAACCAATCCGAATAGTGCGTGGGGGACTAGAAACTACTGTAGTCATAAAACAATATATCAAACGAGGCGATAAATTCACTCTCATCTAGACTACCGTAGTCAGGGACTCATACGAATTTTGGATTTTCGATTTGGGATTTTAGATTACAATTCTTTACCAAAAGCTGGTTTCAGGAATTCGCAACCTGGGTAGCAAGTTGCTTCATCAACTCAATTTCCCCAGATTTTCAGATGCGGGTGCGATCGTATCTAAGTCATAAGAAGAATTCAGCTTGTTCAAGATTAGCGATCGCGCGGGTTTTCCCCGATGACATTCTGCGTCACAATATTGAGTAGTTAGTCTCCTTAAGTGGGCTTTATCCATGAATGCTAACTCTGATTATGGTTGGGATTTGTCAGTTTACAACCGTAATGGTCAACTTACTCTTGTCGTCGAGGTTAAAAGTAAACTTAATGCATCACCAGAATGGGCAGCGAGATTTCGACGCAATATTCTTGTACACGGAAGCTTAACTTTTCCAATGGCTCCTTATTTTCTAATGGTGTTTCCTGATCGATTTTATTTATGGACTGATGCTAATGTCCGACTAGATCAGAGTGAGCCAACTTATACCATTGATGCACAACCTATTCTTGATCGTTACTTTGAACAGGCTGGAGTTAAGGCTGATCAAATCAGTGGACAAAGCCTTGAGTTAATTGTTGCATCCTGGCTTGGAGAAATTATTCATTCTGAAAAATCCCCCGAAGATATAAATGAATCTCAGCAGTGGTTAATTGATTCAGGATTATACGCTGCCTTAGCTGGAGGCAAATTTTTGACCATATCATAAGGCGGTTGCGTGAATATTTACGTTGAAACTAACTTCGTCTTAGAATTAGTCTTTGAGCAAGAACAGTGCGTCAGCTGTGAGCAGATTCTGCAATCTTGTGAAATAGGGCAGGCAAAACTTATTATTCCAGCTTATAGCCTTGCTGAACCTCATGAGAAACTAAGTCGTCAGGCAAAGAGTCGCCGGGATTTGCAGCAATTGCTCAATGCTGAGTTGCGGCAGCTTTCACGTACATCATCTTATGTAAGTCGTATCAGAAGTATCCAAGATATTGCTAGTTTAATGGTGCAGAGCAATGAAGAGGAACGGCAACGTTTTGTTAATTATCGAGAGCGGCTTTTTAACATTGCAGAAGTTATTGCACTCACAGCCGATATCTTAATTGAGGCAGCGTCCTGCGAAGCTACTTATGATTTAAGACCGCAAGATGCTTTTGTCTATGCATCGGTCATCAACCATCTGCGTCAGTATCAACCACAATTAGCATGTTTTCTTAACCGAAACTCAAAAGACTTTGATAGTCCTGATATTGTTGATGAACTAAATCGATTTAATTGCAGAATGATCCCACGATTTGATCACGGCTATAGTTTTCTTGAATCTCAAGTTCTTCCGTAGTATTTAGCAGTATAATTGTAAGTTTACTCCATCTTTTAGTAAGAAGAGTACACTAATATTATCATGTTATTTGTCAGTGTTCAACATCAATTTCCTACGGGGTTGTTGCAAAAACAGTACTTTGAAGTTATGACTGAAGCGTTCTTGAGTTATTGTTGTCTATAGGCGATCGCCTTGTTGTATCCAGCCAGTGCCGAACCTTGATAAACTGAATCTAGTACTTTCGGAGTGTCAGAAGTTATGAGTGTTGCAAAATCTGCATTCCTAACCTTAGAGGAGTTTCTGAAGTTACCAGAAACAAAACCTGCAAGTATTTATATTGATGGTGAGATTATCCAGAAACCAATGCCGAAAACCCGCCACTCCCGACTTCAGGCTAAGTTGATTAATGGGATTAATGAAGTTACAGAGAAAAGGCAAATCGCTTATGCTTTTCCAGAGTTGCGTTGTACTTTTGGTGGTCGTTCAATTGTTCCAGATGTGGCGGTTATTCGTTGGCAACAAATTGAGTTTGACCATAACGGAGAACCTGTAGATGATGTGCTAATTACTCCGAACTGGACAATTGAAATTCTTTCTCCAAATCAGAGTTCCAATCGAGTTACAAGCAATATTTTGCACTGCTTAAAATATGGTTGTCAGTTGGGATGGTTAATTGATCCTGATGACCGCTCAGTTCTTGTATTCAAACCACATCAACAACCAGAATTTTGTCATAGAGAAGATAGCTTGACTGTTCTAGATGGTGTTGATTTAGAGTTGACAGTTGAACAGGTATTTGGCTGGTTAAAGATGAAAGCAGAGTGATCAAGCTCTTAAAAGGTTGTTTGCAAAGTGGTAAAGTATACTAAAAATCCCGCTTCCATTCCTCTCCTCCACTCCTGAGAGGCTTTTAAACCCCCACGCTCTTAATTCTGAATTCTGACTTCTTCTTCAAATCTCACCAATTAATGCCACTGCAAAAGAAGCTTATATTAGTCCGAACTTGTCCAACAGTTGATAACCTTTGATAAACTTTAACAAAATCACTGTTAAAAAATCTAAAAATTTTAGATAAATATAGTTTTTTAGATATTTGCAAAGTGTCGGGGAGTATAGTAGATGAAGATATTGGTACTGAGTTGGGAGTTTCCGCCAAGGATTGTTGGGGGAATTGCACGGCATGTAGCGGAGTTGTACCCAGAACTGGTAAAGCTAGGGCATGAAGTCCACCTGATTACGGCGGAGTTTGGTCAGGCATCGATGTATGAGGTAGTTGAGGGAGTAAACGTACATCGGGTGCCAGTCGGCCATAGTAACGACTTTTTCCACTGGATAGTCAATCTCAACCTGAGTATGGGAGATCACGGTGGTAAGTTAATCTTAGAGGAAGGGCCTTTTGATTTAATTCATGCCCATGATTGGTTAGTCGGAGATGCTGCGATCGCTCTCAAGCATAATTTTAAAATACCCCTAATTGCCACAATTCACGCTACGGAATACGGACGCTATAACGGTATTAACACAGACATCCAAGGCTATATAAATGGCAAAGAAAACTTGCTGGCTTTCAACGCTTGGCGGATTATCGTTTGTAGCGACTATATGCGCCAAGAAGTAGAACGAGCGCTACACAGTCCTTGGAACAAAATCGATGTCATTTATAACGGTATCCGAGCCGAAAAGAAACAGCATCACGTAGATTTTCATGCTCTGGATTTTCGCCGCCAATTTGCCACAGACGACGAGAAAATCGTTTACTACCTCGGTCGCATGACCTACGAAAAAGGTGTACCTATATTGCTCAATGCCGCACCCAAGATCCTTTCTCAAATGGGAGGTAAGGTTAAATTTGTCATCGTTGGTGGCGGCAATACTGACCATCTCAAGCGCCAAGCCTGGAATTTGGGAATTTGGCATCATTGCTATTTCACAGGTTTTGTCTCCGATGAATACTTAGATAAATTCCAAACTGTCGCTGACTGTGCCGTTTTTCCCAGTCTTTACGAACCCTTTGGGATTGTGGCTTTAGAAAGCTTTGCTTCTCGTGTTCCTGTAGTAGTTTCTGATACTGGTGGTTTCCCAGAAGTGGTGCAACATACCAAAACAGGTATTGTGACTTGGGTGAACAATCCCGATTCTTTAGCTTGGGGAATTTTGGAAATTTTAAAAAATCCAGGTTATCGGCAATGGCTGGTGGATAACGCTTATGAGGATTTAGAGCGACGCTTTAGCTGGCCGAAATTAGCCAAGCAAACCGAGGAAGTTTATCAGCGAGTTGTGCAAGAGCGATCGCAAATTGCTTGGTAAGACAGCTCCCCGACTTTTTCAAGAAGTCGGGGATAATTTTAATCTCAAGGTGTCAACTTAAGAGGATAAAGCCCATATTCCCTATGTTCATAACATCCTCTAACTCTGATACCATTTTCTGTAATTTCCTGCTTACT
The DNA here is from genome assembly GCF_017115025.1 of Nostoc sp. NOS(2021). Lineage (GTDB taxonomy): Bacteria > Cyanobacteriota > Cyanobacteriia > Cyanobacteriales > Nostocaceae > Nostoc. Next base: position 26,811 of record NZ_JABXKM010000141.1, on the reverse strand, counting down.
AACAAAATTAGTCGAATAGAAGTTAAGTACTTAGATAAGGAAGAGTGAAATGGGACTTAGCGACGGACTTTTGAACCCGACCAAAAAGGCTATGGTCATAGATGACTGTTGCAAGATGATAGAAGGACAGCTTGCATCCAAATCAGGTATAAGCGGCATCGCTTTGAAAACTGCCTTCGCCGCCCTGAAGGGGGTTAAGCCAGGGTATATCCCCTACGTCGTTGAGCAAATCCTGCCGCAGTGCTTCACGGCACTTGATCCCATCTGGAGTCAAGGCGTAGAAAAAGGCGATCCAATTGAACACCTGAGTGCGAATCGCTCTCAGACGGCAGACGCGCTACTGGGTGTCACCGATGCGAGAGTCAAGAACGCAAAGCGCCAAATCGTGCGAGGAACCTATGAAAAACTTCGCGGTTCAGCCAAAAAGCACGTAGAAGAAGCAGTGCCAGACTTAGCAAAAGTAATCGATAATTACACTAAGGTCTAAACCAGAAGGGAAAAATTATAATAAACGTATGCCGCCGTTCGATGCGTCGGTGGCTGGCATACGGGGTAGATATGATATCGTGTCCGGTTAAAAACTTATCAATTTAATTTCCTGATATATACCGAGTAAGTTGGAAACAACAAATAATCAGAAACCATCTGAATTATTGTTTTAATCAGCTTACAAATTATGAAAAAAGTTACCGTTTCTCGATACCGTACTTATGGACTAATTGGGTTAATATCCTTAACCGCCGTATTAAGTACAACTACATCCGCTCTAACACAGTTAGCAGGCGATTCCCCAATTGGGCAAACTTCTATCCCTGCTTCTAACTTAATCTGGCCGACACAAGGGTTTATTTCTCAAGGCTTCCGCAAATATCAACATGAAGGAATTGATATTGCAGGGGCCGCTGGAACTCCTATTGTTGCTGCTGCATCCGGCACAGTTGTAAAAGCAGGTTGGGATGATTGGGGATTAGGCAATGCTATAACTATTAAACATCCCGACGGCAGCCTTACTGTTTATGGTCACAATCGCCGCTTGTTGGTGAGCAAAGGTCAAGAGGTCATTCAAGGTCAAATTATTGCTGAGATGGGATCTACAGGCAATAGTACAGCACCTCATCTGCACTTTGAAGTTCATCCAAATGGTCGAATAGCCGTTGACCCCCTTCGTCTGTTGACATCCTTAACTGCAAGTGTTGGTTCTGGTTCTATTCAGCAAGTGGATAACCCGAACCGCCCAGTCTCGCCACCCCCATTAGCAAAGCAAGTTTCACCTTCACAGCCAATTCCAATAGGTTTTGCACCTATTAGCAGTGATACTAAATGCAATGGAGTTACCATTATTGAAGGTGAGACTGCAAGTATTCGTGTAAAAGTCTGTGAAGAAAATGGTCAGTTATTTTATATTGGGCAGTTAAAGCAAAACCCAAGTAAGCCTATAAAAATAGCAGCTTTGAATATTGGTAAAGGCAGATATCGAGCAGATAATGGTAGTTTTTATTATTTAGTCAGCCCTGAAAAAGTGGAAGTTTGGCGAAATGGCAGTCAGATACGTTCTGACAGTTTTTATAGTTTAACGAAATCGCCATAAAGTCCTCAATTACAGCAGGAGTTAGCAGTCAGTAATGAAAAAGGCTTTTTATCTGTCTTGTAGACCAAAACAGTGTATTTCACTAATTTGCAATCCGCTATATTTATGCATTTTATCCATTGTTTTAATCCATAATAGGGATTTTAGTTGATTGCAATCCATGCGATCGCTAATTCCCAAATTGGGAATATATTTAAAAAACTGGACGTATACGGCAACGCGATAATCTAGTGGTTAATTTTACAGGTTGCAAAGATAATTTACTTAAGTTACCCTAAATCATCAGCAGCGTCCCCCACAGTTATAATAGTGTTTCCCATCAGGGAAGCTTCGCTATTAAGGATTTGAAATCGGAAGTTCTACCCCATTCATCAAGTTAGACTACCAATGCAAACCAACAAAAAATCAAATCCAAGCGATTCACCGCAAGTATCGTGTCAAACACATCGTCAAAACATTCTGCCCACTGCCCCATTACCGGAATCTATTAGTAAAAATATTGAGACTATCATCGCATTGCACAGACGTCACGAAAAAGACATACCAGAACACCAGCGGGTTGTAGAAACGGTAACTGCCTTTTTTGGTCGTCCTACATTCCTATATAGCATCCTGCTTGGGATTATTCTGTGGGTAACACCCAATGTTTTACCACGACGTTTAGCCATACCAAGATTTGATCCTCTCCCATTTCCTTGGTTACAATTTTCACTGACTGCGGGTTCATTGTTGGTGACAACAGGGGTGTTGATTAAACAAGAGCGACAAGAAAAGTTAGCAGAACAACGGGCGCAACTTAGTCTTCAACTCAACCTGCTCTCTGAGCAGAAAATCGCTAAACTCATCAGTTTGGTTGAGGAATTACGCCAGGATATTCCTAATGTCAAAAATCGCTCTGACCCCGAGGCTGAAATGATGAAGTCCCCTACTGACCCGCACGCAATTATAGATGTATTAGAAGAGACTTTAGCAACGGAGTTAGCAAGTTTCTCGAACGAAAAAACATCAATTGAAGAATAATAAAGCAAGGGTACTCAAAGAAGAAGTACTAAAAGAAGCAACTTCTTGATCGCACCTGCTACTCATTCCAATTAACCAGTTCTCCATCCACAAGCGCAATCCCCCACTGTGGAAACTTCACTTCTCTGTTTCTTGACAACTATCACCGAAGCTCGGTCATCTGACCAGCACTGTTGCAAGAAGTCGAAACTTGAATACTGTCCTGAAATCCCTGCTATCATCAATCTTGCCAATGTCCTGGTTTCAATCCCTAATAGGGATTTTAGTTGATTGCGATCAGACCATTGATATTTTCTCAATGTTGGAGAAATGTTTCAATCCCTAATAGGGATTTTAGTTGATTGCGATTAGGTAATGCAGCCATTGCGGTAATGTATGCCGCGTTTCAATCCCTAATAGGGATTTTAGTTGATTGCGATATTCAAAGAAGGCTCAAAATATTCAATCAACAATGTTTCAATCCCTAATAGGGATTTTAGTTGATTGCGATATTGTAATTACTCCGTTTAATTATGAGAATAATCGCCGTTTCAATCCCTAATAGGGATTTTAGTTGATTGCGATATGAACGTATCTGAATTGGCTCATCACCAGCGTCAAACAGTTTCAATCCCTAATAGGGATTTTAGTTGATTGCGATGGTCTACTTCGACTCCTTGCGTTTTCATGTAATTGTTTCAATCCCTAATAGGGATTTTAGTTGATTGCGATCTTGGATCACCTCATGATCACCTTGCGATCGCCTTGTTTCAATCCCTAATAGGGATTTTAGTTGATTGCGATCGCAGGCGTGTGAAAGCCCTGTGTTATTTGATTTTCAAGGTTCAGTAGCGCGAATGCAAGAATTATAACATCAGGAGTGGCAATTGTGCAAGCTGTAAATAGCTGAAAGTCAGTCTACATAAGGTGCGCGGATGCTTTAAAGATGCTACAGCCCTCAAGTCCTTGCATATAGGGCAATCTAGCCATTTCTGTAGTCACCCGTTCACCAACACCTACCCATTCGCGCACTTGGCAAAAAACTAGTATGATTACTTAAAATTTTCCTTAGCAGCTAACATCTGTAAAATCTTTTCTACATGCTCCAACTCTCCAACGATTCGCCGAATTGGGTGAGGCCAAACCTTGACAAGGGTCGGAGTTGCAGAAACCTGATTGAGTTCTGCTTGTTCTGGATGAGTTAAAACATCAATCACCTTCAGAGTATAAGGATGTCCGAGCGATCGCTCTAATAATTCGTGTAAATTTTGGAGAATGCGTTCGGTGGTACTGCTATGTCCTGCAACAAACAAGCGGAGAACATAGCCTTGTGTAATGACTTCCTTTTTTTGGACTATTACTGGTTGGTTGTATTTTGGCACAGGTTCAGAAAGGTCTAGACGTACAATTAAATCGTGATCTTCCCAAAGCTGCCCAAATGAGGAACGATAAGTTGTTAACACCATGCGATCGCACAACCCCTCCTGCCAAGGAGCTGCTTGCCATACTAACTCCCCTGTGCCAAAAATGGCATTAAGCAAAGCTTGATGTCTAATTACAGCCGGATAAGCTTCAGCAAAAGTTCGCACTTGTTGAGTGCGCGGATCTAACCAGTGGTCAATAGTCGCAGTATAACAAGGCACTAAAAAGTGCGGCGGCTCTGGCAAATCTAGGATTTCTTGCAAAGCCGAGCACAAATGCAAGTGCCATCGACCTTGCTTGCTAGGGTCGATGCAGTAAATTAAATCTCCTCCAGGTGTAAATAGCGCAATGCCTTTAAACAACTGGGGTGTAGATAGTTTGTTTGTCGTCAAGTTATTCACAGAGGCTAGGAAGCTAAAAGTAAAAAATTCTCTCTTTTACCTTTTACCTTAGCTATAACCACAACCAGGAAGACAAAGATATTTGGGATTGGGTACTGGAGGACAAGGGGACAACGAGAATAACCCATGCCCAATGCCCAATGCCCAATGCCCAATGCCCAATCTTAAACTCGACCTCGGAGAAACTGCGCCATTTCGTTAGGAGTTGGTGACATTTCCAAAGCAGTTTCTTCAGTGATGCGACCTTCTTGATAGAGATTGAGCAACGACTGATTCATCGTAATCATGCCATCAAAGCCAGCTTGTTTCATCAACTCGCCAATTTCATCATACTTACCGTCTTTGATCCATTCTTTAATAGCCTCGGTATTGATCAGCACATCGTGGAAAGCAGCCCGCTTGCCGTCAGTTGTGCGACACAAACCTTGAGCAATTATTGCCACTAAAGACTCAGAAATTGCCACCCGCATTGCATCCTGTTCGTCACCAGAGAAGAGATTGAGAATCCGCTCAATGGTTTTAACAGCGCTATTGGTGTGCAGAGTTCCCATAACTAAGTGACCAGTCTGAGCGGCTTTTAGGGCGGTATTAACCGTTTCCTTATCCCGCATTTCCCCCACCAGAATCAAATCTGGGTCTTCCCGCAAAGCTGCTTTCAAAGCATTGTCAAATTTCCGGGTGTGCATTCCGACTTCGCGCTGTTTAACTAAAGACTTGCGGCTTTGATGGACAAATTCTATCGGGTCTTCAATGGTGATGATATGCTTGGCCATCTCTTTATTGATGTGGTCAACCATCGCTGCCATTGTGGTGGACTTACCAGAACCAGTAGGCCCAGTCACCAAAATTAAACCTTTGTGGTAATGACAAATATCCCGGAAAATTGGGGGTAAATTCAACTGTTCCATAGTTAAGATTTTCAGTGGAATCAACCGCAACACCATTGCAGGCCCTTTGAGGGAGCCAAAAACATTAATCCGCACGCGAGCAAAGTCATACTGAGTTGCTCCGTCAAATTCTAAGCTCTCTTCAAAGCGCTGAATTTCTCCCTCAGTCATCACCTCCCGCAACCAATTCATGAAAGTTTCTTTATCTGTTTCTGGATAATCCAGTGATTGAATTTCTCCTCGGCTGCGGAAGCGGGGTACTTCACCTACACCCAAGTGCAAGTCAGAATATCCCTCATCGTAAGCTACCCTGATTAACTTCGCTAAAGTGATTTGTGGAATGCTGTTTTGAGGGCGAACTGAACTAGGTATTGGCGGTGGACTACCTGGACGATGACCTGCAACAGGTGCGTTGGTGCTTCTATCCATTGACATATCCAATGTTTGTGTCATCTGCCGCTGCGTACTAGAGGTCGGGGGTGGTGGCGGCGGCATTGGTGGCAGGTTACGTCCGGGAGCAGAGTTAGAATTTAATGGAGAAGCTGATTCTGTCATATATCTTAAAATTTGGCAGTTAAAAAGTTGAATTAGCGAGAAGTCAAGTCACTTGTTTCGATGACTTTTGGAGGGTGCTTGCGTGAAAGCCCCGGCGCGGATGGGAGGCGATTGAAACTCTAGAACCACGGTCAATCCATTTTATCTCCCTCAATTTGTATCTTTTTTTACTAAAATTCTACTACTCAGAAGATTTAGAGAAATTATTTAACCTATCTAACCTGGTTTAACACACGCAATGACTTAAAACAAACCAGTAAAAATACTTAGATTTTTTAGTAATTTACAATACTATTATTTCAACGTAAATATTCTCAGGACTTAAATGAGAAATTTATCCCAGGCATGGACACGAATTGCTAGCAATTAACAGCACAAACACTAGCAGATCATTTATTCAGCCCATCGATGAATTATGAGAACTACTACTCATTTTTATAAGAAATGTTAAGTTGAATAGGAGCAATATCTGGGGATCAAGGTTAAAAGCTCATACCTTTTAGCTTCTATACCTGAAGACAGATGCATAAAACAAGTTGTTTAAATAGATATAAACTTGACTTTACATTCATAATTACAAAAAATTAACTGTAAACTTTAGTAAATAAATGCTCATTTTCCCGATTAGTTTTTATATACTGAATTTCACTGAGAAAGGAAATCAGTTGACTCGCCAAAAGCGAGATATGACTGAAATTAAAATTTGCCGTATATTTTTGGGAGGAAAAGTCATGGTTTCTGCTCAAAGCTCTAATCTAGGAAAGACCTACTCCTTGTTGATGATTAAAAGCTTTTTGATATGGACTTTTACATTGGCAGTATGCTTGTTGGTAGTCGGTTTTCCACTAGTTGTCTTGATGGCTACGGTCGGATGTCTGTTGTCGATTATCTTGCAGTCTGTGATGCCTGTTAGTGCTGTTTTGCTTGTAGCAGGCGCTTTAATCATGTTTAATGTCATGGCAGTTGTATTGGCTGCGGGTGTGCTAACTCTTAAGGGAGTTCATCCGAATGAAGTTAAATGGTTAAGCTGGCTGCATGGAGAGGCAGACCAAATGCAGACTACTGTTTACGCTGCTTGCCCTCTAACTTGTGAGATTAAGTAGTCATTGCAGGTGAATTAGACAAACAGTGCGTCTGCCCGGTTAAGCCGGGTTTTTTCATTTGTGAGATCAAGGTGTGGTCATTACAGTTGAATTCGAGAAACAGTGCATTTGCCCGGTTAAGCCGGGTTTTTTATATTTTGTGTGATTTCTCCTTTTATATTTATGGTTTTTGTGATGATTGACCGCCAACTATTGACTATTGACCATAGACCATTGACTATAACCATTGGCAAATGACAGATGACTAATCACAAATGACTAATCAAAAACGGGTTTGCATTATCTTGGGTACTCGTCCAGAAGCGATTAAACTAGCTCCAGTGATTCAAGTTTTCCAGAAGTTTTCAGGTTTGGAGTTGCAAGTAATTCTAACTGGACAGCATCGGGAGATGGTTGAGCAAGTTATGCAACTGTTTAATATCAAGTCAGATTATAACTTGGAAATTATGCAGGTTCAGCAATCTCTAAATGATATTACCTGCCGCAGTTTACAAGGGTTAGAAGCATTATTCCAGGTGAAAAAGCCAGATTTAGTGCTGGTGCAGGGAGACACTACCACGGCTTTTGCCGCAGCTTTGGCAGCTTTTTATCAAAAAATCCCTATTGGTCATGTAGAAGCAGGGTTAAGAACTGATGATATATTCAATCCTTACCCAGAAGAAGCTAATCGGCGGTTGATTTCTCAAATTACTCAGTTGCACTTTGCGCCGACTCCTTGGGCTGTGGAAAACTTGCATCGTTCTGGTGTTTTGGGTGAAATTCACATGACGGGTAACACGGTAATTGATGCATTGTTGAATGTAGCTGCAACCCAAGTAGTTTGTAATATACCAGGCTTAAACTGGGATTCATATCGGGTTTTGTTAGCAACAGTTCATCGTCGGGAGAATTGGGGAGAACCTTTGCTAGCGATCGCTCAGGGCTTTTTACAAATTTTAGCCAAGTTTCCTGATACAGCAATGCTCTTACCATTGCACCGCAATCCGACAGTGCGAATCCCATTACAAGAACTTTTAGGGAATCATCCCCGAATTTTCTTGACAGAACCTCTAGATTATGGCGAATTAGTGGGAGCAATTGGGCGATCGCATCTTTTGCTCACTGACTCTGGTGGCTTGCAAGAAGAAGCCCCCAGTTTGGGAAAACCAGTACTGGTTTTGAGAGACACCACCGAAAGACCAGAGGCTGTTACAGCCGGTACAGCCAAACTTGTAGGCACTACGAGTGAGAACATTTTTGCAGCCGCTGCTGAGTTACTTAGTGATCCAGATGCTTATGAAGCAATGGCAAATGCAATTAATCCCTTTGGGGATGGTCATGCAGCAGAGCGCATTTTGCAGATTGTGCAAAATTACTTGGGTCTTTCATCAGAAACATCAACTTAGGAATTTAGATTAAACAAAGTGCAAAATTTCTGTTTTTTAGGATGCATAAAACCGGCTTTTATCGGGGTATTTCATTTTTTTGGTGATTTTACCAGTTATTCTGCGGTGATCCCATTGACAAAAATCTTTGCAACACATAAATCAGCCGTAGGAGCGTACAGCTGTACGCCCTTACCTATGTATCTCTCTATTTCACAAGAAAACAGGTAGAACTTGAAAACGAGATTTTCAAAGAGTGGCTTCTGGCTAAATACCCAAAGCTGATCGAGTTTCGGGGCCTACAACACCATCTACAAGTAGACCTTTACTTGCCTGAAAGCTGCGGACTCGGCTAACAGTTTCTTGACCGTAAATTCCATCAACCGTGAGATTACCTAAAGCTGTTTGAACGTCTCTCACAAGCTGACCTTTAGAATTAGGGGTAAGAATTATTGAGCCGCCAACACCACCAGGTGTAGTCACAGCAGGATTGTTAGGTTTATCACCAATCCATCGGGCAAAAACGTATCTACCCGTAGAAAGCCTAGCAAAACCGTTTTCATATCTTTCAATCGCTGGAAGTGTTGCGCCATTTGGTACACAGTCCACATATGAGTAGTTGCTGCTTGGGCCTGTACGGATACGTAAACAACTGCCGTTAGTCTTTACATATGCAGCCGAACTCATTTCAATTTGGGTGACAGCAACAAGTAATACACCGATGCCAGCTAAAGCTAACCAAGCTGAAGATTTAAGCAGTTTTTTCCAATTGAATTGAGGTTTGGTGATTCCAGATGGCTCTTCTTTAGTAATAACTATGTCGGAAGATTTAAAAAGTTTTTTCCAATTCCATTGAGATTTAGGGAGATTGTATCCGGTGTTTCCAGATGCCTCTTCTTGGGCAATAAACATGTGGGAATAAGCAAGATATTCCATAATGCGCTCCTTTATATGAAAAAATGAGTACTCACAGAGAACTACTTGGTCGTTCTCTGTATTTATTCTTAGTATATTTTATATCCCGACCCTTTCAAAAGGTTTTTACTGGTAGCGAAATTAAGAAAAAATAAAATTAGTCACCTGAGAAAATGCGATCGCGATCGCCTGGAGTTGCAAGTGCATCAATATGAACATTTATTAAGTTTTAATTCTCGAAGAATCTTAAGAATTTTTGCCATATTACTGTAAGTCAGTCTGATTACAGTAGATTTAGGTTAACAAAGTCGGTATCACAAAAACTCAATAAAAGCAAGTATTTTGTACTACAATTTTAGATTTTTTATTACTCCAAACTAGCTTATTTATCTGGTTCATCTATGCAATTTATATTGGCTTATTGGGGCACGTGTGCAAAGGGATTCCTGGATGCAAATGGTAAACCAGAAGTAATAACACGCCAGGGGCGAAACTCGAAAAAGCCTACCAAACGTCACCTTTCACTGAGAAGATTTCAGAAAGCTCTCGGCGCTGCCCCCAGTTTGGAGTCATCTGGTGATCGCAAAAAATCCCAGGTTGTCGGTGGCTCGGACTTGTGCCGTAAATCTTTGTGGCAGTGGATTTACACCCCCCGCATTGAACCCAAGCGATCGCGTTGCGGCTCAAAAATGAAATTGGTAAAACTTTGGGGGAACAGTTAAATACTGAAAATAGCACAGGGCCGCCCGGCGAGACTTGTTAGGAATCGGATTGCAGCCAAAGGAGGGCGGATGTTATTTAGAGAATTGGTAAAAGTTCACCAATAGATAAATTTACTAGAGTGAACGATAAATTGCGCTAGCGATCTAAAATGACACTGTTAATCGGTAAACAAAAAGCAATTAAGTTCAATGTATGGTGCGTCAACGCTCGATTTTTTCCTTTTTCCTAGTATTATTGGCCACATTCCTCATTAGTTGTGGTGGCCCTGGTGTCGCGGTGGCACCTCCGACTTACACAGCAGTACAACTTGAAAAAATTCAGGCATACGTTCCTGAAATTCAGGCTGTGCGCGATCGCTCAGAAGAATTGAAAACCCTAATTAAACAAGGTGATTGGATCAATGTGCGTAACTTTATACATGGCCCGATAACAGAAGCAAAGCTGAATCTGACTTATGTCACTCCCAACCTTCTACCCAAAGACCAACCCAAAGCACGTCAAATAACGCGAGATTTTTTTAAAGACCTGGTTAAACTCGATAAAGCTACTAGTGCTGGCAATCCTCTAATTGCCTTGAATCAATCCCAAGCTGCTTTCGCAGAGATTGACAAATTCCTCCAACTGCTTCCTAAGACCAGCAGTCAATCAGAGGCAAGTTAAGCGCAAGGTTAAGATGATCTGAAGGGGATGAGGAGGATGAGGGAGAGTAAAAATTCCTCTCCTTTGTCCCCCGACTCTCCCATCTCCGCCATTTCAGCTTCAAAACAGCAATGAGTCATGTAGTTATTATCGGTTGTGGTGTAGTTGGGGCTGCGATCGCCTATGAACTGAGTCAAGTAAAAGGGCTGAAAATCACAGTTTGCGATCGGCAACCACCAGCACAAGCCTCTACAGGCGCTGCACTTGGCGTTTTGATGGGCGCAATCAGCCAAAAAATCAAGGGCAAAGCTTGGCAGATGCGAGAAACTAGCATCCAACGTTATGAAACCTTGATTCCTGAACTAGAAGCTTTAACAGGTTGCAAAATTCCTTTTAATCGCCAGGGAATTCTCATGCTTTTGTCTGATTCCTCCCCTTCCCTAGAGGCGATCGATGCATGGAAAAAACTTGTAGAAATTCGTCACTCTCAAGGCTGGCATTTAGAAATATGGGACACGGCTAAACTCCAAAATATCTGTCCTCAAGTTGATGTCTACGACGGGCTGCGCCTACACGAAAAAATTACTGGCGCTGTCTATTCTCCCCAAGACCGTCAACTTGATCCAACTGCCCTCACGTTAGCTTTAGTTGAGGCTGCCCAGCAAAACGGTGTGACTTTCAAATTTGGCGTGACTGTTTTGGATGCCCAAACCTCAACACCTGAATCTTCCCCCCAATTTTGCAATCAACTTGAGACTACAGAAGGAAAAATAGCCGCTGATTGGTTTGTAGTCGCAGCAGGGCTAGGTTCAACGCTACTTACAGCCCAATTAAACCAACTGATTGATATCCGCCCTGTACTTGGGCAAGCCTTGCAATTACGTGTAGGACATCCATTAGGCAATCCAGACTTCCAACCGGCGATTACAGGTAACGATGTCCATATTGTTCCTGTGGGCGGCGGAGATTATTGGGTGGGTGCAACAGTGGAATTTCCCAGCAACGGAAATGAGATACCGCCAAATCAAGAACTGCTGGAATCTGTTAGAGAACAAGCGATCGCATTTTGCCCAGAGTTAGCCACAGCAACGATTCTCCGCACTTGGTCGGGGTTACGTCCCCGTCCTGAAGGACGCCCAGCCCCAGTTATTGGTAAGTTGCCAGGGTTTAGTAATGTCCTCCTAGCTACCGGACACTATCGCAACGGTGTTTTACTAGCACCGGCTACAGCTTATGCGATTCGTGAGATGATTATTTCTCAGGGAGTGGGGAGTAAGAATTTTAGATTTTAGATTTTGGATTTTAGATTGAAATTTAATCCAAAATCTAAAATCCAAAATCCAAAATTGAATTGCCCAATGCCCAATATAGGAAAATAGCGTGTCAATAACAGAACATAAAATCAATGTAGATTCACTGGAATGGTTTTATCGTGAATCTTTACCAATCGGCAGAACTGACTTAGCGCCTGTGTTGTTGCTACACGGCTTAGTTTCACAAAGTTACAGTTGGCGTCATATTATACCTGCTTTGGCAAATCAGGGTACAAGAGCGATCGCTCCAGATTGGATTGGTTATGGCTTTTCTGCAAAACCAGAAAAACGAGATTTTGCTTACACTCCCGATGCTTTTATCACAGCTTTAGAAGGATTTATCAAAGCGCTAGAACTTGAACATTTTTCTTTAGTTGTACAAGGTTTTTTAGGTTCTGTAGGACTACAATATGCTTTGCGTCACCCAGAAAAAATTGCTAATTTAGCTATTTTAAATACACCAATTTCAACTGCTGCCAAATTACCCTGGAAAATTAAACAAATGGGTTTACCTTTGGCTGGTGAAGTAATGACCCAAGACCCCTTATTAGTTGATCGGACACTAGAAGGTGGAAGCCGTTATCGCATAGGAGATAAAGATTTAGATATTTATCGAAAACCATTTTTGACCGCTTCTACATCTGGTCGAAGTCTCTTAGCAAGTATTCGCAATCTACAGCTTGATTCAGCCATGACAGAAATACAAACTGGCTTTAAAGAATGGCAACAGCCAATTCTAATTCAATGGGGTATGATTGACCCTTGGCTACCTGTAGATATTGCCGAAAACTTTGCAAATGCCGTACCAAATACCGAATTAATAAAACTTAATAACGTCGGACATTATCCTCAAGAACACTACCACGAAGCGATTTTAGAAGACCTTTTACCCTTTGTGCGTCGTAAAGATGCTCATTGACAATATATAGGAGGGAACAGGGAACAGGCTTGAAAGTCTCTTGGTGTCAGTGTTTTCTGATTAGCTGATGTCAACCGCTACCTGGCAACTGCTATACCTCTGGCAAAAATCGATATTATAAAAATGAATCCACAGATTAACACAGATAAATAAATCATCGATATTTATCTGTGGTCAAAAATGAATTCGGGATTTTTGTTAGATTGATAAATGTTGTCCCCGCCTGCATTTGTGAACTTTTTATTACCATTAAAAATGCATCACAACCACAAGTAAAGGAGATTATAACTCATGGCTTATTCATGGTTTAAAGCATTTCATATTGTCGGATTTGTAGTTTGGTTCGCTGGTTTGTTCTACTTAGTACGTCTTTTTATCTATCACGTTGAAGCGAACCAAGAAGCTGAACCAGCGCGAACGATACTGAAAAATCAGTATCAAATTATGGAAAAGCGGCTCTACTATATCATCACTAACCCCGGAATGTTCGTGACGATCGCAATGGCCATCGGTTTAGTAAGCACTGAACCGGATATTTTAAAAGAGGGTTGGTTGCATATCAAACTGCTGTTTGTTGCTATTTTAATTGGCTATCATCATTACTGCGCTCGGCTGATGAAGAAATTAGCAGTAGATGAATGTGGCTGGAATAGTCAGCAATTACGTGCTTTAAATGAAGCACCTACAGTTATGTTAGTAGCGATCGTCCTGCTGGCTGTGTTTAAAAGTAATCTACCTACAGATATCGCTGCCTGGGCTATTTTCGCCATGATTATTTTGATGGCAGTCACTATTCAACTTTACGCCAAAAAACGCAGGCAGGATAAAGAGAAGCTGACGGCACAGATAGGGCAACCACAAGAACAAGGTTAGACATTGAGTTCATTCACTTACGGTTACTCACCGCATCACCCCACCCCGGTTTTGTCTAAAGCCAAAACCGGGGTGGGGTGATGCGTATGTGGGACAAGCGTTTGAGCTTAAGTTTACACCAATGAATTGTGCGCCCCTACTACACGTTGCATCACAACAACAAATACTACCAATTAACTATTACTTCATCCTGGAAACGTTTACAGTAAATCATCCCCAGGAATCACGGTAGTGTAGAAAGCATATTTGCGATTAGCGACATAACGACGGTCTTGTTTAATAATCGCCATAAACTCTCTATGTCCCTCACGGGTACGTCCCACTAAACAACCCGCACTGGCAAGACGAATATCATTTTGGGGAAAATCAAACCCGTAGTGTTGATTTACATGAAAATCATCACCTGTATCAAGTTTGTCCCCAGTCCGTTTAAAATCTTTGTTGAAATCTCTACAAACAGTTATATCTCCAACTTGCACTAATGCCTCGTGAGGCTCTGCTGTGCCGTGGATGCCAACAGCCCAAGCTTTGTATTGTCCAAACTGAATCCTAGCTGCTCCTTTGGGATTCATCGGATTATAAGTGTAGTAGTTCCCTGGTTCTGTAGTAGCTTCCCAGTGATCTACGATTTTGGGAACACCATTTACTACTTCAATGACAATTCGCCGATCATTAAATTGATTGGGTGTATCACTATTGAGACTCCAGTCTCCATTTATACCCTCTATATAAACAATGTTGTATTCTTTTGGATTGGTGAATAACTGATAATCTTTAGATAGCAAGTATTTCACAATCTTGCTGGCAATGTCATTACCAAGTTTTAAGGGCGGTTTAGGAAGATCATCTGGTTTGGTTTCAATTAGTTTCTTGGCTGTGATTGCTCCTAAAAAGTCACTCTCTCCAGTCTTTGTTAATTCTTGAAATTTTTTGAGAGATATCACAGAAACAGGGCCAAATTTGCCATCGGCTGGAGGTTCTAGTAAACCTAAGCCAATTAGCAATATCTGAATCTGACGAGCCAAGTCTGCGTCATCAGCGATCGCCTCGAATCCCCATTTCTCCCCTGTTCCCAAGAAATCTTGTAGTTTCATTATGCACCTGCTTTCTTTTACTTACTTCTAAGTATAAACATCATTTTAAAAATTGATGTTGTTTGAAACTATACTCTAGCGTGAAGTATGATATTACAAATGTTACGATTAATTTATGATTCAGCACACAAAAATTCACAGAATTATACTGAATAAAAAACTATTTATTGGGAATATATTAAATCCAGAATGGGTCACGAACGGAGTTTACAAGATCCTCAACGACAATCGGCTAATGACTGAATTTCGGGCACTTGTCAAAAGCGATCAGGAAGACCGCAAAATCTTTATCACCATCAGCGCCCTCCCAGAATCGCAAAAAGCCAGCCTTTCACCTCCAAGGTCATTGAAGGGCTAGCGAGTCACCAATGACCATGAAAATTGCAAATCCCTCAAAGCGTGGGCTAGAGAGGGATTTTGGGTATTGGGTATTGGGTTTTTTGACTGCTAGGTTAAATTACTTGCTTTCTCAACTGCTTCCTTTAACTCTTCAAAGGTAATACTACCGTCTTTGTCTGTATCATATCGTACTAGTAACTCCTGGGGGCTACTGGTATTTGTTTCTGATGAGATGATTGCACTTAAGCCAGGACTTAAAAAAAGCTCATTAATGGACACTTTGCCGTCTTGATCGCGATCTAAGGTCTTAAAAAGAGATTGAAGCTCTTGCTCGGTTGCCATAAGTTTCTATCTGAATTAATTTTTCAATTTAATATCTCATTAATATATCAAAATTAAACAAACTTATATCCTTAGACGTAGAAACGGGTATCGCTGGGGCTTAGATCAGGTGTAGGCTGTGATACAGGGTCTACAGTTGGGACAATGAAAATCAATCGGCACGGTCGAGCCAAAGTTCTCACTCAACAAGAGATACAGCTAATTTTCCGCTATACCTGCCCCACGACCGCCGCCAAAATTTACCATTCTTGATTCTTGGCATCACCGTGCCGAAACGGGAAAATTGTACGCGCTTGGAATTGATGCTACAGCACTTCCGGCAGCTATGAGGTACATCCTCATAGCTGAAAGCTTTGCTAGGAGAGGGGCAAGGAGAAAAACTGTATTGCATAATAGCGGGAAGCGCTGTAACCTCAACGCTAGCGATCGCCTCGAATCCCCATTTCTCCCCTGTTCCCAAGAAATCTTGTAGTTTCATTATGCACCTGCTTTCATTTACTTATTTCTAAGTATAAACATCATTTTCAAGATTGATGTTGTTTGAAAGTATACTCATATCTGAAATATGATGTTACAATTTTTACTATTAATTTATGATTCAGCACACAAAAATTCACGGATACTATACTGAATAAAAAATATTTATTGGCAACTTGCATTTACATGATTTACGTAATAATACTTATGTTTACAGAAAGATATAAATTCATAACACGCTTATTTGTAGAGGATATGATATCAATAAGCTGTCTGTTATAAAAATTAAACTTTATGTCAAATGAAGATTGGTACAACATAAAGAGTGCTTACCAGTATGCATTACAAACAAGATTAAGGCATACTTATTTAGTTCATATGCCTTGGTTAATTGACCAAATTATTGAATCCAGGTTTACTTCATTTTTCGCAACAGTGTCGCATATGAATCTCATTGTACACCCAACTATTGACTTAAATCCTAAGCATCATCGTATTGCAATTTACCCAAAATATAGTTGGTTCACACTCCACTATAGCTACTTAGACTTAGAAGATATATATACATATGATGAGTATAAAGTTGTACTGGAAGATGTGAAAAACATTCTCTGGCAGCTAATGGAACGTCTTGATAAATGGAGAGTAAAAAATCTGCGGTGAGGAAAAAACGTGGTGATCGGGTGACGCGGTGAGGGAAATTGTCCCCGCGTCCCCGTTTACCTTTAGGACTTACGCAAAACTACACGCTGTAGGGGCAATTCATGAATTGCCCCTACCTGAAAATCATTCTTTTCGGCTATTGTTTGCGTAAGTCCTGACCTTGATAGGCTACTACTTGATTCGCGGATAGGCATCTTGTCCATCCCTACAGACTAAGGTAGGTGTAGCTATGGTTTTAGTCTGGTAAGCGTTTTTGACACCAATCCAGTTACTAGCAATTGGCATTCGCCAACCAGTTCCAAAAGCGCGATCGGTTATTTTTAAGCCGGGGGGTGCTTGTCGCCGTTTAAATTCAGCCCGCGCCACCATTTGGATTACTCGGTCTACAATCACCGGATCGTGACCGGCTGCAATAATTTGCGTTGCTGATTGGTGATTATGAATCAGGCGTTGCAAAATATCGTCCAAAATTTCGTAGGGCGGGAGAGAGTCTTGATCCACTTGACCCGGTTTGAGTTCAGCGCTGGGTGCTTTAGTCAAGACATTTTGCGGGATGATTTCATGATTGCGATTTAACCATTGGCAAAGTGAATACACACGAGTTTTAGGAACATCTGCAATCACTGCTAACCCGCCATTCATATCGCCGTAGAGGGTACAGTAACCAACTGCCATTTCTGACTTATTACCGGTAGATAAAAGTAGATAGCCAAATTTATTAGCGATCGCCATTAATAAATTACCGCGAATCCGAGATTGGATATTCTCTTCAGCCAGTCCAAACTCTGTACCCGCAAACAAATCACCTAAAGTTTGATCGAAGCCTTGCATTAACTCGCCAATTGGTAAAAGATTAGTCTTAATCCCCAAATTTTCGGCTAATGCCACAGCATCACTGATGGAATGCTCAGAACTATAAGGCGAAGGCATGAGTACACCAAGGACATTTTCTTTACCAAGTGCAGCAGCTGCGATCGCACCTACTATTGCAGAGTCAATCCCGCCACTTAAACCCAACACTACTTTAGAAAAGCGACACTTGCGAGCATAATCTCGCACTCCCAAAACCAAAGCTTGCCAAATTTCTTCATCTTCTGACTCATATACAGGTGCTACAGAACCCAACTGCAAATCTCGTTGCGCCTCATCAAATTCGACTACCACTAAATCGGTGTCAAAGCCACGGGCACGACACATAATTTCACCTTGACGATTCAAAGCAAAACTACGCCCATCAAAAATTAGGTCATCATTTCCGCCAACCTGATTAGCATAAATAATCGGTTGTTGAAAACGTACTGCACTATGCCTGAGTATTATTTCTCGAAACTGCTGTTTGCCGACAGTGTAGGGGGAAGCAGACAAATTTACAATCAAATCTACACCCAAAATTGCTAAGTCAGCAATCGGATTCACTGTATAACTACGTTTGCCCCAAAATTCCTCATCATTCCATAAATCTTCGCAAATAGTTACGCCAATATGGATATTATCTAAAGTGAAATAATTAGCTTCCAAGCCTGGTTCAAAATAGCGACGTTCATCAAATACATCGTAAGTAGGCAAAAGTCGCTTGTGAAAAAGTTGCTTGACCTTGCCATTTTCTAACAAAGCTATGCTGTTAAATAAAGTTTTACCGCCAGTAATAGAGGCTTTGAGGTTCTGTTCAACAGTTCCTACCAATACAGCTAAATTTGGTGGTAAATCCTGGGCCAAGTTTTGTAAAGTGATGCCCATCGCTTCCACAAAACTAGGATTTAGTAATAAATCTCTTGGTGGATAGCCACACAAAGAAAGTTCTGGTGTCAATAACAAACGCGCACCGCTAGATGCTGCTCGTTGTGCCGCCTCCAGGATTTTTTGGGCATTTAAAAGCAAATCCCCAATTGTCGGATTAATTTGAGCGATCGCAATCTTCATTTTTGGTTAGTTAGGAGTTAGGAGTTAGGAGTTAGGAGTTAGGAGTCAAGGGTTAAAATTAATTGCCTTGACTTTGAACTTTCAACTCTATGTAGCGGTTCATTAAATAAACACCAAAGGTTTATCCTTTAAGGGAGCAAAAGCTTCGGCGTCAAACTTATACAAACTAGCTGGACGACCAGCACCGCGTGATACCTTAATTCTGGTATCGCATAAAAAACCTAACTTGAGTAGACGCGCCCGAAAATTAGAATAATCGGAAAAATTGTCACCTAAAACTGTGGCGTATAACTGATATAAATCATTCAAGGTGAACATTTCTGGCAAGACTTCAAAAGCCACTGGGCTATACTCTAATTTATTTCGCAACCGCCTATGCCCATAAGCCAGAATTTCATTATGGTCAAAAGCTAATTGCGGCACTTCTTTTACCGGATACCAAGCTATGCCAGTCATGCGATCGGCAACCAATTCCGCTTCTTCAAATCGCACTAGGGCAAAGTAACTAACTGATAGATAACGCACACCATAACTATCGGTTGCTTCCCGTGGATCGCGATTCGGCCCGCCAAATGTATACAGTTGTTCTAAATAGAGATTGTTGACCTTAATTTTCTCTGCCATAATGCGATAGGCGGCATCTTCTAAAGACTCTCCTGGACGCACCAAAGTACCGGGAAGACTCCAATGATTTAAAAATGGTTCTTGCTGTCGCATTACTAATAGAACTAACAGCCGATTTTGGGCAGTATCTACAGAAAAAATTACATTATCAACACCAACCTTGAAATCAGCCAAAGGTTGTTGGTTTAACGGAGTTGGAATCTTTTTTTGGGAACGTCCTGGCATTTGTACAAATGCTCTCGATTAATATAGGCAACTACAGGGGCTGTGAGGGCTTCAGAATCTCCATGTTCGCGGTACGCTGTTGAGGAAACATCTAGACCGGTCAGACTAGCGATCGCAATCTTCCCTCCCAGCTTTTGCACTACCTCTGAACTAGATTCATCTATTGCATATCCCGGTCGCGGCACGATCAGTAGTTGCACTTCCTGTAACAAATCTTCAATGTGATACCAACGTGGTAACTGACTCAGTAAATCTGAACCAACGATCAACGTCAATTCCGCGTCCTCACCCCAAGTAAGCTTCGCTTTTTCCACTGTTTCCAGTGTTCTGAAGCTACTCAATTCCTGTTCCAAAGCAATATTGTGACGTGGTGCGTCTATATCCGCAATCAACAGTTGCAGCATTGCCGCCCGATGTTCTAAGGGTGTTTGATGAGACTTAAATGGATTATCCGCTGCCCAAACCGCTACCCAATCATAACGCTTAGACAACCAACTCAGAATTTCTTGATGTCCAGCAGTTGGTGGATCGGCACTAGTACCAAACAAAGCAATTCTCATAGTAATTCGTAATTCGTAATTAAGACAGACTGAAAGAGTACTTTTACCTCTGTGTCGCGCCAGGTGCTACAACGGGGGGAACCCCCGCAACGCACTGGCTTCTCTGCGCCTCTGCGGTTCGTTTCTTAGTTTCCTCCGTCAACACCCGTAACCCCTGAGAAATTTCCACTTGCACCGAGATAGGATGATCCAAACGCCGTGTCTGTTCTGGCAAACTGGCAACTGAGGCGGCGGTACGCTGACGAATTGTTGCCAACGACTCCAACGGCTGCACTCGTTCACCTTCTTGCACTACCAACTCCAACAAAGGTTCTTCTTCCAAAGGAATTTCACCTAAAAGTCCCAACCTGTCTGCTTTTACCTTACCTCCCGTAAACGAGCGAAAAATCTGCTTGCGCCCTGGATAAGTAACCTTACCACTTGACTGCTTCATCACTGGGATGCCATCAATGTCTACAAGTTTATAAACTCCATTTACAGGCGAACCCGTAACTAGTCGCGTTCCCAGTCCGTAACCATCAATTTCGGCCCCAGCAGCTTTTAATCTGGCAATTTCCCACTCATCTAAGTCGCCACTGGCAAAAATTGGCACACCAGGAAGGAGCGATCGCACCTGTTTTGATAAGGTAACTAAATCTCCTGAGTCCAATCTCACTCCTGTTAATTCCATTTCCCCGGAATTTACTTTTTGGGCCAAGCGCTGGGCAGCAGCAACGGTATCATAAGTATCAATCAGCAATGGCGCACCCGGAAAATATCGATGAAATGCACTAAAAGCTTGTTCTTCAGTGCCTTCTATTGCTGAGAACGCCATCACTAAGGCGTGTGCCATCGTACCACTTGGCTTTTCTCCCAGTTGTAGCGCCGCTAACACATTGGAAGTGGCATCTAACCCACCTGCCAACGCCGCCCGCGCTGCCCACAAAGCAGCCTGGGGACTAAATGCTCGTCTTGTCCCAAATTCTAAAAGTGTTGCTGACTCCCCCGCTACATCCCGCAACCGTGCTGCTTTTGTGGCAATCAAAGTCTGATAATTAATCGTATTCAGGAGGTAAGTTTCCACTAGTTGCGCTTGCCAAAGAGGTGCTTCTACGCGCAACAGTGGCTGATTGGCAAAGACGGCTGTCCCTTCTGGTACTGCCCAAACATCACCCGTAAACTTTCCCTCAGCTAGTAGTGACCAAAAGCGATCGCCTGCGTGAGCAAAAATTCCCGTTGCCTGTAATGCCGCGATTTGCGAGGCACTAAAGCGGATTTTGGCCAAATATTCCAATGCCTGCGTCAGCCCCATTGCAATTAAATAACCAAAACCCTCTGGCAATCGCCTGACAGATAACTCAAAGCTTGCCCGTCGTTGTTCTATACCTTCGCCTGTGTAACAAGCTGCCATCGTCAACTGATAAAGGTCGGTCAGTAAGCTGTAGTCATCCACAGAGAGGTTTAGTTCCTGGTTCTGCTGACTTTGCTGTTTATGTACATAGTCCAAATCTGGCAAAAAAGTTGTCATGCAAGAGCTTCCTTAAAAGATGCTTCTCCTATTTATGGTAGTATTTACCATAAATAATGTCAACTCCCGACGAATATATTTTAGAGATTGCCGTAGAACAGTAAATTTATAGGTAAATTAATACTAACTTTATCAAAAATTTAATATTTTTTAATAGTAATAGCTAGTAATAATGTTAATTGGACAGGCGGCTAATGAAAGAAAATTTCTCCACCCTTAAATATCCATGAAAAGCTTTGCACTCTGTAGTAAATTTCAGGTGCATGATAATAATTAGTAGCGATGAATTATGCTCAATATAAGAGCAAAGAGCGGAGTTAATTAGAGATTGGTAGCCTTTTCCTTTGCTTTTAAACCAATCCAGAATATCTTGATCTAGTTGAATTAATGTGGCTTCTTGGCTAACACCTATTCCCTATTCGCAAGTAAATTCAGGAATCAAACCGGATTCCTATAGAGTCAAGTGTAATAAATAAGATAAAGGCGTGAGTTTTTTCCTCACGCCTTTTTATTTAAACTTTTTTCCCACGGGCTGCTAAGAGTTCCAAAACAACTCCATTTGTCCACCCGAAACCAACTTCGTTAGAACTATATCCAAAGGAGATATCGTCGGAAACGTTGGCAGAACAGCGTTCAACATCATATTTCTCAACTATGGTGTTGTGACGCTCGAATTCTTTAATTACCATAGCCAGGAATTTGTTAGCAATGCGATCGCCTTCTGGATGGTACCCATAACGGTGAAGTCCCTGAACAGCAATTAACGTCAATGGTGCCCAGCCAAAAGGCGCATCCCACTGGTTTCCGGTGACATGAGTACTGGTAAAGATTCCGCCTGGGGCTTCAAATAAAGAAAGATTTTCCACTACGCGCTGGGCTTGGGCAACAGAAGCAATTCCCAGCCACAGGGGATAGAATGTGGTAGCAAATTCGTAGCGGCGGCGTTCTCCACTCTGGAAGTTATAGTCGAGATATAGTCCCTGTTCTTCATCCCAGAGACACTGATCGATGCGATCGCGGCGGATATCTGCACGATCGCGCCATTGTTGTTGCAATTCTTCGTTCCCCAAAATATCGTTAATTTGGGCTAAGTCTTGTTCCATCTGATACAGCAAACTGTTGAGGCACACAGGAGCGTAGTGGAGGATATCAGCACTGAAAGGGCCAAATCGGTTGGTGATATCAAAACCGGACTCGCGCATGGTGCGATCGCCCTTGTAAAATAGGTTGGTCAGTTCGTCATTTTCGCGATCGTAGTAAAGATTTACATCATAATCTTCAACCTCAGAAGTTTGGTAATACTCCTTGACGCGATCGTAGTGGCTTTTTCCCTCCTCATCCCGCTCGGAGAACAAAACTTCTGGCGCGGCTCCTTCCCCAAAGGCATAGAATCTAGATAAGCCTGTTGCGGGATTCAGGTGGGGCGCTACTACCCAGTAATAGTAAAATTGCTCTAAAAGTGGTACGGCTGACTTTAACCACTCTTCATCCTGGGTGTGCTGGAATAGCGCCAAAACCATCATGCTGAGGACTGGAGGCTGCGATCGCGACAGCATATAAGTTCGGTTGGAATTGAGGATGGTGCCATAATGCTGCACCTGGTACAGCAATTGATCTACCTGGCTTTGGGCTAAATCCCATTCTTCATCGCGCAAAAGTCCCAGTAATATAAAGTAGCTGTCCCAGCCATACATTTCGTTAAAGCGGCCACCGGGTACGACATAAGGCCCTGGCAGGTATAATAATCCATGCTCTTTAATTGCTTCGACTTCCGAGGGTAAAGTGCGAATTTCAATTCTTTGCATATCCTTGGGAGATAGCGATCGCTCCAACACAGTCTGAACGTTGGGACAATCTTCTTGGGGGGAAATGTAGACGAGCCAGGGAGTCTCGGTTTTGTGGTCTAGTTTAGTATCCTTTGCAGATTGTAATAAATGTTCGTGCGATCGCGTTAAGGTTTTCCACGTTTTTTTGATATGGGCCCGCACGGTGTCAATCTGCGCGGTGGTGAGTGTTGGTGGAGTGGTCATAATTTCAATTTGACGGGGTGAGGAACGCAGAGTTTTTACGGGGTTCTCTCTGCGTGGGACAGATTTATCTTTTCACTCAGCACTACTAACTAACAAAGCAACTGGAAAATGGGCGAGGGCTGCTGCGATAGATAATGTTTCTGTAACTTGTAAGGGTTGCTGAGTTATGACGTTTTTCCAGGTGAGGGAAGTTCCAGGGGGTAATTGCAGATGCGTATCTTGCCAAACTGACTCGCCCAAGGGGTTGTCTCCAGGCTGGATGAGGCTAGTTAAAAAGCGAGGCGCGATCGCGATCGCTGTTTGATTCCCCTCCCGTCGCGCAAAGGCGATAATGTGATTGGCGTAGGTTCCCTGAACTTCTAACGGCAGATAGTCGCCGTCCTGGAATAATGAAACATAGTTTGTTCTAGCTTGGAGTAACTGAGCCGTTAAAAACAGTTTGATTCTGCCGTCTGTTTTCTGGTTCAGTAACTTCTGAATCAGTCCCAGAATATCTGTTTTTACCTGCTCGCGGATGGCACTTAAGTAAGTACGTCGCTGTTCAAAATCCACGGGACGGCGATTGTCTGGATCAACTAGACTCAGTTCCCAAAGTTCTGTTCCCTGGTAAAAGTCGGGTACGCCGGGGGCGGTAATCTTCAGTAGAGTTTGGGAAAGGGAATTGAATATACCATAGTCAGCAATTCGCTGTTGAAAAGGGCGAAAAACTTCTAAAAATTCCCCAGAGATGGAAGGGTCAAGTACCTTCTCAATAAAGGAGGTACAAGCTTCTTCGTACTCGCTATCAGGTCGCAACCATGCTGTATGCACTTTTGCTTCTCGAATTGCCTTAATTATATAGTCCTTCACCCGTTCCACGAAGGATGTATGTTCATCTTCGGCAAAGGGAAACGCCCCCACCAGCGTTTGATAGATAAAATACTCATCGTTGCGATCGGGCATAGCGAACCCGTGGCGATGGCTCCGATGTCCTCGATTAATGGCGCTCCAAGTATTTACCTGCTGCTCCCATTCCTCTGGGATTTCTGAGAGGACATTCAACCTGGCCCGCACATCTTCGCCGCGTTTGGTGTCGTGGGTGGCGGTGGTGTTCATTGTGTGAGGCCAAGTTGCTTGGTGCTGTTGGTTAAAGGCATGAAATTTGGTTACTGAAATCCCAAAATGACCGGGATTACCCCCCACTTCATTCAGCGACAGCAACCGATTGTAAACATATAAAGTGGTGTCTTCTACGCCTTTCGCCATTAGCGGGCCGCTGTATTGCTGCATTCGCAAGACAAAATATATCCACTGCTCGCGTTCTGTTTGAGTCAGAGAATTATCAAACTCTAGTAGCATTAACTTTTCAATAAAGGTCAGTTCGTGCTGCAACAGGGGCGTTTCTTCTTTGGCTTGATGAATTACTTTCTCAATGGTAGCGCGATCGCTTTCTCCAATTCCATCGGGGGTAATATAGGTGCGGTAAATCGGGAACAGTGTCAAAACTTCGGCGATCGCTCTTTTTAATCCATTCAGTGTAAAATCATTGCCATAGCGATATTTGCTGGAAACGTTCTTTAACAAAAGTGCCAGATTGTCAATATCACCTGCTAAATTCTTTTCCAAAATCAGGTGCTTTTTCTCCTTGACAATGGTTGAATAATCTACTCTGGAACCGATAAAGTTATGGTAGATTTTATCGAACTGTGATTGATTTTCTGTTTGACAAAATACCCCATTTACATAGTTTAAAAAGTCATATCCTGATGTTCCTTCAATTTCCCAATTCTCCGGCAGGTCTTCTGTAAGTTCTAAAATCTTTTCCACAGTGATATAAACATCACCCGTTTTTTCCCGCAGCCTTTCGAGATACTGGATTGGATTATAAAGTCCATCAATATGATCAATTCGTAAACCTGTAAATTTGCCCTCCTCTACTAACTTCTGAATGAAGCTGTGGGTGTTATTAAAAACCCGCAGTTCTTCAACTTTCACTGAAATCAGTTCATTGACTGTAAAGAAACGGCGGTAGTTCATTTCCTCCGCCCCAACTTTCCAGAAGGCGAGACGATAAAACTGGTCATTCAGTAAATCATCTAGGAGGTTAAAGCTTTCGGAATTACCCGCTTCTCCATTGAAAGTTTTGATATTTTCATCAATGAACTCGCGGATGGCATCATTTGTGGTGTAGATTTCCCAAACCAATCCTTTAATAAATGCGATTTGGTCTTGTCGCTGTTTTCCCGCCACCTCTGAAGGCACATTTTTGAGAATGTAGAGAATCCCCAATAGTTTAATAAAATCGGGGTGATTGCGTCCCAGTGTGCGCGTCAGTTTACCCAGATTATGAATGATAACTTTTGTGTAAGACTCTAACCGCAGTGGCAGTTTCAAGCTGTAATAGTTTACAGTTAAACCGTTTTCTTCATATTGTAGTTGAATGTGTCCGTTTTCCAAGGATACGCCGTAGAAGTCTCCCAGCAGCGGTGCTAGGATTCGCTCTTGGCGATCGCCAAAAGGAGCATTCCAAGAAAGGTCGAAGTAGTCGGTATAACTTGAATCTGGCCCGTGTTCCAATACGTCCATTAAGTAAGGGTTTTCGCTGGTATAGGACATGTGGTTGGGCACAATATCTTGTAACCAGCCCATACCAAGGGATTGAACTTGATCAACTAATGCATCAAAGGATTCATTAGTTCCCAGTTCTGGGTTTAGTTGAGTGGCATCTACTATATCGTAGCCGTGTGTACTCCCGGTTTTGGCTTTGAAAATCGGGGAAGCATACAAATCGGAAATACCTAAATCTGCCAGATAAGTTGCGATCGCTCTAGCGTTGTCAAAGCCAAACTGAGGTGTAAACTGAATTCGATAAGTTGCGGTGGGAATTCGCATATTTTTTTGTAGTGGGGAGTGAGGGGGCATTGGTGTCAACTTAAGGTTAAAAGGGCGGTTATAAACCGCGTCTACACAGACAAAACCCACCTCCGTGGGTTAAGAATCCTTGATTTTGTATTAGTCGACGTTCGCGTAGCGTCTCGTTGGCGCAGCCTCTCGTAGAAAAGAGAAGGTGGACTTCGTTTGTGTAGCCGCGAATTCCATTCACCAGGGCTTAAGTTGACACGCATGGTAAGGGGGATGATGGAGATGAGAGGGATGAGGCGGATGATATCATGTCCGCTTGATTACTTATTAAACCCGAAGAACCCCAAAGAGCCAACGCTGCGCTTTGTCTCCCCTAAGAACCGGCGGGGCTATGGTGTATACACAAGTCTGAAATAGCTGATTCACCAAGGTTTTACCCCACCCTAACCCTCCCCTTATAAAGGGGAGGGAACTAAATTTCCTGTTTC
>NZ_JABXKM010000109.1:8912-46116 GCF_017115025.1 Nostoc sp. NOS(2021) | reverse complement strand
GGAGTGGGGAGTGGGGAGTGGGGTATTTTCCACATCTGCCAATCTTTTCTGCTCTTGTGCGTGAAACAAATTCCATTCGCCATTTTCTACTTGGCGGTATTTCCAATCTAAACCGGCTTGAGCGATCGCAGACCCCCAAGCACTAAAAGCCTGATCTAAATTTTCATACCAGGAATCCATACCTGCACCCAATTCCCAGGCACGGCGGATTACTTTGCCCAAATTGCGATCGCCTCTGCCCACAAAATCTTCCATTGCCGAAATGCGGACATCGGTAAAATTTACCTTCACTCCCTTTATCCGGCGGAATTCTTGCCGCAACAGGTTTTGTTTGCGCTTAAATTCAGTGGTAGAGACTGAGTGCCACTGGAATGGTGTATGGGGCTTGGGTGTAAAGTTAGAAATTGTCAGGTTAAAGTTTAGGGGTTTTCTGCCTTTGCCCCGACATTCTCGCTGTAGCCAGCTGACAGTTTCCGCAATGCCCAAAACATCAACATCTGTCTCACCCGGCAAGCCAATCATAAAATACAACTTTATTTTATCCCAGCCTTGCTCCCAAGCCGTTTTCACCCCCCGCAACAATTCTTCATTTGTCAAACCCTTATTCACGATGTCTCGCATCCGCTGAGTTCCAGCTTCTGGAGCAAAAGTCAGTCCACCTTGGCGCGTACCTCCAAGGATGTTGGCAATATTCTCATCAAATCTGTCTACTCGTTGGCTTGGTAGAGTCAGAGAAATGTTTTCATTTTTTAGCCGATTTTTGATTTCCATCCCCACTGCTGGTAGGGACAAATAATCAGAACAACTCAGAGATAGTAAGGAAAACTCGTTGTAACCAGTTGCCCGCATACCTTGTTCAATCGCTTCTACCACCTGATCCGGTTCTACATCCCGTGCTGGTCGAGTCAGCATTCCTGGTTGACAGAAGCGACAGCCACGAGTGCAACCACGCCGAATCTCAATGGTCAAGCGGTCATGCACCGTTTCTACGTAGGGAACTAACCCAATGGAATATGCTGGTATGGGAGTTGCAACCCGTCGCAGAATTCGTTTTGGCACGTCTGGGCGACGCGGATGAACTGAGCCATCCTCTGCCATGTCGTAAAACTGGGGGACATATACGCCTGGTATCTGTGCTAAATCCAGTAACAGATTTTCCCGACTCAATCGGGCTTGTTTGCCTTCTTCTAAAACCAAACCAATTTCTGGTAGAAGTTCTTCTCCATCTCCAAGGGCGAAAAAGTCGAAGAAGTCGGCGTAAGGCTCAGGATTCGATGTCGCTGTTTGCCCACCAGCAAAAATCAACGGAAACTGGAACTGGGGACTAATAGATTCTTCCTCTGCTTTTTGGCGTTCTCGCCACGTCAAGGGAATTCCAGCTAAATCCAACATTTCGAGGATATTAGTAGCACCCAGTTCGTAACTGAGGCTAAAACCTAAAATGTCGAATTCTGTGAGCGATCGCTTTGACTCTACCGCAAACAATGGCGTATTAGTTTCGCGTAGTTTGGCTGCCAAGTCTTTTCCTGGGAGGTAGGCGCGATCGCACAATTGACGCGGTTGGGCATTCAAGATGTTATAGAGGATGATATGCCCTAAATTGGATGCACCAACTTCATATACTTCTGGGTAGGTTAAGACCCAGCGTATTGCTGTCGTATCCCAAGGTTTGTGTACAGCTAAACGCTCATTACCCAGGTAACGCCCTGGTTTTAAAATATCCGATGTTATTAATCTTTCAACTGCAACAGCCACTGTGCTATCTTCTAGCTACCTTAATTACAGCTACTCAAACCCAACATTAGCATTGAATTAGGTCTTTTAACATAGTTTCTCGTTGCAACTTACAACTCCTTTACATAAAGTCCACTTATTGCCCGAACCTTTGGGCTTTTACATAAAGTTATGTTGCAGCCAACTCGGCATCACCGTCTAATATTTCAAACACCCTGTCGAGTTGCGTCAGTTCAAAAATAATTCTAATTGACGGAGCAACAGCGCAAAGTCGGAAACCCCGTCCTAAAGTAAGAGCCAGCTTGTGTGTAGATAACAATGCCATCAACCCCGCGCTGTCTAACGATTCTACCGCTGCTAGGTCTACTACCAAGATGGAAATACCAATTTGTGCCAACGCTGTGGTCATATCTCGTTCAAATTCCAAGGCGTTTGCAGCATTCAAACACCCTTGGGGGCGAATAACTGCAATCTTGGGATAGTTAAGCACTGCTTGCATAGTTACATCCTATTGAGAATTATTGAAGCGTCAAGCTAAGAATTATTTGAACATAAACTCTATTTTGTTGCATCGACCATATGTCTTAGGTCTCTTTGCTGAATCTTTATTGCTTTAGTATGTCTGTTTAAAGATTGTTATAATTCCAGTTTAAAATGTGCTTATATATACTTTTTTTTTATCTCAGTTCAAAAACAATCAACATAGACAGCCATAGAGCAGACAACTCATCAGTAACTATGCTGAGAAAACTTGCTTAGTCTATAACTAAAGCTAATTTAGCTAAGTCTTAACGGTAAGTTAAATCTCCCACTTTAGCGTTGCTGATGGCATAGCACAGAGTCAGAGCGCATTATCTATCAACTAATTAAGATGTGATCTAGATCACTAGAAGTTAGTATTTAGATCACTCTTTATACTGAGAACAATCTGGGATAATTAGTATCATATACAATTGGGTTATTACTTATGAGAACTCAGTACGCTATTCGTAAATTGGTAGAAAAAGCTCTTGACATTAAAAAACTAACTCCTGAGATAGAAAATGAAATCAACTCAGAACTGACGGAACTGGGTTACATTTCTGATGTTGATTACGAAGCTCTAGAATTATTAATGGCAGAGATGGATGCTGGTCGAATTCAGTTGGTTTCTAGCTGGGGATATTCCTAATTGCTTAGGCATAGAGGCTTCTTGGCTATATCCGCTGAATTTGATTAAGACTAGAGCAATCAAAATTTCAAGTAGGTAAAACAAGTTTTAGTAAAGGCAGGGGGGATATCATTGTTTGTATTTTTCTATGAGGTTGATTATTTAAATACCTCAAGTGGCGTAAACTGTGCTAATGACCCTTTACATTGTGCATTCGTAGTAAATCGCCATGCAGTTCGCTAAACGCCTAGAAAAAATTCCTCCCTATCTGTTTGCTGAAATTGTCCACAAACAGAATGAACTCGTTGCCAAGGGAGTTGATATCATCAATATGGCTATTGGCGATCCAGATAAACCTACTCCCAGTCATATCCTTCAGGTAATGCATGAGGCGATTGAAGACGCTGCCAACCACAATTATCCACCTTACCAAGGTACGAAAGAATTCCGCGAGACTGCGGCGAAGTGGATGGAACGTCGGTTTGGGGTGACGGGGTTGAACCCAAATACAGAGGTTGTTTCTTCAATTGGTTCCAAGGAAGCAATTCATAATACTTTCTTAGCGTTTGTGGAAGCAGGAGACTATACACTAATACCAGATCCTGGTTATCCCGTGTATCGGACTTCGACAATCTTCGCTGGTGGTGAGTCTTTTCCTATGCCCCTGAAGGCAGAAAACGGTTTTTTGCCTGATTTGAGTGCGATACCTGAAGAAGTCGCCCAAAAAGCAAAGCTGTTATGGATTAATTATCCCAATAATCCGACTGGGGCACTGGCAACACTAGAGTTTTTTGAGGAATTGGTAGCTTTCTGCAAGCAGTATGATATTTTGTTGTGTCATGACAACGCCTACTCAGAAATGGCATACGATGGCTATAAACCGCCTAGTGTGCTGCAAATTCCGGGCGCGAAAGATGTAGCGCTCGAATTTCACAGTTTGTCTAAGTCGTACAATATGACAGGCTGGCGGGTTGGTTTTGTTGTTGGTAATGCTGTCGGTATTAAAGGCTTGACACAGGTAAAAACTAACGTTGATTCTGGGGTGTTTAAGGCAATTCAAGCATGTGCGATCGCAGCTTATTCTACTACCACTGAAGCAGAACTCCAAACCATCATGTCGGTTTACCAAAATCGCCGCGACATTATCGTGAATGGGTTGCAATCTCTAGGTTGGCCAATTCAGCCTCCGAAAGCTACCCTTTACGTCTGGACACCTGTGCCCCCAGGATATTCCTCAGCAGAATTTGTAACTTTGCTACTTGACAAATGTGGCATTCTTGTGCCGCCAGGTAGTGGTTACGGTGCATCTGGAGAAGGCTTTTTCCGCATTGCTTTAACTATTAGCGATGAACGGTTGCAAGAAGGAATTCAACGCATGAAAGATGCTGGTATACGCTACGACTGAGGGAGGGAGTGGGGAGTGGGGGGAGAATGATAAATGCCCAATGCCCTAATCCCTAATGCCCAATCCCTCTTGATATGCTTGCCAAAGTTGGTGAATAAACTGATTGAGTTGCTGTTTGGCAGCTGAATCAGGTTCCGTTTTTGGTTCTTTTGCTAAAACTTGGCTCAAGAAGGTAATTACTTCTGTGTCTAAAGCTGGCCGAAATAAATTGGCAGGCCAAAGCAAGTCAGACGCATCTCGCAAATCGGTAATTAGCGGTGATTCTTGAATCAAAGTAACCATAAATAAAGGACGCACCCAGCACAACTGGCGGGAAACTACAAATTGAATGACTTCTGCATACAGATTCCTGTCGCTATACTCTAAAGACACAATTTGTCCCGGTTGAAGAAAATCTCGGCTAATGTCGATCATTATGCAGTTTGGGCAGGGGCAGGGATTATTTTGCAACTTCCTTAATCTTCAAAGTGAAAATGCACTACGTTTAAGGAAAGCTTCTGTTAAAATTAGGGTAGCACTCTTACGCCAGCCATGTCTTAGACATCTGCCTCACAAGTAGCTACGCAAAACTAATACGACCAATCTGTGGCAGCAAAGGGTTTTTCTAGGATAGTATCTGGACAGAAATACTATAGAATAGGTAAATAACTGTTAAGCGATCGCTGGACAGAAACATTGTTGTAGTGAATTAACGAGAAAAGAGCAAAGAGCCGTGTCAGTTGAAACCATTGAAAAGCCTTCCACAACCCGCAAGCTCGCGCCTCGGTATCGCGTTTTGCTCCATAACGACGACTACAACTCGATGGAGCATGTTGTGCAGTCACTAATAGCCACTGTATCAAGCCTTACGCAACCCCAGGCTGTTAGCATCATGATGGAAGCCCACACTAACGGGCTAGCTTTAGTCATTACTTGCGCTCAGGAACACGCTGAGTTCTATTGCGAAACATTGATAAGTCACGGTTTAAGTAGCACGATTGAACCTGATGAATAGTCATTAGTCATTAGTCATTGGTCATTGGTCATTGGTCATTGGTCGAAATTTAGAGTGTTGACTGGTGATTGGTGACTTACTTGGTATGAAAAAAAACCTTGTCCGTTTAGCCGAACGCCCTGCCCCTATTAGGCTGGGTGCTTTTATTTTGACTTTATTGCTGCTATGGTTGCCATTGGCTGCACCAATATACTTACTAGTGCATGATTCAAATTTAGAAAGTATATTGACATTGGTATTGTTATATGCAGTGTTTATTTTTCTCCTGAGACTATGGGGTAAATATGTCTACCAGCAGCCCCAAATTCTGCGGCATTATGGTTTAGAATTCACGCGGCAAAACGGTGTGGATTTACTGCGTGGCTTGGCTATCGGCATAATTAATATTTTGATCCTTTTTGGGGTAGAAAGTTTATTGGGTTGGTTGGTGTGGCAACAACCGAAAGTTTTCTTGCTGAAAATTGTTTTAGAGGGTTTACTTGTTGGCTTAGGTATTGGATTTGCTGAGGAATTATTATTCCGAGGCTGGTTGCTAGATGAATTACAACGAGATTACAGTCCGCGTGTGGCACTGTGGACAGATGCAACTGCGTTTGCTACATTGCACTTTATTAAACCCTTGGAGGCAATTATTCATACACTGCCGCAATTTCCAGCTTTAGTACTGCTGGGGTTAACGCAAGTATGGGGAAAGCGTTGGCGGAGGGGACGCTTGGGTTTACCAATTGGTCTGCATGGTGGTTTAGTTTGGGGTTACTACATTATTAATGTTGGGGAATTAGTGAAATATTCTGGCCAAGTTCCTGATTGGGTAACTGGTGTGAATAATAATCCCCTGCAAGGAGTTATGGGGGTGTTGTTAATGAGTGTACTAGCTTTGTGGATACGAGGGCGAAGTCTTAAAAATTAAAAATGGGTAAAGTATTCTGAAGATAGCTAATTTATTTTTATTTTTGGGAAAACTATTAATACAGCAGATTGCAACTTCGTGAGGTACAGATTATTGTAAGGGTACAACAATGTTGTGCCCCTACCTGTGTACTTCATTTACCTGAAAAACGCTGTATGATTCCAAACTAGCAGCATACGAACGACGTGGAATTCGGTATCAAAAAGAAGCTGAATTACATCCTAGTGAAGATATCAAAACTGCGATCGAACGTCAGATTATGCAAATTGATAAAGATATCCTTTGGATTGAAAGATTTTCAGAGTGATCTAAGGTTTCCTGTTATAGCGATCGCCTGGGACTATGAACTCGGCAACTGTTCTACATTCTAATGGATAATCGACTTTAAAATTCATTCTTGGCAACGATACTACGAAACGGCGAAGTAGTGACCTTCGGATGGGAATAAAAACGATGACGCAATCTAACACCATTAAACAGCAGCGAGCGCAAAGAATATTAGAACTATTTGCGATCGCACCTACGCCACATTTTTGACTGAGATAATTCCTTCACTACACCACTGAATTAGTAGCCATCTGTCAGAATCTTTATCTAGTGCTGGCTTGAGACGGAAATTAAAAACCTCTTGCCATACCTCTACTCCATACTGGGATACAAAATCTGCCTCCAGTTCTTTGAACTGTTCCCATTGCCGATTTGCGATCGCGGTCAACATGGGAATGATTGTGGTGATAGAGACTTGGGCGGCGACGGGTGTCATTCTCGGTAGTCCTCAAAAATACAAATAATCGGCATAGGTGGTTTTTTGGTGTTGATGATTTTAACCAACCGTTTACCTTTGCTTCTGGCAAGCGCAAAACAGGCTAACTCTGTTTCTGCTGCCGACCAATCCCTTGGATCTGTTACCGGGTCAAACTCTTCTTCATCTGAGTTGTTTGATTGGCTTTCGTCGGTCATGCTTTGATTCCTTAATCGGGACTGCGACTAGGTACGGTTAGGCTCACAAATTTTCACCTGCTTCATCTGCGAAAATTTTAACAATAGCAAAGGATACTGGGCTTTTTGGTACAATCTTTCTTTACGCAAGCGTCTCAACCACAGTACCCACCAAACACGCTTTATTCAAATTAACGCCGCTCAAATTTGCACCTTCTAACTCTGCACAAAGTAAATTCGCTCCCGTCAAATTCGCCCCTGCCAAATTCGCCCCCCGCAAGTCAGCTTCTTCCAGGTTTGCTTCACTCAACAAAGCCCCTTGCAAATGGGCGCGACTCAAATCTGCACCTTTGAGATTTGCTCCAGTCAGGTTTGCACCGCGCAAGTCAGCACCGCGCAAGTCAACGCCTTGCAAGTTCACATTTATTAAATTGGCACCACTCAAGAAAGCACCCGCCAATGACACATCACTGAGTCTTGCTCCCATCAAGTTAGCGCCACGCAAATTACTACCCCGCAAGTCAGCGCCCGTTAAATCTGCTTGCATCAGATTTGCTCCCATCAAATTCGCCCGCAAGTCAGTTTCTTGGAGGTTGGCTCCCATCAAATTTGCCCCCTCCAAATGCCCACCTTCGAGTTTAGAACCAGCGAAATTAGTGCCGACAAGGGTAGCGCCAGCAAGATTAATCCGGCTTAAATCCAGTCGGGAGAGTTCTTCATCTTCTAAATTTGCCCCTGGAAGTTGTTTGAGTTTTCCTAATCTAATCGCTTCAATATTCATGTAAAGTAACTACTAATCTCCTCACTTATCTTGCTGTGGCTATCCCATTGGGAATCAAGTATCCAGATACCGGCGCTGAATTTGGGTGTCATTAGGGGTAAGTCGAGTCCCTGTTGTAAACCCATAACTAATAAAGCTAGGGTATCTACAAGTTTAGGATCAAAGCGGGTAGATTGTTGCTGTTTGCACTCATCTAAAGCTTGAGTAAATATCTGTTCCCGGCTTTGATTTGACGATTTTCGCTGATTTAACCGCCACTGAAAGTCTGCCAATAATGCCAAAATTCTCGACTCTAGGGGAATTTCATCTCCAGCTAAAGCTGCTGGTTCCCCTGAACCATTCCACCACTCGCTTTGGTGAGTAATAATTTGGGCAACTGCTCGCAGTCGTGGCATGGTTCGCAATACCTGCGCCCCCGGTACTAAGGGACAACTTAAGCGAGAACTGGGGGCATCTTCTTGGTAGCGTGTGGATATACCGCCAGTGAGAACGCTTTCGGCATTTTGTAATGGATCTATGCGATGTAACAAAGCCGCTAGCCGCAACCTTTTAATCTGCCATGCGGGAAGATCCAAAAGCTGGGCGATCGCTTCAGCAAGAACTACTACTTCCGCAGCTGCCATTGGATTGTTGACATCTGCCATATCCATCAGTTGCGCCATCCGCAAAAAGGCTTGGATTTCGTTAGAAACCAAGTTGCGATCTAGCGTTTGTTTCTGAAGTGCTGTTGGTATGGATAAATTATCTTGCCCAGTCTGGAGATAATCTACTACACGGGAGACAACTGCACCCAAATTTTGGGATCTGTCCATTGACGGTACAATTTGCTCTTTATCGGCGGTGAGTTTTTTCGCCAGTTCTGGGTTATATTTTCTGATGTGAGCGATCGCTATTTCTGCTGTCTCTTGCACTAACTCTGGCTCAAATGTCCACAAGCCATAGAATTTACGCTCTAAGTCTGATGTCGGTATCCCTGTGCTGCCATAATCTGCATCTGATAATTCTTGACAAATTACCATTGCTGTGTATTTAGGCGATAAAATAATTAAGTGCCACTCCTGCGCCACTGGATCACTTGGATCTAATGCTACTAAGTCTACATTGGGTAGCTGGCTGGTAGGATGTTCAGCAAAGCCAGATTCAGCGGCAGCCATGATGGCAATCTCGCGGCTATACTGGGCGATGTCTGCATATCGTTGAGCTTCTTGTAGATACCATTTACCCTTTTGGAAGGCTGTGATTACTAAGGGTGTACCGTCGTTGGTTAAGATATGGTCTTCTAAAGCGTGGCACAGGGCAACTAAGGTATTTTTGTAGTAAACACCGAATCGAATTGGCCTGGTGGTGTGGCGATGGGCTGTTTCTAGCTGTTGTAAGATTGAACCTTCTAACATGGGATTTGGTAAAAATAACCGCAGAGGAGCAGAGAAGCCAGTGCGTTGGGCGGGTTTCCCGACTTGTTCGCGCAGCGTCTCCCCTTGGGAGAAGCAACTGGCGCGACACAGAGGAAGAGAGGGGGAGAAATTCAGAATTCGTGTTTTTTAAGATACACCTGCTAACTGTTTTTCTTTCGTTTCTAATGGTGCTGTCAGTGCTGCTTCTAAGTCGGCACAACCCAGTTTTTCTTCTAAAATTTTCATGACTTCGCGTCCGAAATCGTTGGGGTTTTGTTGCCAAGCTTGCAAGCAGACTTCACCAAAGAATGAACCAAGGGGTTCGGGATTCCAGAGGAGTTTTTTGGCTGTCCACGGCATCAAGCTCATTGGATCATATCCTGGTTTGAGGATGCCTTCTTTAAAAGCGTACTCTTCTAAATGGGTATGGGGTTGTAGTCCAATAAAGAAAATGGCAGGTTCAACTTTATCAGCACCAAAAATCCGTTCTAATTCGCGGTGGTAGGCGATGGTTTGGCGGATGGTTTCGGGACGTTCGTCAATGACGTTAAAGGAGTAATTGACGGAAACTAAGTCGTTGAAACCAGCTGCTTTTAAATCGCGGCAGTTTTGCAAGACGTTTCGCAGGTTATACCCCATCCGCATTTTCCGCACAAGTTCTTGAGAACCACTGGTAATCCCGATTTCAAAGTAGTTCATCCCGGTTTTCGCCATCAAGTCGCACAACTGGGGTGTCAAATTGTCGGCTCTAATGTAAGCTGCCCAGTGGATATCTGTCATACCAGAATCGACGATTTTTTGCAAGAGTTCTATGGCATCGTCGATAAATTTTTTCGCTGGGATGAATTGGGCATCGGTAAACCAGAAGTTGCGAATGCCGCGATCGTATAATTGGCGCATCTCAGCAACTACTTCATCTGCTGGGTTGATGCGTACTTGTTTCCCTTCCACAACAGTGTAGACGCAATAACAACAGTTGTGAGGACAACCGCGCTTAGTTTGTACACCTATATAAAAGTCTTGCTCTTGCAGGTAAAAGTTAAATTCCGGCCAGATGCTTTCGATATAGTCGTAGTTACAAGCTGTTTTTTCTAGTGGGGTGGGTTGTTCGTGAATTAGCCGTTTCCGTGGTTGAGTTTCTCCGACAACGTAACAGCGTTCATCTCGAAAATCTCTGCCACTTAAAAGTTTTTCTAGCAGGGTTTCGCCTTCACCCACAGAAATAATTGCCCCTTGAGGTAAGCTTTTACCCAACTGTTCATAAAATACACTAACTGCACCACCACCTACAACTACACGAGCATCAGGATTATATTTTTGGGCACGCTTTAAACCGCGTTTGATTAAGCCCTGGTTTTGCCATAATTCTACATAGTAAGCGATGAAGATTCGTAAACCGCCCAATCCCCCTCGTAGTTTCAATAGAGGATTCTTAGCGTAGTAAAATTCAAAAGCGTTTTGTAGTGGATTACCACCACGTCCGCCAACTGGCGCATAAATTTGAATATCCCGCCAAGAAAATACTAGCAGTGTCGGTTTAAATTCATCGATACAGCGATCCAAGGCGGTAGCGTAATCTAAAGGTGGCACTGTTCCCAAATCAAAAATGCGCTGTTCGATATTGGGGAACTGTTTGTGGACGTGATCGCTCAGGTAGACAACCCCAATGGGAAAGATAGGGTTACAAGGAAGGCGAACGTAAAGAATTCGATTTTCCATCATGGGTGTTTTGACTTCCATCTTGCCAATCTTGGGGGAAAGCGAGATAAATTCCAGTTTTAAGGCGTGTTTTTGTTTTGGCTGCTCTTAATCTCTGACAATCTTGCTTGACATTGAAGCCGATTATTGATAAGCGCGAAACTTTTCTTCACAGATGTCGGAATCAATAAAATTGCTTTGCATATCAAACGCAGAGTATCAAGAGAGGCTTTATGAAGACATTTTTCATATAGCTTTACGATAACATTGAGTTTATTCATTAAGCGATGATCCCAGGCTTTTAATCGTGGGATCGATGAAACACAAAAATACACTCTTGAACTAGGCTCAAGCTAAGGGGAACTTCACCATACCTACTCTGTAATTATCTGCCCTAAAGAAGTTAAAGGTTTTTTGCCAGAGATTAAAAATTCAAAGATGTTCGCATAGTGTAAAATTGCAGAAAAAGCATAAATATTTACAAAATTTTTATAACCTCCGATACGTCTTTAGGTAGAAAAAATCTAGAAAGAGTTCAGTTGGTAGTCGCAGTTACAGCAACTGGGGATCGGTGGGTGTTAGGCTTGGCTAGTGTAATGTCAAATTGTGGCGTAAAGCTCCTCAGCAGTTATGGCTCAAATATTAGATCCTCTACCACCTGAGCAATCGGGAAAAATTCTCTGCTGCTACATTAATGCCACGAGCAAAATACAGGTAGCTCGCATCTGCAATATTCCCAATTGGTATTTTGAAAGGGTTGTTTTCCCTGGACAACGTTTAGTGTTTGAAGCTCCGCGAAAAGGCCAAATGGAGATTCATACAGGGATGATGGCAAGTGCAATTTTATCCGATAAGATACCGTGCGATCGCCTGATGCTCGACGAACCCAGTACTTATGAGTTTGATACAGACTCATCATCTGGAAAAGACTCTATTAATACCCAAACAATTGTGCAGCAAATTAATACAAAAACCGGAGATACTACAAAACCCTTACAAATCCTTGGTTTAGCGTCGGTTGATTAAAAAAAACAATTTTACTAAATTTGAGGGTTGCTAATTCAGCAGCCCTTTTTGTTGATTATTTATTGGGCATTGAGCAAAACAGTTCCGAGTGCTGAGTAAAGAAGTGAGATTCCCCACTCAGCACTCTCAGCACTACTACTCCCCCCATCTCCCCCTCTCTCCATCTACAATCAATCTTATGAATCTGCCTTCATTTCTTTGGTTGTGGAAAATAGCCGCCTGGTCGATGGGATTGTCCCTGCTGGCATATCTAATGTTAGCAGTCACCGGCGTTTGGATGTTTCGGGCGAGAACTTCGCAGCAATTCCCTTTTATTACCCCATTTCTGGGCGGAAATAGAGAGGTGCGATCGCTCCACTATACAATGGGCATCAGCATGGTAAGTTTAGTGCTACTACTGCTGGCGGTTGGCATTGTTGGCACTTTCGGTCACTTTGGTTCTTTGGGTCACTCGTCACACCTAATCGCTGGATTGATAGTGGTAGCATTAGTTTTACTGTCTGCTTTCAGTGCCACGCAAATTAGTGCCACACGACCTTGGGCTAGACCTTTACACATCGGCGTAAATATTATTCTGTTTGTAGGATTTGCCTGGGTATCCCTTACTGGTTGGATTGTAGTGCAAAAGTATTTACCTTGAAGGATAGATAATTTGCCCTTTCAAAGTGGCATAGCTGATGTGCGACAGGCAAGGTATGACATAGACCTACCCTACAATGAAGAAAAAGATTGTAATTGAGCCGTGACAGCAAACTCAGCCAATATCTCAGCTTCTGTTTTTCGTCTGTCTCCTTTGATTCGGATAACCCTGCTGAGTCTATACATAGCGCTCACAGTCCCGTTACCCTTCTTATCGCAGGTAACAGCTGCACCCGTGCCCCCAGAATTATTGTGGCTAGGGATTAGCATTGGCTTAGTTGCCTTGTATGGGGTATTGACTGAACAAGTAATGGTAGATGACCAGGGAATTCAGGTTACTTACCCCGCCTGGGTGCCTGGCTTTTTTCGTAAAGGCTGGTTATTACCTTGGTCAGAGGTGAAAGAGTTAAAACCCCGTACCACTGGTCAAGGAGGGCTAGTTTATTACTTCCTCAGCCAGGATGGGAAAGCTTATTTATTACCGATGCGTGTAGCCGGATTTGCTCGTTTCGTCCAAATTGTGCAAGCAAAGACAGGCATTGACACTACAGATGTTCGCCCTTTAGCACAACCGTGGATGTACCTGATTTTACTGGGATTCACACTGCTGCTACTGTTGGTCGATGGCTGGGCGATCGCTACAGCCTTAACTACCAGACAATTAACTTAGAACTGGGCATTGATTCTTTCTCCCCACTCCCCACTCCCCTGTCGCCTTGGATAATGTCATAGCAAAAGCCACACTCAGGCTAGAGCAAGTTAATCTATTTACAAAGCTCAAAACCCAACTTCCCGGCAATCAGCAGGGATACCCCATATTGCAGGATATTTCCTTGGAGGTATTCCAGAGCGATGGCAAAGCCATCGCCTGCGGCGAACGCATTGCCATTTTAGGCCCAGTAGGTGCTGGGAAAACTTCGCTATTACACCTCCTCAACCGCCTAATTGAACCCACGAGTGGCAAAATCTATCTAGAAAATCAAGAATATCGCCAAATTCCTGTCATCCAGCTACGCCAGATTGTGACACTTGTATTGCAAGAATCAAAACTGTTGGGGATGACAGTTGGGCAAGCCTTGGCTTATCCTTTAGTTTTGCGTGGTTTGTCCAAACAGACAATTCAGCAACGAATCAATCACTGGACAGAACAACTGCGTATTCCCAGTGAATGGTTAGGGCGAACAGAGGTGCAACTATCTGCGGGACAACGACAACTAGTAGCGATCGCTCGTGCCCTAGTCATCCAGCCTAAAATATTATTATTAGACGAGCCAACCTCTGCCCTTGATGCTGGTACTGCTTCTAATCTGATACAAGTCTTAATCCAGTTAAGTCAAACTCATCAAACTACGATTCTGATGGTAAATCACCAACTGGAACTAGCCCAGATGTTTTGCACTAGGTTATTACACCTACAGCAAGGTCATTTATTGGCAAATCAAAGAGTCTCTGAGATAGACTGGGTTGAATTACGAGAAAGCTTGATTCAAGCAGAAGCTCAAGACGATTTTGGATTTTAAATTTTGGATGAATCAGGAGAGAGGAATTAGGAGTCGTTTTCTTACTTCCTCTCACTCCAATGCCCAATGCCCAATGCCCAATGCCCCATTCACACTTGACTACTACTAAGTGTTGAACGTTGATTACTAAATCTCTCTCTAGCTAACTTTGTTGTTTGTGACTGTGAAATATTGATATTCAAAATTTCCATGTTAAAACGGTATCCTACATTGCGGATAGTTTGAATCAAGTTAGGTTGGCGGGGATCAAGTTCAACCTTTTTCCGCAGCGACAAAACGTGAGTATCAATGGTACGAGGGTTATCGATAGCGTCAGGCCAAGCACGACGCAGCAATTCCGACCTACTCAAAGGCACTCCCCCAGCTTGTGCCAAAACGTACAGCAAACTGAATTCTTGAGGCGTTAAGTCGATGAATTCACCCTGGAAGCGGACACGGCGCTGAACTAAATCGATTTGCAAAGTGCCATAATCCAAATAAGCTGGTGCAGTAGGTGTGCGCTTACGGCGAATCAGTGCCTCAACCCGTGCCAAAAACTCTTGCATCCCAAAAGGTTTGCTCAGATAATCATCTGCACCCGCCTTTAAACCTGCGACAATATCACCTTCACTATTACGGGCAGATAGCATTAAGATTAGAGGCTGCTGCTGACGATGCAACCAACGACAAAACTCAATGCCATCACCATCAGGTAGGTCTGCATCTAAAACGACCAGTGTTGGTTGATGACTTAAAAATACTTCCCTTGCTTGATAAATGCTGGCAGCTTGATGCACACGGTATTCCAGTTGTTGCAAGTGCCAACCCAGCAACGACCTCAGATGGGGATTCCCCTCAATGATTTCTATACAAACCGAACCCACGGTGGCAAGACCCCTTAGCGTCGATGACTTTCAAAGTAACAAGCCCATCTCTAAGGTTTTGTAGCCTTTGTTACTTCAATTGCGATTAGCTTTACATTTCCTCATAAAAAGAGTGGCAATATCTTTAATTTGTGCCTTGCCGAAAGGCGATTAGAAATATTATTAAATTTTTATTAAATTTATCGAAAGTGTTGTTAGACTTATTAAAAGTTCTTTTAGCTTAACATTTTGCTTTTAATGGGTGTAATGTGGCAAATATCTATAACCCAACCAGCGAACCATTACTACAACAGCTTTTCAACCTGATGGTGAAAGTGGATTTTCTCGCCAAAATTAGTGCCCACATCCACGAATGTAACACCAATACAATTGGGCTGATGACCATGAAAATCATAAAAATAACTTAGCAGATAACTAGAATCGATGTTTTCTGGAATAGGATTAAAGTAGCTTGTAGCTGCTAGGAGGGTGCTACCCAAAGTAGATGTGTTGACTTTGAGTTGATGCCAAAGTGAAATTACAGTTCACATTTGGGCGTGAATCATTTACAATTCTCATTCCAGAGAGATTAATACAGCAGTTATGCTCCAAGACACACAAACCATCCGCTATTACCAAAGACTCACCGACGCCTTCGCCGAGTTATGGAA
This sequence comes from Nostoc sp. NOS(2021), assembly GCF_017115025.1. Classification (GTDB taxonomy): domain Bacteria; phylum Cyanobacteriota; class Cyanobacteriia; order Cyanobacteriales; family Nostocaceae; genus Nostoc. Next base: position 30,413 of record NZ_JABXKM010000109.1, on the reverse strand, counting down.
TCGCGGTTATCGCACGGATGATATGCGGATGTATTTGGATGGATATCTAGCCGCACTGCGACATGGCAACATGATTGAACCTTTTCTGATTCACCGCTTAGAAGAGGAAGCCAGCCGCTACTTGTACGATGGATCAAATTTTGCAGTGCCACAACCACAGCCACAACCCGATTACTACTAATACCATTTACCTGGTAATTGATAGTAACCGTTAATTACCGCAGATGATTATAGCATATTATCTGTATTGGTCAACGGGTTGCCGTGGTGTGAGATTTTGGAGATATTGTATTGATAAAACGCATCCCCTCAGGCCTATATTGGTCTTGCCAATGCGACTGAGGGGATTTTTGACGTAGCCTGAAATCGATTCAAAGACAGGTCAAGTATTTTTGTCATAAACCTATTAAAAAACCCTTGAACTAGGGACTGGGGATTGGGTACTAGGGATTGGGTACTAGGGATTGGGTACTAGGGATTGGGTACTAGGGATTGGGGATTGGGGACTGGGGATTGGGAAGATAAGTATGTGGATTCAGATCGCAACCAAATCTCAAAAGAATTTCTTCCCCAGTACCCAGTACCCAGTACCCAGTACCCAGTTGAAAGGGGAGACACTATTTCTCTCCCCTTTCAAGGACATTAAAAACGGTACATTGCCTTGATTGCGAAGCGCAAATTCAGCAGTATATCCTCTGGTTTGCTGTAAATAGGACGTTACGAAGCTAGAGCTACTTCTACCTTTTGCTGCAATTCACCTTTTTGGTACAGTTCAATTAAGATATCAGAACCGCCAAGGAATTCACCATTGATATACACTTGGGGAATTGTCGGCCAGTTAGAGTATTCTTTTATTCCCTGACGGATTTCAGAGTCTGATAGAACATCAACCGTCTCGAAGGGAACTCCCAAGGTATTGAGAATCTGCACAACGTTGTTGGAGAAACCACATTGGGGCATTAACTTGTTTCCCTTCATGAAAACTAAAATCTTGTTCTGTTGTAGCAAGTTATCAATTTTCTCTTTGAGTTCTGGCGTCATGGTATTTGTGTTTCCTATGTTGCATTCAACGATCACGAGTGAGGAGTTAAAAATTCATAACTCATAACTCCTAACTCCTAACTCCTAACTTTATGTTTACGAAGCTGTTGTTGCTTGCCAAGCTTCGGGAGTATATGTTTTTACTGCCAAGGCATGAATCGCTTCAGTTGACATAGCTTGCCCCAACGCACCATAAATTAACTGGTGCTGCTGCACTAGTCCCTTACCTGCAAAGTGCGATGAAACAACTGTTACCTGATAGTGGTCACCGCCACCAGTCAAGTCTTGCACCTGAACCTGGGCGTCTGGGAGTTCCGCCTTGATCATTGCCTCAACCTGCTGCGGACTAATCATCGCAATTCCTGAAAAAACTTACTTTTCTATTATTAACAGATATAGAGTAAATACCTGTGCCAACTTCAGGTTTTGGCAAGGCTGGGGATAAATGCGCCTCTGAGGTATATTTTTGAGAACGCTGGGTAAAGCTAGGGCAGATAATCCTATCCTAGCACTGGGGCGTTCCAAGGTGCTGTTCAGGGAGAGTGTGAAAGATGGGGGAGATGGGGAAAAACAGGAAACAAAAATTTAATTTATTTATTTTTGGGATGAGGAAGATGAACTACCACCTTCTCTGGGATAGGGAGAATCAACAAAACCCAATTCAAACAACTGTTTATAGGCTTTCTTGCCTAAATCCCGCGTTGGATTTTGACTCTTAATTATTTGAATCAACAACGGTACAGCTAATTCTGGCTGATTTTGTGCCCGATGTACCAATGCTAGCTGAAAGGTTGCTTCATCTCGCTTTTGGGCTGTTAATAGAGCTTTTTGACGCTGAGAATCAGAAACTCTATTGTCAATTCCCGAAAAGCTAGCGTTTAACTCTTGATAAAAATTAGATAGCTGATTATAAACCTGACGTGCTTCTTCCAGTTTCTTAGCAGCTAAGGGGTAGTTTTGAGCAGAAACGGCTTGTTCTGCATCTTTTACTAAGCGATCGCCCCCTTCAATGCTCAAAAAGCTGTTACTTTGGGTTATGGGGTGAAGGTTATTGGGAGCGTTGGGGTCAATCGGTTGTGGTTGGCTAGTAGTGCCTGGTGACTGTGATACCTGAGCATTCACAGGTGATAGCAGGCTAAGGACTGCTATGACTGATAAAACAGTACGGTGCATCAAGGTAACAGCGGCAGCAGTGTTCATGGGATCAATTAGTGCGACAACTATATAAAAAAGTTATGGAAACTTCGGGTATCTTAACTCTGTTTTGGTCTTGGACAAAGCAAAGCTACATCCTAAGTATCTCTGATTTAGACTAAAAATCGGTTTAATAGAGTTCCCATTACCCTTGTATAGTAACTAACTTAAATCGTCCTGATGAGCGATACCTACCTTAGACTGCCTCAATGCATTAATTCCTCCTGTCTGGCTACCGACCTTCCTCCCCAATAATTATCTCAGGTTAACTGGGATATTTGGCAGGAGAATTTTCCCAAAGCACTAAAGATGGCGATGTCCCCAGTCCGCGCTTCCCAAAATTTTGTTTTTACCAGTCATGTTTACGGAGAATCCAAAGACTTTTATTTAACTGTCTCATCAATAGTGAAAATATTTCTCATCAAGCAATTCTATATTTTGTAGATAATTATTAGCTATTTACTCAAAAAAATGCCAATTTGGCTGAATTTCCCGTCAATAGAGGATAATCTATATATGTATACTGTATACATCCTCCAAAGGTTGCAAAATACTACTAATCTTTTGTGACTTACTCAGGATGAATATAGCAGTTAGCAATTAATGTCAAACCTTGAAAACTTGCAGTTTCTTAATCATGCACGGTTAATGGTCAATGGTTAAGAGCCAGTCTTGAGACTCTTGACGTTTGACGAGATCAAGAATTAGTAATTTCTGCAAATGCGTGATTAGTAATTTTTGTTTCTTGATGGCTTAATTGTTGTAGTGCCTTTGCTAAATCAGCTGTGATGCTTTTGGCATCTTGTTTTATACAGCCACTCATGTAATCCGTTACTCTGATTGGGGAGCCAATGTGAATACTCACATCTGTACCCCAGCTTGGATAAGGTTGGCTGTAATTAATGCCTATGGGTATAATTTTGACTCCCAGCCCGGAATGACTAGATTCAGCACTCAAAGCAAGACGAGCAATTCCCGGCTTCAACTGGTGAACTTGGCCATCACGAAAAATGTTACCTTCTGGAAAGATGACCAAGGTTTTTTTCTGCTGAAGTAGCTCAACTCCATGTCGCAGCGTGCGAATTGATGGATGCTTAGAATCTACAGGAAAACCCCCCAAACGTCGGACAAACCAGCCTTGCAAACCTTGGCATTCGTCAATAGTCACCATAAACCGCAAGTCTTGTTCTCTCAGACAATCAGCGGTAGCGTAGGGTACGAGCAATGCATCCCAACGCGCCCGATGGGTAGGCGCGAGAATCACAGGCCCAGTCGTGGGGATATTTTTTTGTCCGGTTATTCTAATTTGTCCAAAGAATAATGGTAATAGGCAGTGACGCCCAAATAAATGTGCCAGAGGACTTAACCAAGGAGAAACTCTTGAGGTAGTACTATCTACCTGAAGATTTGCTGGTGTGCGCTGGCAGTTATCGGATGAAGAGTAAAATTCCATCATGACGGATGCAGCTGATTGACGGGTAAAATTTAACGAAAAGCCTGATTAGTTACACCGTAGATTCTCTTGCGTAACTTGTGTCGTACTAGATGGACAGTTTTACCTCTGTCCGTTAGTTTACACTACGCCGCTTAGTGGCAAACCAAGCCTGTAATTGTTGACGACAAGCTGACTCTAGAATGCCTCCGATTACTTGTAAGCGGTGATTAGAAGCAGCGCTATCAGGTATGTTAATAACTGTACGAATTGCGCCAGTTTTTGTATCGTCTACTCCATATACAAGTAATCCTAGACGCGCTTGTAAAATAGCACCTGCACACATCGGGCAAGGTTCGAGAGTTACGTAGAGGGTGCATTCATTAAGATGCCAATTTTGTAAAGTTGTTGCAGCTGTCTTGAGAGCGAGAATTTCCGCATGAGCGGTAGGGTCTTTGTCGCGCTCTTTTTTGTTTTCTCCTTGTGCCAGCAATTTGCCAGTTGAATCAATGATAACAGCACCTACAGGGACTTCACCTGCATCACCTGCTGCTTTTGCTAATTCTAAGGCACAACTCATCCATTGTTGATGTATAAGATATTCTGTGTATTTAGTTAACATATTCTTATCAATATAAAAATTTCAAAATTCAACACATTAAGTCAAGAGGCGGAGCCTCCCATTAGGCATTCCCAACCGGAGACTGGGAACGAGACAATTCCTCTCCCCCAGGGGGGAGAGGCTTTGAAACCCAGTTTTAGTTTTTCTCTGCTTGTATGAAACCACCCTGCCTTTTTAAGGGGGGTTAGGGGGGATCGAGGTTTCAGGTTTTGAGTGCGTAAGTCCTGACCAAGCCAAGTGTTGGGGGTTAATTTGATTTCTAAATAGCGGCTTGGGCTAAAAGGGGATCGAGTTGACTTTCTGTGTCTAGCTGATAGAGGTCATCGCAGCCGCCAATGTGCTGGTTATTGATAAAAATTTGTGGTACAGTGCGGCGGCCGTTAGCCCGTTCCGCCATTTTAGCTCTGGCGGCTTCGTTGCCGTCGATTTTATATTCAGTAAAATTTACACCTTTCCACCACAGCAGTATTTTGGCACGAATGCAGTAAGGACAAGTTTGCCAGGTGTAAAGTTCGACGTTGGCTTTAACTCGCTCTGGATGGCGATTTAAAAGGGGATTAAGAAAGTCTAGCATATTGATTTTAAGCAAGGTTTTAACTATATCTCTAGCCTAGATCATTGCTTACCGCATCGGCGCTGGAACCCACTTTTGGAAACTTTCTAAATGATTCCAGTAAGACAAATATCCAGTCAATGCCCAAATTAGAGCGGCTACTATCAGCACTGCTACACCAATTAGTCGCCAAGTTCTGTTGGTTTTCCAATAGAGAGTTGGGGCTGCAAAGATACCACCTAATCCAGTTAAAATAAAGCCGATTCCCGATAAAAGCGGTTGCTTTGTCAAATTTAAGTTGATGATGCGGATACCCACTTCGATCGCAACTACACCAGCAAAGAAACCATAAACTGCTATTGTGAATAAATCCCAACCTTGAGCAAGTGCGATCGCCGCTGCCACAAACAAGATTCCAAATAAGACACTGGTTTCACCGTAGGCAATGTTAAAGCTACCGATTACGGGCCAGGTGAAGCTCATGTGTAAACCAGTTGTGAGTGCGATGTCTGGCGACAAGCCGCTTCGCGTCTACGCACCCGTAATTCCAAATCCAGGAATCCACTGTCTTTGATTGGAACTATCTATACCACGATACACATAGTCAGCCAGTAGAAATAATCCAGCTACCATATTGATCAACATTAGTGTGATGTAGTCGATAAACACGATTAACCTCTTAATTTGACAAGTTATTTACTCTGCACCTCGTTTTTTAGTTTTTAGTGAATTTACCAGCTTTTTTCTTTATTATTTTATACCTGAAGATAGATACTGAAGAAAAGCGATGTTCTAGATATGCACTGCTACCCATTTGTGCAGTTATTAACTTAGTTACTTTTGAACACGCTTTATACTGCAGTAGTTATAGAGTGAAAAATAAGGATGTGTTAACTGGCACTTTTCTAACCAGTTAGCAGTAAAACTTAACTTTCTTCCACGTGTATCCGCCCTTTGGTAGACTTGAAGACTGAAATAGCCAGATAAAACGACGGAAATTCAAGCAGTTGAGAGGGCGAACTCTGTGGAAAATACACTTGGGTTAGAGATTATTGAGGTAGTAGAGCAAGCCGCGATCGCATCCTCAAAGTGGATGGGCAAGGGCGAAAAAAACATTGCTGACCAGGTAGCTGTGGAAGCTATGCGGGAGCGGATGAATAAAATCCACATGCGCGGTCGCATTGTGATTGGGGAAGGCGAACGCGACGATGCGCCGATGCTATACATCGGGGAAGAAGTTGGTATCTGTACCCAACCAGATGCCGCAAGTTTCTGTAACCCTGATGAACTAATTGAAATTGATATCGCCGTTGACCCCTGTGAAGGTACGAACTTGGTAGCTTATGGACAACCTGGTTCGATGGCTGTCTTGGCAATTTCTGAGAAGGGTGGATTATTTGCTGCTCCTGACTTTTACATGAAGAAGTTAGCGGCACCTCCCGCAGCGAAGGGCAAAGTAGATATCAACAAGTCAGCAACGGAAAACCTGAAGATTCTCTCTGAGGTTTTAGACCGGGGTATTGATGAACTTGTAGTAGTAGTCATGAAGCGCGAACGCCATAACGATTTAATTAAAGAAATTCGTGAGGCTGGTGCGAGAGTGGCCCTAATATCAGATGGTGATGTAGGTGCAGCCATCAGCTGTGGTTTTGCTGGGACTAATATCCACGCTCTGATGGGTATCGGTGCTGCTCCTGAAGGTGTAATCTCGGCAGCAGCAATGCGTGCTTTGGGTGGACACTTTCAAGGTCAATTGATCTACGATCCAGCAGTAGTAAAAACAGGTCTGATTGGAGAAAGCAGAGAAGCTAACCTTGATCGTTTAAAGTCTATGAATATCAATGACGCCGATAAGGTCTATGATGCTCATGAACTGGCATCTGGTAAAACTGTTCTGTTCGCTGCTAGCGGCATTACCAGCGGTAATCTCATGCAAGGTGTGCGCTTCTTCAAAGGCGGGGCAAGAACTCAAAGCTTGGTAATTTCCAACCAGTCGAAAACTGCTCGATTTGTTGATACAATTCACATGTTTGGTGAACCTAAGACTCTCCAACTGAACTAATTTTTTGGGAATGGGGAATGGTAAAAGTAGGGGCAAAGTATTTGGAAAGAAATCTTTCTATAAAACGGAAAAATACTCACCAAAATACTTTACCTTTACAGTAGTTAGTAGTTAGTAGTTAGTGATTAATTATTGGTTGGAAAAACTATCAACCAATAAACAAAAATTCCCCATTCCCTATTCTCACTCAATGCCCGATTGCCAACTACCAACTAGTAACTACGATTTAGCAAATGAATATAGCAGTGGTGGGGTTAAGCCATAAAACAGCCCCAGTAGAAGTCCGGGAAAAACTGAGCATTCCAGAACCACAAATTGAAAGTGCGATCGCTCAATTAGCTAGCTATCCCCATATTGACGAAGTTGCAATTCTTAGCACTTGTAACCGCCTGGAAATTTACATTGTTACCAGTGAAGCAGACCAAGGTATCCGAGAAATAACGCAGTTTCTTGCGGAATACAGTAAGTTACCCGTGCTTTCTCTGCGACAACACTTGTTTATGTTGCTGCATGATGATGCAGTGATGCACGTTATGCGGGTAGCAGGTGGTTTAGATAGTCTGGTACTCGGAGAAGGTCAAATTCTGGCTCAGGTGAAGACTACTCACAAACTGGGGCAGCAATATAGCGGTATAAAAACCATTTTGAATCGATTATTTAAACAAGCGCTGACAGCTGGTAAGCGGGTTCGCACTGAAACTAGTATTGGTACTGGCGCTGTCTCTATCAGTTCGGCAGCTGTGGAGTTAGCACAAATTAAAGTCGCAAATTTAGCTGCTTGCCGAGTGGTAATTCTGGGTGCTGGTAAAATGTCGCGGTTGCTGGTGCAACACCTACTTTCTAAAGGTGCTGTGCAAATTAGTATTGTAAATCGCTCTCGCGATCGCGCCCAAGAATTAGCAAAGCAGTTTCCTCAACAACCGATCCAAATTCATCCGCTTTCGGAAATGATGACTGTAATTGCCGATAGCGATTTGGTATTTACAAGTACTTCGGCAACAGAGCCAATACTTGACCGTGCCAAATTGGAAATGGTTTTAGAAGTTCAGCGCTCTCTAATGTTATTTGATATTTCTGTGCCGCGTAATGTTCATGCGGATGTAAATGAATTGGAAAATGTGCAGGCGTTTAATGTGGATGATTTGAAGGCAGTAGTAGCGCAAAACTACGAAAGCCGTCGGAAGATTGCACAGGAAGCCGAGCGACTTTTAGAAGAAGAAGTGGAAGCCTTTGATATTTGGTGGCGCTCTCTTGAAACTGTTACCACAATTAGCTGTCTGCGAAATAAAGTCGAAACCATCCGCGAACAAGAGTTAGAAAAAGCTTTGTCAAGATTGGGTTCGGAATTTGCTGAAAAACATCAAGAGGTAATCGAAGCTTTAACACGGGGAATTGTTAATAAAATTTTACATGATCCGATGGTGCAATTGCGATCGCAGCAAGATGTTGAAGCTAGACGGCGTTGTATGCAAACTCTGCAAATGCTGTTTAACTTAGATGCAGGGGAGCAGTTTAGTTAAACTGAACAACAAGATCCCCGACTTCTTTGAGAAGTCGGGGATCTTAGCTTTTGAATTAGATATACTTCTAATTAGATAGATGTCTAATTAGAAGTTAGTTATGCAACCAGAGCAATTTAACATCTTACTGCGCTTTTTCAAGGCATTAGCGGATGATAGCCGATTGAAGATTGTAGGTATCCTGGCGAATCAGGAGTGCAGCGTCGAAGAATTGGCGGTGCTACTGCAACTCAAGGAGCCGACGGTATCCCATCATTTAGCGAAACTTAAGGAGCTAAATTTGGTGACAATGCGTCCTGAAGGTAATAGCCGTCTATATCAATTGGATAGCGAGGCTTTGCAAAGCATTAGCAAGGAAATTTTTACACCTGAGAAAATAGCATCCTTGATTGAGGATGTGGATACTGAAGCTTGGGAAAGCAAAGTGTTGAAAAACTATTTCGAGGGCGATCGCCTCAAAGAAATTCCTGCTAGTCGCAAAAAGCGTTTAGTAATTCTCAAGTGGTTAGCAAACCAGTTTGATGTAGGAGTCAACTACCCTGAACGCCTGGTAAATGACATTCTCAAACGCTACCATCTTGACTGCGCCACCCTGCGACGGGAGTTGATTGCTTGCCAGTTAATGCAGCGAGAGGATGGGGTTTATTGGCGTACAACAATAGATATGAAAGATGAATAAATCGCACAATCATAGGTTGTATATTTATGCAGTTAGAAACACAAAAATTCTATTACACACCTGAAGAGTATTTAGAAATTGAAGAAAAAGCGGAATATAAAAGCGAATACCGTGATGGAGAAATTTTACCAATGACGGGTGGCACTACAAATCATAATAAAATTGCAGGCAACTTTTATGCTTATTTGAAGTTTGGTTTGAGAGGCAAAAATTATGATGTTTATATTGGTGATGTGCGTTTATGGATACCCCGTTATCGGCAGTATACTTATCCCGATGTGATGGTGATTGAGGGACAACCTATTTATACAGGAACCAGCACAACAACGGTGATGAACCCGATGTTAATTGCTGAAGTTTTATCTAAATCGACTAAAAATTATGACCAAGGCGATAAGTTTCTTTATTATCGCTCTATTCCAGAATTCAAGGAATATATTTTAATTGACCAATATCAGTATCATGTGATGCAGTATGTAAAAACTGCGGAGAGTCAATGGTCATTTACTGAATTTGAACATGAATCTGCAACTTTATCACTGCAAACGGTTGATTTTCAAATTGAATTGCGCGACCTTTACGAGCAAGTCAATTTTGCCGAAAATAACGAAGATTAAAAAATAAATTTAGAGTTATCAAAAACTGCTACTCGGACTTATAGAGTCGGGTAGAATCGGAATTGTAATCACAAACTCTGCACCCTTTCCCGGTGATGAAATGCACCGTAATGAGCCACCATGTTTTTCAGTAATAATCTGGTAGCTAATTGATAATCCCATACCAGTACCTTTGCCAACAGGTTTAGTGGTGAAAAAGGGGTCAAATAGACGTGACTGAATTGCTTCTGGAATCCCTATGCCATTATCAGTAATATGAACAACGAGATTTTCATTCACCTGGGCTGAAGAAATCCGAATTATAGGTTCTGGACAAAGCCCGTTTTGAAAAGCCTCTTCTAAAGCATCAATGGCATTTGCCAAGACGTTCATAAATACCTGATTCAATTGTCCTGCAAAGCACTTAATTTTAGGGATTTCAGCATAGTCTTTAATCACTGCGATTTGAGGGCGATGTCTATCGACAAGCTGCTTTGCATCTACGCTTTGGAATTTGATCCGGTGTTGTAAAATTAATAGAGTGCTGTCAATCCCTTCATGGATATCAGCAGTTTTAAACTCGGCTTCATCCAAACGAGAGAAGATTCGCAAACTGAGAACAATTTCCTGGATGCGCTCGGCTCCAATTTTCATAGAAGTCAAGATTTTAGGTAAATCTTCTGTTAAATATTCAATATCAGCTTCTTCTTTAGCATTTTGAATTTCTGGTTCTGGGTTAGGGTAATACTTTTGATAAAGTTGAAGTAACGACAGCAACTCTTGAGTGTAATCATCAGTATATTTGAGATTGCCATAGATGAAATTAACTGGGTTATTGATTTCATGAGCAATACCAGCAACCAATTGCCCCAAAGAGGACATTTTTTCGTTCTGGATCAATTGGGATTGAGTATGCCTGAGTTGCTGTAAAGTATCCTTGAGAGCGATATTTTTTTGTCGCAGTGCTTGCGTTCGCTCTTCTATTTTTTCTTCTAGTGTGTGGCTGTAAAACTCTAGCTTTTGATTCGCTTCATATTGTTCTGCTAGCAGTCGCTTTACCTGTTGAATTAACTGGTTAAAAGAAATGGCTAAGATTCCAACCTCGTCTTCAGTCGTTACGGGAGCTTGGAGATCAAAATTAGATTCTTGGGTGACTCGTTGTGCCACCTGTGTGACAGCTTTTAAGTGACGAGTAATTGTTCGCGCAATTAAAAACCCAACAACTGTTAAGATACTGCTTCCCAACAAAAATAACAGTCCTAAATGTTCCCATAACTTATATTGAGCAACCTCTAGCAGCGAGATGGAATACAACACTGTGATTGTTAAAGACTGACTCGCTCCTGTAAATACGATGCTTTTCGCTAAATAGTTTTTGTTATCAATAGTGATTCGTGTAGCAGGCAAATTAGGAGGAGGAAATTGCCAAGTTCGAGCTTTGGCTGCCAAGAATGTTGCCGCAACTACACGATTTTGTATCTGGACAATCAGGTGTTTAGAGGAACCCGCAGCAATTTTTTGCAGTAGGGTATCGTCTACTAAATTACCAATGATGATTGCTCCTAAGAGTCCTGCTGATGATTTTATCTCATTTGTTACCACTTGTAGAACCTGTTGCCCACCTTCTACATCTACCAAATCGACTAAATGCGCTCCTTTACTAGCAGTGCTGGTAATTACTTCGTCTAGAAACTTGGCTTGACTCAAAGAGTTGTTGCGTAAATCTATGAGGACATTGCCCTGAGTATCGATTACCTTAATCCAATCCAATTTCAAAACAGACTTAAGTGGTAGTAATATCTGCAAAAGCAACCCTTGGTTACGCTGTTCAACAGCCTGATTCAGGATATCTCGATTACCAATTAGCTGGATTTCAGTTTCTAGGGTTTGCTGTTCATACTGAAAATCCTGATAAACTCGTTCGGCAAAACTTTCGATTTGTTGGCTAAAATTCTGCTGCAAACTATCCGTAAACCAATGTCCTAATACTACCAAGCCCAGCATGAATACGCTCAGACAAACTGCAAGCAACGGTAGAACAATTTTTTGGCTAAGTCTCAGCCCCCTGAAAAATCTCTGCATGGCACATTCAACAATAATTCGTAATTCGTAATTCCGAATTTATTTGGCAGGAGCAAAGCCATTATTTTGTAGTAGTTTTTTACCTTCTTTGCTAAAGATAAAATCAATAAAACCCTGAGTAGGTGCTGAAGGTGCTTTTTCCCAGATAATGCCTATCTGACGCACCATTTGGTATTGACCACTGGCGAAGTTTTCCGCTTTGGGAACAACACCATTGAGACTGAGATGATTGACAGGCAATTGATTAATGAGGGAAGACGCTAAAGAAAAAGTGCCGATGGAATTAGGAGTACTTTGTAAGGTTTCGATCAATTCTCCCTCTTTGCTCAAAATCACGGCTTTAGTTGTGGTCTTCTCTTCTCCCAAATAATATTTTCGCAATAACTTTTTCGCTGACTCGTCTTCGGGTCTATCCAACACTACAATGTCTGCATTAGCACCACCTAATTCTCGCCAATTTGTGATGTCACCTTTGTAAATTGCTTTTAATTGCTTGGTTGATAAGTTTGTCACACCTTTAATATTGTTATTAGTGGCGACAAGTAACAAATCTTTTGCCAGTTCACGATATTGAACTTTACCGTTATCTTCTTCTGGTTTGAGTTGGTGACTGCTACCAGCGATATCAATAATATCGTTTTTTAGGGCTGCGATCGCACCTTCCGATTGGCTATTGGAGATAAACTCAATTTTGACAGTTTTATTTTGGGATTGATAAGCTTGTGCTAAAAGTTTTAAAACCGTTACTGTTGAACTGGAAGCACCAATTTTGATAATTTTTGGGGCTTGAGAATCAGCTTGGCTGATAACTTGATTAGAATTTATTGGATCAGTGGATTTGACTGAGGTACAACTGCAAAGTCCAAGCAGGATGATTCCGATGATTATTGAGTCAGCAATCTTTTTCATAAGTGAGTGTTCAAATATCCAAAATCCGATATCAGTTCTAGGCTTTCATAGCTTAGTATTCCCGAATAATCATAAAATCTATAGCAAGACAAAATTATTTGTGATCAACAAGATCCCCGACTTCTCAAAGAAGTCGGGGATCTGTGGCTTTCATGGTCATCTCATCTTGACGGTTTCAAATGATAATGCGATCGCAAATATCATCAATCAACCTCGAATTCACCTCAGCAGTTGGTTCATCCAACAAAATTAACTTGGAATTGTTTAGCGAGTAGCTACGAAAGTTCTTAACTAAATTTGTGTTTCTTCCTCGGTAAAGATAGGAGGCCACAATTCAGTAACGGGCAATTCCCAACCGGGAAAAAGTTCTGGTATCGTTAAAGTATCGCCATTTTCTAAAACTATCGGTTCGCCTGTAGAGCGATAAATTGTAACTGTCTCTTCATCAGGATCAATCAGAATGCCGACGATCGCTCCTAGTTCTATAAATTTCAGAATTTTGGCTACTATAAGTTTAATTTTATCGCTCTGAGATTTAATTTCTACCACCAAGTCAGGGACAAGTTCTCCAAAGTAACGAGGACTTTGGAGAAGTCGGGAAGCGCGAACAAAGGAAACATCGGGTGCTTTGAGGTTTGTATCTGGCATAATGAAACCGCCAGCAGAATCAAACACTCTTCCCCAGCGACGAGGATTTATCCAAGCAAAGAGAAAAGCGATGAGACGACTACTGATTTCGCTGGATACAATATCTGATGGGCCCATAATTGAAATTTTCCCATTTTCGAGTTCCAGCTGGTAATCTAAGCCTGCTTCGGTAAAAGCTGTTTGAACTTGCTCTAAATCTCTGACTGTCATCATTGACATAAAAAGCTTTTTCCACTGAGATATACAACTCGATTTTAACAAGAGCCAAATTTCCAAAAAAATTAATCAGATGAGAGCAAAACAATATCACCTTCTTTAGCAGCATTCTGAAAAAACCTTACCAATTTTGGATATAGTTCAAACAACGTCTCTATCTCTTCTTCGTCCCATCCTCCAGGGCTAGGATTTGGGTAAATTTCTGCTGCATTAAATACAGTAGAATTAAATCGCCTCTTCAATTCTTCAACAGAAGTTTGACTTAAAGCATCGGCAACATCTCGAACCTCTTCAAGTGTGAGATACCGTACAAATCTGTAACCTGCTTCAAACTGCGTCGGCGTACCTCCCATGACTACATTACAAAGAGGTGGTGATGTTTGGGTATCGTCTAAATTTGACTCTCCAGTGAGAAGAAAATGTAGTGCGTGCCAATCTTCAAGCCTGAAGTAATGTTTATTACTTCGCCGCTCTTGTAGTTTGGCAATCATTGCCTGTGGATTACTAAAATCTAAATCATCTAAATCAAGCTCGAAGAAAGATGCTGCCGCTTCAATATCATTCTGAATTTCTGCAAACTTTTGTGGCGTAATGCGTTTATAGCTAGCTGTAATACCCATAATATGTACTCCAAGCTAATGACTTTAGGCATGGGGTCAATCTAAAATCTAAAATCTAAAATCCAAAATTGTTTGACAATTAAGCCACTTTTAAAGACTTACCTAATGTTTGTGGATCTGGTAAAGGCTGACCATCTTCTAAGTAAGATTCAATTAACATTTCTAAGACTTCCTGAGCATTTTTTAAAGCCTCCTCATAAGTGTCTCCATGAGTACAAGGCTGCATAATATCCGGGAAATCAGGTAATGAAACTACATAACATTCATTTTCATTTGACCATTGAATTAATATTGTATATTTCATGCTTCTGGTTCCTCCTTTTCCTCTGCTTCTATCTTATTTAATTCTTCTAGTGCTTCATTAACCTGCTTTTCTAAATATGGTTTAGCGTCACTACCATCTTTACCAGCAATGATAATAGCTTTAGATAATTTTGGATGTATCCATTTGCTATGACTTCCCTTTGCCGGTTTATATAGGTAAACCCCGATCGCAGTAATAAACTTTTCAGTTCTCTAATTTTCTTGGGCATATACTAATTTGCCTTTTACCCAAGATTATTTAGACATTTCATAGAAGTTTATTTTCCCAAATAAGCTTCTAAAACTTTGGGATTAGTTTGAATTTCTGCGGGTGTACCGTCGGCTAAATTCTGCCCTTCGGCAAGTACCCAAACACGATCGCACAACGACATAATCACATCCATGTTGTGTTCAATAATCAGAAAGGTCATCCCGTCTTCTCGGTTCCAAGTGATAATGCGATCGCAAATATCATCAATTAATTTCGGATTCACCCCAGCTGCTGGTTCATCCAACAAAATTAACTTGGGATTACTCATCAGCGCCCGTCCCATTTCTAGCAGCTTGCGTTGTCCGCCAGACAAACCACCAGCATAATCGTCTGCTTTTTTTGCCAAACCCACTGATTCTAATAGAAACATTGCTCGTTCTTGGAGTTGCTTTTCTTCCTTAGCGACAACGTGCGGTTGTAACTGCACCTGCCAAAAATTTTCACCCGTTTGTTTTTGCGCCGCCAGCAGCATATTTTCTAACACCGACAACCGCGAAAGAGTCCGTGCAACCTGAAAGGTGCGGATTACTCCCTGCTGGGCGATTTGATATGGTTGCAAGTTGTGAATCGGTTCGCCGTCAAAAATCACTCGTCCCTTATCTGGACGAATAAAGTTTGAGAGTAAGTTAAATAAAGTAGTTTTACCAGCACCATTGGGGCCAATCAAGCCCGTAATGCTGCCTTTAGGAACTTCGATTTTCGCCTCATGAACTGCTTTGATACCACCAAAGCTTTTAGAAAGTCCAGTGGCTACCAAAAGAGGAAGTGGCGATGACTGGTTATTTACCAAGAGTGAGTTCCTCCTTTTTCCCTAGAATACCTTGAGGTCGCCAAATCATCAGTATCATCAAAATTAGTCCGATTACCATGATCCGAAATGCACCTAAACGTGCTTCATCAAGGGGAACAATTCTAGGTAAGACTTCCCGCGTCAGCGCATCGTAAGCAAAGAAAATTACCGCACCTAAGATTGTGCCAACATTATTGCCAGAACCACCTAAAATCACCATGATCCAAGTGTCAAAAGTGATCTGCGGTTGGAAATTGTCAGGATAAATGGCGCTGAGTTGCCAAGCGAAGAAAGCACCAGCGATACCCGCGATCGCACCTCCAAGCATGAGAGATTGTAATTTATACCAAAAGACATTTTTTCCCAGCGCCTTGGGAATTTCTTCATCTTCGCGGATGGCTTTGAGAATTCTACCCCAAGGCGATCGCACCAAAATTTCTAACCGCCAGTATACAAATGCTAAAACCAGCAGTAATACCAGCATTAAACCCGCTTTTGGGTTGTAATTGTACAGTCCGATCACCCCAGAAATATAAATCGCTGCTGCCAAAACTGCTAACACAATTCCCACACCCAAGCGCGACGCAAATTCTTGTTTGCTAGTCATCCTTTTGCCTAAATCAGTAGTCCGAGATATTTGGGTGGTGCGAATCCATCGCCACAACGTAAAGAAAGTTACAGCAGCTAGTAGCGTTAACAACCCAATCATCACAAATCTGACAAACAAATTCGGCTCTGTGGATAGGGGTATGGGATAACTTTGCACACCAAACGCCCCAGAAATCCAGGTGTCACCCACAGGTAATTCCTGGTTATTTACCACCAAACGAATTAATTCCCCTGTCCCAATAGTGACAATTGACAGATAATCTTCCCGCAAGCGTAGAGTCGCAAAACCAATTACCAAACCCAAGAAGGCAGCGACAATTGCGCCAGCTACTGCCGATATCAGTAGGGGGACGCCCTTTAAGCTTAACAATACCGTTGTATATGCTCCCAGAGTCATGAAAGCAATATGACCAAAGTTAATTAACCCCGTAAAGCCCCACTGCAAGTTGAGTCCTAGTGCGAATAGAGCGAAAATTGCTGTAGAAATTGCTAAGAAAATGAGATATTCAACCATGTTTTGGAGCGGGGAGTTAGAAGTTAGGAGTTAGGAGTTAAGCTCAGAGGTTCAATCACCAAGCTCAGAGGTTCAACCGCCAAGCTCAGAGGTTCAATCACCAAGCTCAGAGGTTCAATCACCAAGCTCAGAGGTTCAATCGCCAAGCTCAGAGGTTCAATCACCAAGCTCAGAGGTTCAATCACCAAGCTCAGAGGTTCAATCGCCAAGCTCAGAGGTTCAATCGCCAAGCTCAGAGGTTCAATCGCCAAGCTCTCGGAGACTTGCTAGCTCTCTCCTCTGGTACTAGAACACCAATTGAGTAATTCTAGAAGAACCTCTCCCCCAACCCTCTTTGAAACCCAGAGGGGAGTTTGACTCCCCCAACGCTAGTAGGCAAGGGGGCTGGGGGGTTAGGTTTTTGATTATTAAATCGATGCTCTAGGCAATAAATTTTAGCGTAGCTTGAGCGGAGCTAATTTTGTGGGAATACTATTTATTGTTGGTGTTTCCAGTAGGGAATAATTAACGTATGAATTTGCTGCGACTTAGAATGCATCACTTAATCGAGCAGTTAGCCGATGACGATTTACAAGACATTTGGAACGTTCTCGAAGCTTTACATTATGACTTTTATATGCTCAAAGCTATACAACAAGTCAAGCGATCGCAGCAACCGTGGGATATCTTAACCCATGAAGAAGCGATAAGATTGTTGATGTTTTTCTGATTCAGTAGTGCTGTTAGCGGATAGCTAGGGTTGAGCCAGTGCTAAGTCCTGAGTAGTAGCCCATAATTAAAACTAAGGGATTAGTTAGGAAGAAATTTGTTTATTATTTATTTAGAGCTAAAGCCAGAGGATTTAGATCCAGATGCAAAATTGTAAGTCTTAGTACTGCTTCTTGACTCAGCACTATCAACTCAGCGCTCTTTTGGTGTCGTCATCTCAAGTTTTGGTTAAGGTAACGCCTAGTGACTCTGGAAATGCGCTATGCAAGGTCTTTTTTGCTAGACCTGAAGAATTTAGAACCTGCTGCCTACGAGCGGGTGTATGATTTTGTCTTTATTGAGTTAGCTCAAAAGTGGCAGCTGACTGATTTAAAAGAACTACGACAGCTTGATAGTGAAGGCATTTTTCACCGCTTCACCCTCGATAATTATCTGATTGGTATAGAAATCAGGGGTGAAATTGTGAAATTTCTGCGTGTCATCCCTATGCCAGATGTATAAGGAGAGGAGTTAAGCGAATACTTAAAACTGTAAACAGTATAAGGCTAGGCAGGGATTGCCATCACCTTCCATTAAACTGGTTTTTGAAAAACACTTTATTTGAGATTTCCCTATGGATGCTAGGGCACTTTGGCAACGATACCAAAACTGGTTATATTTCCACGAGGGATTAGGACTGTACTTAGATGTGAGTCGGATACGGTTCGATGATGCCTTTGTGGATTCGTTGCGTCCGAAGTTTGACAAGGCGTTTGCGGATATGGCTCAACTAGAAAAGGGTGCGATCGCAAATCCCGATGAGAACCGCATGGTTGGACACTACTGGCTGCGAAATCCTGATTTAGCGCCAACTCCAGAACTTACACAAGAAATTGTCCAAACCCTAGAACAAATCGAAGCCTTTGCTGAAAAAGTCCAAACAGGTGCGATTCATCCTCCCAGAGCAAGCCGCTTCACGGATATTATCTCCATTGGAATTGGTGGTTCCGCCCTCGGCCCCCAATTTGTCGCTGAAGCCCTCGCTCCTGATTTCCCGCCCCTGAAACTTCACTTTATCGATAACAACGATCCGGCAGGAATCGATCGCGTTCTCAATCATGTGCGAAATAGCCTCAACAGCACTTTGGTATTGGTGATCTCCAAATCTGGGGGAACGCCGGAACCTCGCAACGGCATGATTGAAGTTAAAAAAGCCTACGCTGGACACAATTTGGAATTTGCCCAATATGCGGTAGCTATTACCAGCGTTGATAGCAACCTCGATAAACTCGCTAAAGACGAAGGTTGGCTGGCCAGATTTCCCATGTATGACTGGGTAGGAGGACGCACCTCCGAAATGTCTGCTGTGGGGCTAGTACCAGCGGCATTGCAGGGCATTGATGTTCGCGCCATCCTAGATGGTGCAAAAGAAATGGATGACGCTACCCGCGTCCCAGATGTGAAAAATAACCCAGCAGCCTTATTAGCCTTATCTTGGTACTTTGCTGGTAACGGAAAGGGCGAAAAAGATATGGTTGTTCTACCTTACAAGGACAGCTTATTTTTATTCAGTCGCTATTTGCAACAGCTGGTAATGGAATCTTTGGGCAAGGAAAAAGACTTAGATGGCAACATTGTCCATCAAGGCATCGCCGTTTATGGCAACAAAGGCTCAACAGATCAACACGCTTATGTCCAGCAGTTACGCGAGGGTGTAGCGAATTTCTTTGCTACCTTCATCGAAGTGTTGGAAGATCGTCAGGGCCCATCCGCTGAAATAGATCCGGGAGTTACATCAGGCGATTATCTTTCCGGTTTTCTCCAAGGAACCCGACAAGCGCTTTATGAAAATCACCGCGATTCGATTACAGTCACGATTCCCCAAGTTAACCCCCGAACTGTAGGGGCATTAATTGCTTTGTATGAACGTGCTGTTGGTTTATACGCTAGTTTAGTCAACGTCAACGCCTACCATCAACCAGGGGTAGAAGCTGGCAAAAAAGCTGCCGCCTCCATTCTCGATTTGCAAACACGAGTGGTAGCAGTGCTACAAAAAGAAAAAACTCCCCTTTCTCTTGACGAACTCGCTTCTAAGGCAGGCGCATCAGAGCAAGTTGAGGCAATTTACAAGATTTTGCGTCATATCCACGCCAATCAGCGAGGTGTGGTTTTGCAAGGTGATCTTCAGAAACCTGGCAGTTTGACGGTTTCTGCTAGCTGATAGCTCTAGTGTGAATATCATATTTTGTCCATAATTGTTGTATCAGCAACAATTTTTTATTGTGAAGCATCCTAGATAGAAGATATATCTTCAGTCTAGGATGCTTCACCGTATAATTCATAATTCGTAATTACAGCAGTTTTCATGTATTTGAACCACATCGCTTAACTAGTAAATCACGGAGAAAGTAAAAGCGATCGCCTTTATCTTTCTGTAAAATCAAGTTAACGCAGCATTAACAAATGGGGTTAATTACTATGACTGAATCAACTGCAAAACAACCTGCGCGTCGAGGCAGAATCTTTCCAGAACACACTTTACCACCAGAAGAACTTGCTAGACGCAAAGCTGAAGATGAAGTATTTTATCGGCGTTGTCGTGCAATTTTTGAGCGTGTGCGTCCCGATTTGATTCAGGAACACTATGGCTGGTATATTGCTGTGGAGCCAAGTAGTGGTGATTACTTGATTGATGCAGATAAAATGCAAGCTCATAAAAAAGCCCTAGAAAAGTACCCAAATACTGACCACTGTGTTTTTTGTCTGAATGAAACGGGAACTACTGGCACAATATGATTCAGGGTAAATTTGGGGAAAAGGGGCAACTATTTTTTGAAATTGAGTTAATAACTTATGATGGATTAAATTTGCCTGTGGATACCATGTTAGATACTGGTTTCACAGGTTTTCTGGCTATTAACAAACAAGATTTAGAGAGTTTGGACTGGGCTTATATTGGTAAGGAAACTTTGCGAACTGCACAGGGTGAAACCTTGTTTAAAATATATTCAGGCAAGTTGATATTAAACGAACAAGAGTATGAAATCCCTGTTTATGCAGGGGATGAAATTACAGAAGTTTTGTTAGGTTCAGAATGGTTAAAAATTCTGCCGTTGGTAGTTAATTATCAGGCTGGTATATTAACTTTGGGATAACTACGATGCCTACGGCTGGCTACGCGATCGCACTTCAGTTATTTTGAAATTAACCGCATTCGCGCAGCGTCTCGTAGAGAAGGCGCAGAGAACGCAGAGGGAAGAAAAGAAACATATTTTGCTATCTTTGGTTAATAGGTAAATCGCGGAGAAAGTAAAAGCGATGCCTACGGCGGGCTACGCCTACGCTATTCAAATTATCTGATTTTAAATGTTGTTATAATAATCTTAAAGCTATCAATAAACTGGAATATAAATCATGAATATCCAAATTAAACCTGAACTAGAGGAAATTATCCAAGCGCAAATTGCTACAGGTAGATATGCGAATCCCGAAGAAGTGATTAGTAAAGCCTTGAAGTTGCTATTAGAGTGGGAAAAAGGTTATCAGCAGTGGGTTGAAGAAACACGCGAAAAAGTTGAGGTTGCTATTGAGCAACTGGATAGAGGGGAAGGTATTGATGGAGAAGTTGTAGTTGAACAATTGCGAGAAAAACTGCGTCAAGCGAGAGAATTACAAGGATGAAGCAACATATTATCTCTCCAAAAGCCAGTCAGGATTTATCAGAAATTATTGATTACTTTGTCAGGATAAATATTGATGCTGGAGAGTATTTTGTTGAAAAGTTTGATAAAAAGTGTAAATATTTAGCTAATTTCCCCAAGATGGGACGCAGCTACGGAAATATTAAACCTGATTTGCACGGTGTACCTTTGGATAATTACATTATTCTTTATCGAGTTATAAATAGTGGAATTGAAATTGTCCGTGTAGTTAGTGGTTATCAAAACTTGGAATCTTTATTTGCAGAATCAAATGAGTAAGTTGATGTTTTATCGCCTTTATCTTCTTGTAAAATAAAATTAAGGCAGCATTAATAAATAGGGTTAATTACTATGACTGAATCAACTGCAAAACAACCTGCACGTCGAGGCAGAATCTTTCCAGAACACACTTTACCACCAGAAGAACTTGCTAGACGCAAAGCTGAAGATGA
>NZ_JABXKM010000109.1:0-8812 GCF_017115025.1 Nostoc sp. NOS(2021) | reverse complement strand
TTCCAGAACACACTTTACCACCAGAAGAACTTGCTAGACGCAAAGCTGAAGATGAGGCATTTTATCAGCGCTGTCGGACAATTTTTGAGCGTGTGCGTCCTGATTTTATTCAGGAACACTATGGCTGGTATATTGCTGTGGAGCCAGATAGTGCAGATTATTTGATTGATGTGGATAAAATGCAAGCTCATAAAAAAGCCCTAGAAAAGTACCCAAATACTAGACATTGTGTATTCTGTCTAAATGAAACAGGAACAACTGGCACAATATGATTCAGGGTAACTTTGGGGATAATGGGCAACTTTTTTTTGAAATTGATTTGATTACATCTGATGGATTAGATTTGTCTGTAGATGCCATGTTGGATACTGGTTTTACAGGCTTTATGGCTATTAATAAACAAGATTTAGAGAGTTTGGACTGGGCTTACATCGGTGAGGAATCTCTACGAACTGCTAAGGGAGAATCAAGATTTGATATTTATTTAGGCAAGGTAATCTTAAACGAACAAGAGTATGAAATTAATGTTTATGTGGGCAATGAAATTACGGAAGTTTTGTTAGGTTCGGAATGGCTAAAAATTTTGCCGTTGGTGGCAAATTATCAGGTTAGTATATTAACTTTGGGATAACTGCGATGCCTACGACTGGCTACGCGCTCGCATTTCAGTTAATCGGTAAATCGCGGAGAAAGTAAAAGCGATCGCTATTCAAATTACTGTCTTTTATTCGTCCTAAATAGCCTGTTAAAGGTGAAGAAAGTTCAATTAGAATTTCGTGCATTTCTACTGTTTTTATTGGCTGTGGCGGATGTGAGCCGAAATACGCACCATGTAAAGCTTCAACACCAGCAGATTCTATCCCTGAGTTTTCTAAATAATTTTTGACAAGCTGGGTAATGTGCGATCGCAACTTAATCTCTCTCTCCACCTTATCAATATATTCATCAATTTTATAGTCGATTTGCCCAGGTTCTAGATATTGCTGTAATTCGACTAAGTTAATAGCCCCTGGATATTTTGCTTTGAATTCAACGAGTTTTTGTAGAGTCATTACATTTATAATACTGATTTTAGATATCTGAGCAGATTCTTTCAGATTTTTAGTTGGTTCACCTGGGCCAATAATCAACCGCATAGCTTGAAGATAATTTTCTTTAAGATGCCTTTTACCAATCCTATCTAATTCTTCTACTGCACGATCAGGAATGCTTTTACCTGCTTTACATTCGCAAACAAGAGGATAAGGTTGTGAGCAAAATAAATCTAAGCCACCTGCACCACCTTTGTAGTTTTCTTCAACTTTGAATCCTAAGAAATCAAGGCTACGGCGTGCGATATTTTCAAAGTCTGTACCAGCTTGGTAGTTGCTTTTACCCTCATCTTTTTCGATGCTGCGATCGCCTAATTTTGCAATATCATTTATCCAAGCTAAATTTGAATCGGGTTGCTTAATTAGCTTGTCATTACTCCAACCCAAAAATACTTTGATATCGTCGTCTAATTGTTTAGCTGCTGCTTGGCTAATGGCTAGGGATGCGATCGCACTCTGCAATTCTTCCAATTCAGGATGTAGCGCGGGTTCTAGCTTTTCTAATTGGCGTTTGCGTTGGGCGAAGGTGCGATCGTTTAAAATTGGCTTTTCTTCAGAAACCGTTAGAGAATTAGATAAACTAACAAATTTTCCTAGCTTTTCCTGAATGTTGGGATTAACTAATATTTCTTGTAACTCAGGTAACTGATAGACACGCAAGTAAGCCAGGAAAAGATACTGTTGTTTTTGTAGTATCTCCTTTAATACTTTTGGTGTCCATATTGTTAATTTAGACAAAATCTCTAATGGCTTAGTCTCGTCTAAAATTTGGCAAAGTTCACATTTAGCCCAAGCTTTGATTGAAACTGAAGAGTCAGTAGGATAAAGTGCAAATCTCCGCCCAGGATGAATAAACATCCTGGGTAAAGCTGCAATTGTTCGCCCCTGTATTAAGGCTTCAATATCAGGAACGGGTAGACACAGCGCTGTTAGAATTGAGAACGGCTGATTCATTTCTAGTTAGTTATAGATTTAGGTCGATATTATCAGCAGTAGCAATAGGCTGAGGAATACTAATAGGTAATTCATCATCAGTTAAATTATCAGGTACTTGCCCAGAAGGATCGCTAAGGATTTCTCTAATCAAAGGATTATTTATTGCTAGTTGCTTTTGCTCAATAAATTCCAAAATCTGTTCTTTTGTCAGTTCGTAACTCTCTCTGTTATACCAAACAAAATAGATAGCTAAAAGAGGTTTAATGTCTTGGCTTTGCAAGCCTACCCATTCTCCACCCTTTTCTTTCAACAGGATTCTCAAATGCTTTCTAGCTAATACTGCATTTGGACTAATTATCTTTGAACGCACCAAGCAACCGCGAGTTAGGTTAAATGTTTTGTAATCAATTAGCCGTCCCAAGGCAGCACCTATAGCATTGCGGTCTTGCTGAACTACATCTACTCCAATCCTCACTTTTCTTTTATTGCCGATAATTTTGAAATCCATAAAGCCATTATTTGCTGCACTAGGCTCTACTTCTTCAATTGATTCGATTGTTACTCCCTCTACAGTTTCACCTATTAAACTATTGAAAGCTAGTTGAAGAGCGTTAGTAATTGTTGCTTCTTCTTGCATTAATGAATTAATAGAAGCCTCAACATTTGCTAACTCATTATCGAAGTATGCTTTAAGTGGATGGATTGTTGTAGATGTCCATGCACTTGTAGTATTCGTAGTGCTTTTTGTTGAATTTGTCGGATCATCAATAATAGGCTGATTAGGTACAAAATTCTCTGCACACCATTTCAAAACTGACCTAACAGTAGGTCTACTCTTACCAAGTTCTCTGAGTTTAGGTTCATCAAATGGGTAGAGAGGATGAGGCGGTATTTGTTGATGTTCCTCATAAAAATCTTGTAACCATTGACTCACTAGAGCAACGATATCATCAGAATTGAGATACTTTAATGCAATTGGTTGCCTATCAGCTTGTTCACTTGCTAATCTATCAACAACTGCTTCAGCTTCTGGTAAAGCCTTGATTTGGTCTTCCCAGGTACGAGGATACATTGCTAACAGTAAAACACCTTGTTTAAGACTGTTATATAAATCCTTAACTAAGTTTGCAATCACTTGTGCTGCTAAAAATCCATTATCAGCAGCATCTGCAATATCTAATTCGTCAAAACAAATCACTGGGACTCTATAATAGCTAGTTATATCTAGAATTTGGCGAACATTGCTTAATGCTTCAGCTTCTCTATCCTCGCTTTTAGGATTTGGCAACCCCATTGCGTCAGCTTGTAATTGTTCTAATTCCAAACCAGATAACCAATAGCTTGCATAATTAATATGATCTGGAGAAAGTGTCCACAAAATTGCTTTCACTATGTAAGGGTTGGTTATTTCAGGCTTGACTTTAAGAATAAGTTTTGTCAAATCTTCAATAAATTTAGTTGAATATTTATTCAACCAACTTTTATATTGACTAATATACTGTTGTGGCGTATAGTTCCATTGCTTTGCTTCGTTAATTAAAGCTGCTGCAATTTCCTGCCATTGCATTACTTTTTGACTACCAAAAGCTCTGAGACTAGAGGCGACACTTTGCAGAAATAGAGACTTAATTTGATTCAAGTTATCATACTTACTCATGTAGATAAATAAGCTACTACCTTCTGTCTGTAATCCGTGGCGAATCCGACTAATAATATGGCTTTTACCTAACCCTTTTTCTGCTGTAATTGTGATACCTACAGTTTCACGTTTTCCTTTACGGACTTTATCAACAGCATCAAAAACTGCATTAGAAGCATGAGCATTAATTGAGGGAACATCAGGAAAACTTTTACCCCATATTTGCGGTGGTCTGACCACAATATGGCCTGCAAAAGGGTTTTCATTTCTAATCAGATCATCAATGGGAGACGTGGTAACAGTCATAGTGTTGTGAAGTGAATGTCTGAAGAGTCAAATAAGGTTTAAGGTTTCAGGCGTGTGGCGTAGCAGCGTAATCCATCTAATTCTGTAGCTACCGAATCTTCAATTTTGTCGGGTGCGCTGTCTTCTACACTCCCGCCTTGCAGTTGCAAAATATCGTCGGCTTGCGTTTCCAGTAGCCAATCATTAAACTCTGTACGACTAACGCGATCGCTTATTTCTCTCCTGATCCGATAAATTGGCACCAGATTATTAAAGTTGTACTCATAGTTCAGCTTGTCGTAGACTTCCAACGCCACAGATTTAAACTCGTCGTAAGATGCGATTCCTTCGGAAAGCTTCGCTATCGCACTTTTCCCATTAACTAGTACACCTGCACCATTTCCCGCCACATCAATCTGACTAATCCACCTTACCAACGCATTCGCCGCCCAAGTACCGACAATCGTCCCTTCAAACTTAAAATCGCCAGTTCTCAAACCCTCACCCAATACCTCTAAACCCTTGCCAGATGTCAAAGAATATCCCTTTTTGGAGATTGCGATCGCACCCTGGCTCTGTAATTCCTCGAATATGCCCTGATAATCTGCTACCTTCTGGCTTTTGGATACAATTCGCTTAGTGAATTGACCCTTCTTAACTTCCTGCTGCGTTCCTCCCAAATCCCACAAGGCCAAAAGGAGACGAGTTCTAGTTTGGGCTGTATTTTGTGATGTCATATTGAGTGTATTTTTTGACAAGATATATCGTAGCGACTGTATCTTTTTAATTTATTTACTCCGAAAAAATAACCGAGAAATTGCTGAATATTTCGGCGTTTCAGCGAAATTGATTCATCAAAAATTCACAAAATATTTCCTGGGGATGAATGCAGTTCTCTCAAAGGCGGGATGGAATAGTTGAGAAAATCGATCATGATGATAGTCAAACGCTGTAGCTGTGCAGTTATAAATTGAGTTGGTATATGTTTTTTCAATTCCAGGTGAAATAACAGGAATTCCAACTTTGTTTTTGCAACAGCAAGGCTTTTAGTAAATACAGGTGATGATGAAATCCCATGAACACAACAATATATAAAGAACGTAAAATAGTTTCGCGTCTATTTGCAGTGCTGCTTTCAGCATTGCTAATGGTACCCTTGCTAAGTAGCTGCGGAGGCGGTGCCCGAAACGCTTCAACACCACCACCTGTTGATGATAGTGCTGGTAGAACAGTGAGCGATCGCAACGCGACAAACCAACCCGAAGCTAATAAGGGATTGGGTACGGGGCAAAAAGTGGCACTTTTGGCGGGAGCTGCGGCACTTTATTACGTCTACAACCAGCATAAGAATGCTTCAAAAGAAGGAGCAGAAGGCAAGTACTATCTTTCCAAGAACGGGCGTGTATACTACCGTGATGCTGAAAAACGCGCTCACTGGGTAACACCACCATCGCAAGGAATTCGAGTACCGGAATCTGAAGCACGGCAATATAGTCAGTTCCAAGGCTATAACGGGAGTACTACAGGTCGCGATCTCACTGGCATAACTTCATCCGCAGCTCCAGCACTCTAGATTCAGTGAAGCGTGTGTACATCTAAAGCGGGTTTCCTGGAGGATAACGCCGATCGCGCACGTCGGAAACACGAACTTAAATCAGGAGACAGATTATGGTAGATGAATTTTTCCGAAAGGCGAAAGATTTGCTTTTGGGGTCGAACAGCGATGAAGCTGAAGAAGATGCCAAATTGCGCGATCGCAATGTACGTCCAGCCAGCGAAGACCCATACGGTGATCCCGCAGACCCGGCATCTTACGGCAACGTCACCCCAGCCAGTCAAGACCCCTATGGCGACCCCGGAGATGTCGCGTCTTACGGCAACGTCCGCCCAGCTAGCGAAGACCCTTACGGCGATCCCGCAGATCAAGGGGAGTTTGGTAACGTCCGCCCAGCCAGCGAAGACCCCTATGGCGACCCCGCAGATCAGGATTCCCGCCGCTAACGCGAAACTAATACTTTGTCAAGCTATTTTTGAAGGTTCGTAGTCAGGACTAAAGTCCTGACTACGAACTTACTTACCCATCAACTTAAACTTGACAAAAAACTAAATCTCTCTCCTGCAAGGAGAGAGATTTTTAATTTTCCCCCTTCCCGCGTCGGGCTATGCGTTACCCACATCTTTCTTTACAATCTTGAAACCCATGTTCTATAACCGTCTTAGACACTGAGAATTTAGGCATACTTGACAAATTCGCTTTTAATCTTCTCGCTAAAACTGCGTTTTTATTGAGAATGAACAACGAACGAATCTGGGTTATAAAAACCTGAGTCAATACTCTCGCAAATGTTAAGAAAGATCCGGGTAATGGATAGCCGCGTCGGGGAGGGGGTTAGGTTTTTCGTGGGCTTTTTCAGATGAGTGAAAAATCAGAGCAGGATGTGGGTAAGTCTAAAGACTGGCTCTCTAGAGCCAGATTTTCCAGAAAGCACTTGAGAATAAGTAGGCAGAGGGATGAACACGCCAAGAGACTGGCGCGTAACCTAGTCAGGTCTAACGACCTAGTAGCCTATGAAAACTTGCAGGTGCGTAATCTACTCAAAAATCATTGCTTGGCTAAGTCAATTGCTGACGCTAGCTGGTATTTGTTTCGGCAATGGATTGAGTATTTTGCTGGTAAATTTGGTAAATTAGCAGTTGCTGTTGCACCACATTACACGTCACAAATGTGTTCGGCTTGTGGTGCAATTGTTAAAAAATCTCTATTAACTCGCACCCATGTGTGTACTTGTGGATGCGAGTTGCATAGAGATACTAACGCAGCAATAAATATTCTGAATCTTGCAAAAGCTAGGGATGGGCAATCCCAAAGTAACGCTAATGGACTAGCAACCTCTACGCTACTTGGCGAAAGCCTGGTAGAGCAAGTAGCTAGGATGAAATTAGAATCTCCGTAACAAAGCGAGGGGGGAGTGTCAATTAAACTCTTCGAGTTGATCCACACGCAACCAAATATTAGGTGTTGGTACTTTCCCAAACTTAATCAGGGCGTAATCACCTTTGACATCGACAATTTCGCCCTTAGTTTCAAACAAATAAGAAGGAAAGCGACTATCACTAGCTTTTGCCTCCAGACTGTTTTCTAGTTTCTCCCGCACAGCGCGAACCATATCTCCTTTTTTGACTGCCATCAGTTCCTCTCTCAAATTTGTAACTTCTCTTATCTGCATTTTAAGAGAGTTCCAAGTTAGAAGTAGGACTTACGCAAACAATAGCCGAAACCCTAATTTTCAGGTAGGGGCAATTCATGAATTGCCCCTACCGCGTGTAGTTTTGCGTAACTACCTAACTCCTAACTCCTAACTCCCCGTAGCGTTTGACACTGGGAGCAAAAGTGACTAGATCGCCCAGCTAACCTAATCCGTTGAATTTCTGTACCACAAACTCGACAGGGTTCTCCAGCGCGGTTATAAACCCAGGCAACACCACCATAATTGCCGTTAGTACCTTGAACATTTAGGAAATTACTAAAAGTCGTACCACCAGCCTCAATGCTGGTTTTTAACACTTGAATTATGGCTGTTCGCAAACGCTCAATTTGCTTGAGCTGCAAATCTATACACAAGGTTTCAGGTAAAATTCCGCTCTTAAACAACGCTTCATCGGCATAAATATTACCTAATCCCGCCACCACCGATTGATCCAGTAGCGCTGTCTTAATCGGACGGCGACGGTTTTGGAGTTTGCTTGCTAGATATTCCACAGTAAATTCGGGTGAAAATGGGTCTGCTGCCAGTTTTGCCAAACCAGTCATAATACTTTCTACAGCAACACCAGGCGGAACCCACCATATTTTACCGAAAGTACGCTGATCCACAAAGCGTAATTCCTGCTGATCCCCAAAAAATAATCTCACCCGCGTGTGCTTATGTAATGGTTCATCTCGATGCAGCCATAGTAGTTGACCGGTCATTCGCAGATGAACCCCTAGCCAGCCGGTTGATAAAGGCGAAGATGAGGGAGAAGGGGGAGAGAGTGTGGCTAGGAGATATTTACCGCGACGATGCCAAGTAGCGATCGCATTCTTTTTAATTCCATCAACAAACTCACCGACAGAAAACGGGTAGGCGATGGTGCGATCGAGCAACACATCTCCACCCGTAATTTCTTGGTTGAGGGTCAATTGATTTAGACCCCTTCGGACTGTTTCAACTTCAGGCAGTTCAGGCATTCAAACAGATTAAGCAAGCAATTTTGATGTACTTGGGGGGTCAATAAAGAAGAGATAAAGTAGTATGTTAGACACACGTAGGTGGCTTGCCGTACTACCAAAAAGAAACCGTAAATACCCGCAGGACGGCTTCTCGTAGATTAGAGTAGGCTAGGACGAAGAATGAATGAACTGAAAGTTTCATACTTCAGACTTCATACTGTAAGACTTCCCTTCATCATCGCATCAAACAACCCCCTTGTAGCTTTGCTGCTATTTTTTAGCTGGTTTAGCCTTTGGTGCTTCAACCTCTACTAATTCATCCTGGGCAAAGTTGTTGGTATTGATACCAGAGTAATTTACCTTTTCAAAGCGGACAATTACTGGGTATTTGATGCCGCTTTGGTCAATGGAAGCCACAGTTCCAAGATCCTGAAACCAGTAGGATTCAGGGCGGAGAATACGTACTTTAGAACCACGTTGAACCATGATTATTTTCCCTTTATAGTTATCAATCGCCAATCTAGAGGGCTAATTGATTTCACTCTACAACCTGAAGGTCGCACCAAGAGTCTTTGTTAAGTTATTTGTCTGAATTTGGCATTGGGCATTGGGCATTGGGCATTGGGCATTGGGCATTGGGCATGGGGCATT
>NZ_JABXKM010000329.1 GCF_017115025.1 Nostoc sp. NOS(2021) | reverse complement strand
TGTTTGTATATAGGTTTTATCATCAGTTAATGTCCTAACCTTCTTGTCCGTTGCTTTAAGATGCAAAAACAGCATTGATGCACCCGATAGACTATTACAGCATTTGCCTGAACAAAACCTGCATAGAATCTTCTTATATCTTCAGCAACTTTAGACGATGTTTTAAAAGTATTGGGCGAATAGAATTCGCTACTACACAAAGCTTAGTCCACCTCCGTGGACTAATACAAAATCAAGGGTTTTAACCCACGGAGGTGGGTAAAGTCTCGTGTAGCCGCGACTTCTAGTCGCCAGGGCTAGTAACAAATTAGACTTTTCAAACATCCTCTTAGACGACAGGTTTGCTGATATAGTAGCTGATACCGTCAGTACTTGGCGATTTATGATTATTCAAGAGGTATTATGAAACGCTTAATCTACATCATCCCCGTTACTGCAATTGGCTTACTGACATTGGTAGGATGCAACAGCGCTCAAGAATCTGCTACCCAGACTCCTGCTAGCACTGAAACCACTGCGGGAACAACAGTATCCAAAACTACTGGTGCTACGCAGGGAGGTTTTAATAGTTTGGTCAGTGTAGTTTCAAATACAAAAACTGCGGTGTCAGCTGGAAACTTTGACAAAGCTCAACAGGAATTTGATAAGTTTGAAAACTCTTGGTCTAAGGTTGAGGATGGTGTCAAAACTAAATCTTCAAAAACCTATAATACAATCGAAGATGCTGCGACCCAGGTGAAGGGTGCGCTGAAAGCAAAAGATAAAGCAAAAGCTCTTAAGGGGTTACAAACACTTGACACAAATATCGCCACTGTTTCTAAAGGGTGAGGGAAATTAACATACAGCAGGAATCAAAAGACAGTAAAAAAACAAGCTTGATATCTGGCTTTGAGACAAATACTTCTGTACCTGATCAAGTTGGAAACTGCTATATAGGAATCGGAATTTGTTTTTGAAAAAATCTCAGTAGTCTTGTAGTAGCGTCGCAAGACTAAAATGGTGTAACAGCTAAAGGCTCGTAGTAGCGCTTTAGCCCCAAAAAACCATAAATCTAATCCACAAATTTAGTCTTGCCACGCCACTACGTATATTTCAAAAATCAAATACTAGTCCTATAGTTTCCACTGGAGAATTTAGATAATGCGTTCATTTCGCAAGTACCACCGAACTCTGGCGATTATTTTGGCTTTACCGCTTGCTGTAACATTGCTAACTGGTATTGCAGCTACGCTGGTAGGCGAGTGGTCAGCTAACCTTGGAGTTCCGCGTAGTCTACTACTTTCGATTCATCGTGGTGAAATCTTCGGTTTAGAGGGAATCTACCCGATTTTGAACGGATTAGGACTATTGGGGTTGTTGGTTACTGGATTAAGTATGACTAGTTTGTTTGCTAAGAAAAGGTCAAAATCTGAGAATAATTAAAAAAGGCATAACTTCACTTCCCGTGCGATCGCAGTCTTTTAAGATATAAAGACAAATCGGTGACGGTGCGATCGCAAAAGTGTAATGAAGGCATAACCCATTGCAGAAGCAGTTCTCAGAGATATTCCTACTGCTTCCGAACGGAGGCGACTTTTTAAATAGAATCTCAGGAGGAAAATCAATATCTCCATGCCAACACGTGCAGGGAGTGATTTTTTTTTGCTTAGATTCCCAGAACGCGACTTGACTTAGGATAGAACTGTAAAGAGACAGAAGGAAGGAAAAAGTACTTTCATGCGTCATAGTCTACATCATGTCTGGCTACTTACAGCATAATTCTGAAGTAAAACAGGCTTTATGCCTGGTTTTGAGACTTAGGTTGTGTATTTCACCAAATTGAAATCCGCTGGAATTTGGATAGACATAACTTGTTCAATTCTTTGACAAGCTCCTGTCACATCAAGCTCCTAACTTAAAAAATGAATATTAGTTTTGGCGAAATAATTATACGTGACAACAACCAGAAAAATCTTGACAAATTATTGATTTTTACCTTTTAAAGTCAAACTAAAAACCGATTGTAGTCACAATTAACGTCAGCACCTTAATCATCAAAATTAATAATTTCATTCAAAGTTCATTTTTCAATGTCAGACTAATTATCTCAGATGGAAATTATTTTCCTCTAAACAACAAGTATTTTTGAAGGTTAAAATAACTATGAATAATCTATCTCACCAGGCTCTAGAAGTAAATAATAAAAATGAACAACCTTTATATACTGCTGATACAGTGCGTACTTATCTTCGTGAGATTGGACGCATACCTTTATTAACTAATGAGCAAGAGATTAATTTCGCCAAGCAAGTTCAACAAATGATGGCTTTACTTGCTGCGAAAGAAAAATTAGCTATTCAATTAAAACGTCAACCGACACAACAAGAGTGGATTGAAAATATAAATATCGGTGAAAAATCACTGCTGCAACAGCTACGTCAGGGACATCAAGCCAAACAGAAAATGATTCAGGCTAACCTGCGACTTGTGGTGTCTATTGCTAAAAAATATCAAAGACATAACCTAGATTTTCTCGACTTAATTCAAGAAGGAAGTTTAGGTTTAGAGCGAGGAGTTGAGAAATTTGACCCTACTAAAGGGTACAAGTTTTCAACTTATGGCTATTGGTGGATTCGTCAGGCAATTACACGAGCGATCGCCGAAAAAGGACGTATTATTCGCTTGCCTATTCATGTTACAGAAAAGCTGAACAAAATCAAGCGTATTCAACGTGAACTAACTCAAAAATTAGGTCGTACTCCTACCACAGTTGATATTGCCGAAGAACTATCTTTAGATCCCAAACAAATTAGAGATTATTTACTCTTAGCACGTCAACCTGTCTCTCTAGAATTGCGAGTTGGCTCAGAAAAAGATACAGAATTACAAGATATGTTGGAGGATGATGGACTCTCTCCAGAATTATATGCTGACCAAAAGTTTCTCCAACAAAATATTCAAAATTTATTGTCAAAATTAACTCCCCAGCAACGAGAAATATTAACTTTACGTTTTGGTTTAACAGATGGAAATGAACTTTCTTTAGTAGAGATTGGTCAACGTATGGGTATTAGTCGAGAACGAGTGCGACAGATAGAGCAAAAAGCTTTGGGTACTCTACGAAGACATAAGGATAAGATACACAGTTATCTAGCTAGTTAATTTTGATGGGTAGCCCAAACTAGGCATCGCAACCTACAAAAACAGAGATTGAACAGTTAGATCCTTCAGGGTAATGGTGAAGTGACGCTGTTCTGCTGTGGCAATGAATGAAACAATCGCTTCACACGCCACAGCTACAGTTAACATCACTAGGTTTCGTGCCAGGGGATAATCACAGACATCATCATTCACCTCGGAAGGAACGCGATAAACGTCATTCCAAATCACTTCTGCATAATCTGCTGATAGTCCAGCATGAAGACAAGGAATGCTAAATTGTTCAGCATAATCTTTCACTGCTTGACGTGCCATGCTGTTGTCAAAAACATCGACAATTAGCTGAGTGTCTTTGAGTAGTTGAGTTGTATTTGCTGATGTCAACTCCTTTGTTTTGGCATCAACTTTAGTACCAATTGCTCGATATAAATTGTTTGCCAAGATTTTCGCCTTGAATGCTCCAACATCGGAACGGTAGTAAGGCTGAGTCGAAAGATTACGCTCCTCAATGCGATCGCGATCGATCACTGTAAGTTTATCAAAACCAGACCGAGCTAAGTTTTCAGTAATGTTAGCTCCTAATGCTCCAGCGCCACAAATTGTTATAGGATAGTTTTTTAGCTTTGTCATCACAGCATTGGTGCGGTAAAGCTGTTCGTGAAAAAAGACACTCATAATAATTCGTAATTCGTAATTCGTAATTCGTAATTAATACTCTTGTTGTTCCATTACACCTACTAGGGATTGCAAGTCAAAATCGCGATCGCGTCCACTCAGACAAATGCCAGAACTAACAACAGTCAAATCAGTTTTAGCGATCGCGCTACTGTGGCGAATACCATCAGCAGTTGTCCAATCGACTGTCCAATAATCGCTGCGATCGTGGAATTGATTTAATTCACCGCCGCCCATCCGCAATGCCTTTTTCAGTCGCTTTTCATCCTGTTGGGGTTGAGTAAATCCCTCAATGCGCCGAGTTGCTAATTCATACACTGCGCGGATTTCTGGAGTAATGCCCTTGAACTGTAATTCTTCAGCAGGAGTGAGTTGCTTGAGGGCAGATTGCAGAGTTTCAGAAATTGCCGGATCGGTACGGCGATCGACTTCCTCGAACCAGCATGAATGCCCATTCCAGCGGGCAATGATTTGCTCAAAGGCAACGCCCTCGGTTACTAGATGCACTGCGATCGGCTTAACTACCTTCAACCGTTGACGCATATCTACTTCATTTACAGGGTATGTTAACCAAGTTTGTCCCCGCAGTTGGTGTGCTAACCGCAGCCGTATTTGGGGAAAGTGTTGCAGGTATTCCGCAACCTGGGGCAGGTCTGCTTCTTCCACAACTGTTGCTGTTTTCTCATCCACAGCCTGAAAGATGCCCCAACCTTCAAATTTACTAGGCTTTGGACTGAAGGTGTAGACCATCCCGGCTACTCGTGTGCGAACTCGTCCACCCTTGACACAGGGCGCGAGAAATTGGGTAGCAGATAACTGTGCTTCTGCGATCGCAATTTGGTTGATTAGCTTAAGTATGTCAGTCATAAATAATACTCATTTTTCAACAGAATGCTACAGATGCAACCCCAGAAACCGAGATGAAATCTCACTTTTCTAATCCTGAGTTCTTAGCAATTATTCAGAATGCGCGGGAAGAATTTAAGGCAGGCAAGAAGTTGTCTTTGGAAGAGATGAAAAGAGAGATTTTGCAGTAGTGCGATCGCTGCTACTTGATATGCTTTATTCATGTCGATCATCAGTATCAGATATTTGGGTTGAGTAGTTATCTTAGTCATGTACTATTCATTTTATTCTACAAATTTAAAGAATTCATGCTACAAATAGTAATCTGGACTTGGACTTGGGGTTAATAAAAAATAGGTGACTACTTATGATTGATTTGTTTAGAGACTTTCCTTGCGACTGGGATTATCAAGGTGATGCTCATTTCTTATTAGATGAGCTAACTTTACTTGTAACTATTAGCTTGCAGTTACGATTTACAGATGCAACCGAACTGAATGTAAAAATAATTTTAAAAGATGATAATAGAGATGAAAACGGCTCTTTTGCAAATATAGATATAAAGTCAAGTACGGCTAATAAAAAGGCTATTGTAATTCAAGAAAAAGTTGTTTTAATGGGTAGCTCTCATATGCCCAATTACTATAAGCCAGTTATAAATTTCAGATGCTACAAAATGTTTATATATTCCGGCTGGAATTCCAATTTGCCTTTTGGAGAATATGTGAGCGATTTTGTTCGGTTAAAAGCATATCTTAATGATGATGTCTCTTCACATGATGAAATTTTTGGAGTTGAGTTTCAAGGCTTACCTAAGAAGCAAAATAAGGATTTAAACTTAGGAGAACCGGAGTATTTTAGCCCATACTGTTCTTTAAATAGTGAATATGAATTAAAATGTGGTAAAAGCTATGTAATACACAATCAAGATTCATTTAGACAACCTAATATAGAAACATTCTACAAATTGAGCTTTATAGATATATTACGTTCTATCAAGACTCAGAATAATCTAAGTTTATTAACACATAACATTCAAGAGCTTGAACAAACAATGTTTCAATGTTGTGCTTTTTTAAGCATACTTTGTGACTATGAGATTATACCAATTTACTATGATTTTACGATTTATTCAAAATGCTTAGATAAGCAAATTCAAGGAAAATTAGTTCCTATATGGGAAAAGGCAAAGATTTCCAGATTATCAAAGGCATGGCCAAAGCAAGGTGTTGCTCTACATCACAATGCAGAGGCTTTTTTAGAATGTTGTCCATTGGATAAGCAACTTAGTAATGGTATTCTTGAACTGAGGACAACAGTTTTGGATGTCACTTCAGAATCAAAATTATATGCTTCTTGTTCTGCAATTGAGTACTTTTACTCCTACTGGTTAAGAAATTTGGGAGGTGTTCAAAAAATGGAAAAGGCATTTATTCAAAATTCACCTCTTCTGCCTTCAGATAAAAAATTTAATTATTCATTAATTGATGCTAAAAAGGCAAATGGTAGGACACCAGCTCTTTCTTTAACGATTCGATTTTTCCTTGATAAACTAGGGATTGATTGGAATAAATACATCAAAAAATCTAAGGGGACACCTGATTTTTTGAATATAAGAAATAATTTGCTGCATGGTAAATATACAGATGGAGACCTTCCTGTAATTTATGCTAGTCAAGTAGCAGAAAAAATAGCAATAGAAGTAATGCTCTATATTTTAAAGAAAATATCTAAATCTAATATAGATTTTTACACCAACATTCCTATTGAAGAACCAATAAATCACCATACAATATTATCTGATGGTTGGTCTGAAATAGTCCAAGCTTTAGATATGTTTATAAATGGAGAACAGGATGAAGTATTCTGGTCTTTGAGAACCAGGGAATTATGGCAGGAAATTTGGAATAGTGAGAAATAATTACGCTAATTGAGAACCAACGGAGTTAGGAGTAACAGGATATATGAAAGCCATTGCCTATCATTTAAGTATGTAGGCAATGCCATATTCTAACCTCACTTATCCGATCGCACAGGCAACGGCATATCCAAAATCTCCATCAGCAAATCCAGACGAGAGGGGCGCGTCAGGAGTGGGACGAGGTTCGGCAAACTGTAGTAGTCACCCTCGAAAGTAAACGTATCTACAGGTGCTTGCTGCTGCTTCAGTTGACTCTCCACCCAGTTGTAATGAGTACCCACACGGACAATCACCACATTGGGCATTATCGCCAACTCCCGGCAGTAGGTCTTGTAGACTTCACCGAAGTAAGGAGCCGCATTTTCGCCCTCATCCGTCACTAGGATAATCTGGTCAACCACCTGCTTTTTCCGCCGCATTGCTTCCAATGCACAGCCGATGCTAGTACCACCGCCTGCATTGATGTGCTGGAAAGCACGCTCCCAGTCGGTCAACTCCTTCCCCTTTGCTGTAACAGGATAAGGAATGGTATCGAAGGCGTAGACAAACAGTTCTGCCTTAGTGATACCAGAGATTAGGGCAGCGAGTTGCTTACCGATCGCGATCGCATTTTCCATTGAGCCAGACTTGTCTACCAGTAAGGCAGTTGGACGTGCGATCGCACCGCGCCGCTTCACCTGCTCATTTGTCACCTTTTCCAATAGGGCAACGGTGTCTGCGTCAAAATCTCCTGCATCTGTGGCAATCTGTGCTTTGAATGCAGAGACACGTCCACTTTTAGACGCTGACTCCAACTTGGAATCAATCAGCATCTTGACTTCTGGGTGATCCATTGCACCTCTAGTCTGGAGAGACTTGAGGTTATTGATCGCTTCCTGGGGAGTCATACTGTTGATTAACGCCACCAGCACAACTGGTGTAAGTTGCTTGATCGCACCAATGGCGATCGTGTAAGGAATGTTGAACTCCACAATTAGCCGTGCCTGTTCGATGGCACTTTCTGCCTTAGCAAGCTGCTTCAGCACATTTGCTAAGGAACCCTCTGGAGGAGTATTGCGGAACAGAATCGCATTTGCCCGCTCATTCGGCTTGATGTGCAGTGAAGCATATAAGTGCTTCATTGCCTTACGACCTCGCAAAGCAGCGCGATCAAACAGAGCCAGATTGCTCTCCCGCACCTTCAAGTAACGCCGCACCGCAGTCCGAGCCGAACGAGGCAGCTTATTCTGCTGCTGCTTCATGAAGTCCACCACACGAGCCACCTGATAGGGAGGAAACTCTTGGAGCATCATAAATCCAGCTTCTCGGTGTTCAGTCAAATTGCTAGTTAACAAATGAGCAACAAACACCTCCTTGTGGTCGCGGACATCACCATGACGCTGATACCAAACTGCCAGATGTCCATAGAAGATGGGATCGAGTTCAACAATTAACTGATGAATTTCTGTAACTTGCTCTAGCTTGCGGTGAGGACTTGTGAGCAAACTGTTGAGTATTTCCAAACGCAGGTCACGTTCTGCGGTGTTCATTATGAACCTCCTTTAAGAATTTTGGATTTTAGATTTTGGATTTTGGATTGCAATCTAAAATCCACGCATTGCAGGAGGCAGATGTTGCACGCGAGGCGATAAAGTCACCGCGCAAGTTGTAGAAGCATTGTGTATAAATTTTTCAGACTTATGTAAGCTTCCGCGATCAGGGCGCGGCAACAACTGCCAATTGATAAAAATGAAATAAGATCACCTCATGCAAGTCGAAAAAGCTGTTGATTCATACACGGGATTTGAACCCGCGATCGCTTGATCTTAAGTCAAGTGCCTGTACCAATTCGGCTAGTATGTAAGCTTTTCCAGTGAGGGCACGAAGTGAGAATTTTAGTTTTGAGAAAGTTGATTCAAAATAAATCGAATTTCCTTCTTGTTACACTGCTGTTTCCTGATAGCGTAAATTATTCGATCTCTATACATTGCAGCAGAACGATGAATTATACCTTTGACAACATCTGTCACATAATGAGTTGGTGGCGGTGGAAAATCTTCAAAGGTAATAAAATACCAAATCTCGTTTAGCTTCTGGTATTGATGATAATTATCAATGATCACAATATCAGTTTGTTCTTGCTTTAGCTTCTGCTTTCGAGCCACTTTCTCGGCTGCACAAAGAATTCCAGTTTCAGGATGGATATAGAAGCGATCGCGATGGTTTGCATCTAGCTGAATTCGATACCCTCGATAAGGCTTGCTATAAAAACCACCATCAATTATTTCCACATGCCGTTCAACGTAGTCCCACACATGATCGATAACATGCTGTCCTGCCATTGTGTTGGGATCTAATTTTTGACACAGTTCGCTGTAAACGTCATTCCAAGGCTGTCCGACTTGCGATCGCAAAAACCGACGCAGAGGGCCGAGATGATCTGAAAGATACTTGGATTTATTTGTTGCTTTAATCAGGTAGGAATTCAACAATCCATCCTGACTCGCTTCCTCGGTGAGTTTGTATAATCGCTTCTTAAAACCAGTCACTTTTTTGAGACTGATTCTTCTCCCACCGCGAGGACGCTCAATCACAATCTCGCTCAAACGATGTTCGCTCATATCTCACATTGTTTAAATGCAGTTGTACTAATTGAGTTGTTATTAAACATGAGTTAGTGAACATCATTGAACTCACCTCTGTATTGAGTAAAGGTTATAGATAAATAGGCTTAGGTTAAGGCTTGATCCTCTCTAACCCCCCCTTTTTAAGGGGGGTTGGGGGGAACTTACGGGGCAAAATATCACTAACACCAAGCGTATTGGGTTATAGATAAATACGATTTAAATAATTGGAATTCCGCACAAGTTAGCAAAGCAGTTTTCACAATTGCCTATACCAATTTGGCTACGCTCCCATCAAAGGGAGCGGC
Source organism: Nostoc sp. NOS(2021) (assembly GCF_017115025.1). GTDB lineage: Bacteria > Cyanobacteriota > Cyanobacteriia > Cyanobacteriales > Nostocaceae > Nostoc. The sequence continues at coordinate 82,409 of NZ_JABXKM010000329.1, read as the reverse complement.
AGGAATCGAACCTGCAATCCGTTGCCGGATGGTGTGTGTAGGCTTCACAAATTAGGGCGCGGAATAAAGCTATGCAGTTAGAAATGAAGCAAAAGTTTATGTTTTAAACTTTCTTCCCTCCTGCCTCCTTTAACCATAGACAGCTTCAGGACGGATGATCAAATCACCACTGGGACGGCGATCAATTACGTAAACAGAGAGGCGATCGCTATTCACATCTAAATGCCGAGCAACGCGCTCCTTCACTGCCACATCATTCATCCCTGCTGCAATTCCCAATTGTCTTTCTGGAACATCAACAGAACGTCCTTCAAATCGAATATGAACCATTGCAATCACCTCTTGTTTTAATTACGAATTCGTATTAGTGGATCTGATCGGGATTGAACCGATACCCTCCCTGTGAGAGTTACACTCACACCTCGTGCGAGTCGAAAAAGCTGTGGTGACACACGCAGGAATCGCACCTGCAACTTATCGTTTTAGAGACGATAGCTCTACTATTGAGCTAGTATGTAAGCTTTTTCTGTTAGGGCACAAGTGACATCCGGGATCTCTACCGTTAGAGCTACAGACCCAAGGAAAGCATGATTGCGATGCTCCAATTGAGGTTATTGCAACCTTCAATAGAAGTCAAAGCAAATGGAGCCGTCGGGAATTGAACCCGAATCCTGCAACCGTCCGTTTGTTGGCTTCGGAGCAGTCGAACACCAATCGCGGCCCCAAACAGTGGCATCTATGCAATTGTCAAGCTTCTGAGAGGTTTTAGTTTTGCCTTTTGTTGTCGTCTTTATTTTCATACTACGAATGTAGTATACTCTCTACATAATGTCAAGGGGATACTACAAATTTTGCAGTCCAATGCGTGTTATTTAGATAGGACTTACGCACACAAGGGGCTGGGGGTTAGGTCTTCTTTATACTTATCTGAAAATCGCTGTATTGCGAAATTAACTGCGGTTATCTATCTGAGCGCGTTGCAAACTTCCAGAAAAGTCAATATAGACACTTTTCCATTCTGTGAAAACATCCAAAGCAGTAGTTCCAGCTTCGCGGTGTCCATTACCGGTTTGTTTCACACCACCAAAGGGCAAATGTACCTCTGCCCCAATAGTGGGGCCGTTAATATAGGTGATACCTGCTTCGATGTCGCGCATGGCAGTAAAAGCCCGGTTGATATCGCGGGTGTAAACTGAAGAAGAAAGACCATAATTGCTATCGTTGAGAATTGCGATCGCTTCCTCAAATGAACTAACCTCAATTAATACCACCACTGGCCCAAATATCTCTTCACGAGCAACTCGCATATCACGAGTTACATCATCCAAAATAGTTGGTTGAAAGAAATAACCGTTTTTCAATGAGCCTTCACTGGCAATTTCTCCACCAATTAAAACCTTTGCTCCTTCTTCACGGGCGATATCCAAATACCTGCTCACCTGCTGGAGTTGCTTTTCATTGACAATCGGGCCAATATCTGTATTCGGGTCAGTACCAGCACCCAAGCGTAACTTACTGGTACGCTCATAAAGCATAGTGGTAAATTTTTCCTTGATATCATGATGCAAAATCAGGCGACTAGTAGCCGTACATCGTTGACCTGTTGTCCCAAATGCTCCCCACACTGCACCATCGAGAGCAAGTTCTAAATCCGCATCTTCCATCACCACTTGAGCGTTTTTACCACCCATTTCCAAACAGACACGCTTGTGAGTGCGTCCGCAAGTAGCGCCGACAAAGGCACCCGTTTCTGAAGAACCAGTAAACGATACCAAATCTACATTAGGATGCTCAACTAAAGCTTTCCCCGCCTCCTCTCCCACACCATGCACCAAGTTAATTACTCCTGGTGGTAAACCTGCTTGTTGGAAAATTTCAATCAATTTAGTTGCACAGGCGGAGGTATCTTCGGCAGGTTTGAGGATGACTGTATTGCCACACACCAAGGCTGGCATAGCTTTCCAGCAAGGAATTGCCACAGGGAAATTCCAGGGAGTAATTAAGGCACAAACTCCTATGGGCATCCGCACAGTCATGGCGAATTTATTGGACATTTCCGACGGTGTGGTTTGCCCAAATAGTCGCCGCCCTTCGCCAGCACTGTAAAAGGCGCAGTCAATACCTTCTTGCACATCTCCCCTGGCTTCTGTCAAGGGTTTACCCATTTCCCGACTGATTAACTGGGCAAGTTCTTCTTTATGCTGAAGTAATATTTCTCCGACGCGAAAGATGTATTCTGCCCTAGCTGGGGCTGGGACTGTGCGCCAACTGCGGTAGGCTTTACGGGCGGCGGCTACTGCTATATCTACATCCTGAAATTGAGAACGGGGAAATGTGGCAACCACTTCGGTTTTGTCAGCAGGGTTGCGACTTTCTAGGGTTGCTTCCTCTCCAGCACTCAACCATTGACCGTCTATGTAATTGCGGCAAGATAGCGGAGTTGTCATTTTGAAAATCTCCGGCTGATGATCCACTGAAACTTGTGTATTAAGTTTGCTTGCTTTCTAGGTTATCCTCAAGTTTAGGAAATTGGTGTGAGAACCAAATATCGATATAAAAATTAAGGCACGAAAGCCAACACCCCCACAGGAGAACCAGAACCACCACGCAATCTCAGAACTGCGATCGCTAGAGTAGTACCTTTAGGTGGCAGTTGATCCAAATTGGTGAGATTTTCCAACACAATGCGCGGTTGTTCTAAAACTAGGCGGTTAATCGCAAAACTATTATCCTGTCCAGGGTCTACACCATGAGTATCAATTCCCACCCCAGAAATTTGCCGTTCATTCAGTAAAAATTGAGTCGCATCGCTGCCAAACCCAGGAAAGTGAGCAATTCCTTGAGCATCATGATTGAGGAATGCACTTTTATCAAACCACTTTTTTTGCCATCCAGTATTCAGTATAACTACGCAGCCAGCAGAAATTTCACCGTATTGTTCTTCCCAAGCCAGAACATCAGCAATAGTCAGGGCATAATCAGGATTAACCGCTGTGGCTGGGCGAATATCTATGACCACCGCAGGTACAACCAAAGACTGGGCGGGATATTGGTCAATTCCCACAGCAGAACTATGAAAACTGTTAGGGGCGTTGATATGGGTAGCGCTATGTTCCCCCAAGGAGAAACGTCGGAGGTAGTAGCCATCATTATTTAGTTCAGCCACAGTTTCAAATTCTACTGTGGGATCTCCAGACCATTGGGGAATATCTATGTCAATTACATGACTTAGGTGGATAACGCGTGTGTAGGTGATACTATTTTGACTTTGGGGTTGTATCATCCCAGCCTTCTATTTTATTTGTACTTAGGGATTTTTTTCAAAGGAGCGATGCCTGGGTTGGTCTACGCCTACGCAAAGGATAGTACTACCATTACAACGTTTTTCAATCAATTGAACTCCTAATTCCCTATAGTAGGAGAAATAATCCCCCCAATTCCTGCAAATTTCAGGTTGTTGGGGGGTTCAAATGTTGCAGCAAAAAGCGAATTAATCTTAGTTAACAACCAATAGGTTAAATTTTTATTAAGACTAGGTTAAGGTTATGTGATATAGCAGGGGACTGGGGACTCTTTACTGGGGACTGGGTTGAAAGTCTGTTTGTATATAGGTTTTATCATCAGTTAATGTCCTAACCTTCTTGTCCGTTGCTATATCTACGTTGAGGCTTGCTCCTGTAGTGGAATCACGATGACAAACTCGGCACCTTCTCCTAGTGCTGAAATACATTGGATTTGCCCACAGTGTTTTTTGACAACAATTTGGTAGCTAATTGATAACCCCATACCCGTGCCTTTACCCACAGGTTTTGTAGTGAAGAAGGGGTCAAATAGGCGTTTGCGTACTTCCTCAGTCATGCCTGGGCCATTGTCGGCAATGCTAATGATTACACGGTCTTCTTGGATGAGGGTGCGAATGCGAATCTGGGGAAAAGTCATTTGTCCTTGGTCATTTGTCCTTTGTTCAGTGTTGTTTACTAATGACAAATGACTAATGACAAATGACTCTTCTAAAGCATCGATCGCATTTGCCAACAAATTCATAAACACCTGATTCATCTGTCCAGCGTGACACACTACCGGTGGCAGGTTGCCGTAGTCTCGGATTACTTGGATTTCGGGATGTCCTGGTTTGGCTTTCAGGCGATTTTGCAGTAGCAGCAAGGTGCTATCCATACCTTGATGAATATCCACTGCTTTCATACCGTCTTCATCAAGGCGAGAAAAATTGCGTAAAGATAGGACAATCTGCCGAATGCGTTCGGCTCCCATCTTCATAGAATCGAGGATTTTGGGTAAATCGTGCTTGATAAAGTCTAAATCTATGGCGTAGATTTGTTGGTGAATCTCTGGTGTTGGTGGGCAGTAACTCTGTTGATAAAGTTCTACCAAGTGCAGCAAATCTTTGGTATATTCACGGGCGTGGCTAATATTGCCGTAGATAAAATTGACGGGATTATTAATTTCGTGGGCAATACCTGCAACCAATTGTCCTAAACTGGACATTTTTTCAGTTTGAATCAGTTGCGCTTGGGTTTGTTGAAGTTCTAGCAATGCCGCTTCTAGTTGCTGGGCTTTGTCTTGGGCAGTTTGGGCAGCGATGCGACTTTGGGTGTAAAGTTTAGCTTGGTCAATAGCGATCGCTAGTTGAACTGTAACTGCTTGTAGTAATTCTACTTCGTTGTCCAGCCAAGGACGGAAGCCACTACAATAACCACAGCTAAATGTGCCAATTTCGCCAGATTGAGTGTGTACGGGCAGCGACATAAAGGCAGTGAAACCAAAATCCTGCATAAACTGGCGTGTAGTGCGATCGTCCACAGTCTCAGCATCATTAATGCAGATGATTTCTCTGTTCAAGGTTTTGGTTGCGATTAGTTCAATTTCTGCATTAGTTGCTTGGTCGTTAAGCAAACAGGGGAAAAAGGAACTTTTCACCTCGTATACTTTATCCCAGTATGGTACATCAGCGTCCTGCCGATACCACAAGAAAGCGCAGCGATCGATTTGGAATAAGTTGCGAATCTCCTGCACTGCGGTTTCCACAATGTGATTGACATCCAAAGAAGCCCGAATCTGACTAGAAAGACGATTGATTAGTGCTTCTCGCTGGGCGCTTTCTCTGAGTGCAATTTCTGCTTGTTTGCGCTTGATGCCAATAGCAATCTCCTGGGCGGCAAATTCCAGGGCTGTGAAAGTTGATTCTGTCAATGTTTGGCGGGCAAACATGGCTATCACCCCGACAGTTTCATCTTCAACAATCAGGGGATAGCCAGCGAAGGCGACCATACCCTCTCGCTGTGCCCACTCTTTGTTACCCACGCGGGCATCTGTCTGCACAGAGTTAGTTAGGTGGGGTTTGCCCTCTTCGGCAATCAAACCAATTTTGAATTGACCGACTGGCACACGTTTATGGAGTCCATTAATATGAGTGTACATCCCCGAACTGACTTGCAACTCTAATACATTGTCTTGTTTGTTCAGTATCCAGATGCGAGCAAAGGCTGCATCAAGATGTTCAACTAAAGCCTCAGTGCAGAGGCGCATCATGTTCTGTAAGTTGTCACTTTGGGCAAGTGCCGCGTCTACATCGGCACGAAAATTTGCTAAATGTGCTAGTTCTGCTAGAGCTTCTAATGCTGCTTGGATGTTGTCGCTAGTGTCGCGGACAAGAACTATGATTTGCTGGTCTGGTAATGGTAATAACCTAGCTTCAAAATTATTGTTCCCTGCTGATAGTGGTAAGGTAGATTCAAAACTGACTTCATATTGAGTTTCAACTACTTGAGTTATTGCTTGGTGGAAGCGATCGCCTACAGCAGTCGGTAGGCATTCTCGCAAACTCTTGCCCTGACAATCTCCTGTTGGAATATACAGATTCTTCATCAATCCTTGCTTGTAATCCAGAATAATTCCATCAGCATCAAGACGAAAGTATAAATCAGGCAGCACTTGCAAAACCGCTGCAAATTCTGATGTTTTTTGGTGTAACTGTGCTTCAACTGCTTGGCGTTTTGCAGTCTCAGATTGCAGTTGCTCCAGTGCGTTTTTGAATTCTGCCGCCTGTGTTTTTTCTGTAGTTTTACGTAGGCGATGAGAAAAATTGGTAGACATCGAGTAGCTTTCCGTCAGGATAGGTTTGCTTCCCACTATCGTCACTTCTGTTACTTGGTGGTGCAGAAAACTTTTTTGAGTCTAATGATGAGAAGCCTGTGTAGTCAAAATATCGGCTGAAACCCATTGTCCTCGTTGGACTTTTACGGAGATGTCTAAAATGCTGTCTCACTAAAAATTATTTATCCATAAGGGTTTCAGGAGTTTTCTGCACCACCAAGCTTCTGTTATATCTACACAATAACCGATGTAACCGACAAAGCTGCCATCTACTACAAACCGTGGTGCAGCTATATCTAAAATATCATTAAGATTAGTTTCATATTTTTAGTGAAATTTAAAATACCCATGTATGGAAAAGTTGCTTAACCAGCTTTCTTATTTAAATCATCTCTAAATTCATATTGTTTATGTAATCACATTGCTCAAAAATCTGATTCTGCTTCACAGAAACTACATGATTCTCCATGAGGCAGTTACGTCTTGATAAAAAATTTACAATCCTCAAGAATTTCATATCAAATCAATATTTTGTTAATTTTTATTTTTTCCAGCAAAACCCGATTTTTCAAAATTGTCTTAGTCGTTCAAAACGGCTGATACCAAAAATGAGAGAAATGCTAAATGTGATATCAACAGGTTGCTAGAATGGCTGGCGATAGCGTTTTATATGTTATAAAGCTCACAGGAATTCATGTTAGGCGGAAACTACTCTATGGAACCAGATAAACTGGGCCGTTTTAAGGAGTACGGCGAATTCATCCTCAGAAAGATAGATTCTGTACCCCAGTCCCCTTCTAAACAAGAAGATTGGGTTCCAGCAAGTCTTGATGACTGTCTCCTTCGTCTGCGGTCAGCTGCCCAGAAAACTGTAGACCTGGCAACTTCGCCTGTGAAAATTGGTGTGATGGGGGAATTCAGTAGTGGGAAAACCTTACTTTTAGGCAGTCTAATTGGATATGCAGATGCTTTGCCAGTCAGTGAAAACCCTACTACAGGTAATGTTACTGCCATACATATCATACCGCAAGATGGCTTTACAACAACGCAATTAAGTAATTTTACTGTAGATTATCTTTCTCATGAAGGAGTACATGAGTGTCTACGCTTCATGCTAGGGGAAGCCAATAAACGAACAACAGCAGCCGGGCTTCCTCCTATACCAGTATCGAAACTCAACTCTGGTAAAGATATTATTAGCTGGTGTGAGGAAGCATGGAATAGTAGTAACAATTTGGAGCTACGTTATTTACTCCGGGAGTTGGTATTATTCCTGCGGGCTTATCACGCTTATGGGGAAGTTATGTGTGGCGTCCGCTACCAGATTGATGCTACCACCGCCCGCGAGGGGCTACAGCTAGTCGAACAGCCAATGGCAATCCAAACTCTGAAATTTGAGGATCTACCGCCAGCACACATCCGATTACCAAGTCCACCCCAGAGGCTACCAACAAAGTTATTGCAAAACAGTTTCCCACTCATCCGCCGCGTAGATATAGATGTGAAAATCTCACGGGAAATTTGGGATTTTACCGGCGCAGCTAAATTTATTCTCATTGACTTTCCAGGATTGGGGGCTGCTAATTCGGGGGCTAGAGATACCTTTTTGTCACTGCGGGAATTGGCAGAAGTACAGACGATTTTAGTACTGCTAAATGGTAAATCTCCCGGTAGCGATCGCGCCAATAAAATCTTTACGATGATGCAGCAGCAGCGACCGGGACAAGACCTGAAAGATTTAATTCTCGTCGGTGTGGGTCGCTTCGATCAACTACCTTTAGACAGTGAGGGTGGCGAAAGAGAACTTGACCAACTGATTGAATATAGCCCAGCTAATAGTCATTTGCACGAAGAAACGGTTTTCCAAAAACTCAAAGTTCTGCAAACTACCATTGATGGTGCAGAAGCGTTTACAACCCAAAAAGACCGCATCGTTTTACTGTCGCCACTGTTGGGACTGGCTGAATTAGCAAAACGTTCTACTACAGTCAAAGCAGGCTCTCCAGAGTTTTTGGCTAACTTAGACTATCCTGATTACTTAGATCGGTCTAAACGGCTACAAGAGAAATGGGAGCGCTTAAGTGAAGGGCTGCTAGAATCTGATCCCCGCAGTTATTTAGGCAGACAGCTAGGTTACTTTGCTCAAGATGGGGGACTTAGTAAGCTGCGGGAATTGATTCAAACCCACGTAGCTACTCATGGTCTGAAGCAATTGTATGAAGATACTCGGAGAGCTGCTGATGTGGTGAGTCAGCAACAAGATCACTTGAAGGACATCATAGATGAAATTCACGAGCAAGGCATCCCCACAGGCGATAGTCCCGCTTTTATCGAGTTGCGCTTTGTCCTCGAAAGCTTGGATAAAATCTACAGGAATTTTCAAAAAGATTTAGGGAAAGAACCACTCAAAGACCGGCGCGGTGTTGTTGTCAGCGATGTAGTGAAAGACGAACTCACCTTTAGAATCCTTAATTGGAACCAGTGGACTTTACTCTTCAACAAAGCCAACAATGGAGCGATCGCTCTGGCAGAATCTAAAGGTGCAGCCGGGAAATTATTTGATCGGGGAAACCGCGTAAATAGTTCCCTTCCGACTAAGAGCGATGATTTTTATCCAGTCTTTGAGAAAACCGTTAAAGAAGTAGAAGATTTTGCCCGCGATCGCATCCAGCAAGCAGTGGTAGATTTGTTAAACCAATTGTCAAATCATGTCGCCCCAGAACGCGAACAATTGCAGGCAATTTTCCATCCAGAAATGGAGCAAGAAATCGAAGAAAAATTTGGTTTTGAAGATGCTGATATCTTTTACAAATTATTACTAGGATGCGATCCTAACGAATGGAAAGAAGCAATCATCTCCGAAATTAGTAGTAAAGACAAAACCGTTGCACCCGAAATCATTTTTCCTTTAGCGCGTCAAGACGATAAACACAACGTTGGTCAAATCTTTGATTGGGCACCAGAGAAAAGCCAAGGCTTACCCAGATCGAGCAATCACCAACTTTTAGTACTGCGACTGCGAGATGAAATCACTGCTAGCGCTAGTCTTCATCTTGTGCAGTATGTTAGCGAAGTTAATCAGCAAATTAATTCCGAACTAGAAGGCATTTTGGATCAAATTATTCCTAGTTTGCAAAACCTTTCAAAAAAAGAAACTTTGCTGAGATATTTGGCGGCTGGGGAATTGCCATCTGAGATAGCAATTCCTACTTGGTTACAGATTCTTTCAGAAATTGCCGCGATTTCTGACTCAGATGATTTGAGATAAGCCAACTCACAAAATGACTGATTGCGATCGGGTGCGGATATGAGGATGTATTTGTGAGACGTGATGCGATTTTTTATACAATTTTCAAGCGTGTCCCAGGATTGTTTTTCGAGTTAGTAGAACAGCCACCAGCCGAAGCTACTAACTATCGCTTTGAATCAGTTGAAGTTAAAGAACCGACATTTCGGATTGATGGGGTATTTTTACCTCCGCCTGATGCAACATCTCAGATGATCTTTTTTGCTGAGGTACAATTCCAAAAGGATGAGTTACTGTACCATCGCTTTTTTTCAGAATCCATGCTGTATATGTATCGTAACGCGTCGCTTTACGATGACTGGTACGGGGTAATTATTTTACAGTCTCGCAGCTTGGAACCAGAAAAAACCACTATTCACAGATCGCTACTGAACAGTTCCCAAGTAAAACGGATTTATTTGGATGAGTTAGGTAGTCCTGATGAGCAAAAAGTAGGCATCAGTTTGATGCAGTTGACTATTGCCTCAGAGACTCAAATGGTTCAAGAAGCAAAACGTTTAATTGAGCGGGTGCAACAAGAGCAGATAACTGTCTTGGCTAAGAAGGAGATAATAGATGTAATCACAACGATCGCAGTTTATAAATTTGCCAACTTAAGTCGTGAAGAGGTAGAGGCTATGTTAGGAGTTAAGTTAGAAGAAACTAGGGTTTATCAAGAAGCTAAACAAGAAGGACGAGAAGAAGGACGAGAAGAAGGACGAGAAGAACTAAAACTTGAACTTGTATCTCAGCTATTAGCTCATGGTATGTCGATGGAAGACGTTGCCCAATTACTTAATTTAACCATTGAACAAGTAAGACTTGCAGCTGAGTAATCACAACAATTACTGGTTATAAATTTGTAAACTTAAGCCGTGAAGAGGTAGAGGCAATGTTTGAAATTACGTTACAAGAAACTAGGGTTTATCGAGAAGCTAAATAAGAAGGACGACAAGAAGGACTAAAACAAGCACTAGAAGAAATACGAGAAAAAGGACGAGAACAAGGAATACAACAAGGACGTACCTCGGTGTTTAGCTTATGGTATTTCAATAAAAGAGGTTGCGAGGATACTTAATTTAACTATCGAACAAGTCGAACAAATAAAACTTGCAAGTGAGCAAGAATCTTCAACATCAACTTAGTAACTGCTGCAATTTTCATAGCGATGCCCAGTTTGGGCTACGCCTACGCCCTTTCATATAAAAGCGTAGGCGTAGCCCGCCAGTGCTAAAGAGAATCAGTGGTACAAGACCAACGATTAAAAGTCTTTATCACAAGGATTCTCTAAATTTGTCATTTTATGATACGACACCACAGTTTATAGCTAGCTATAAAACAAAGAACAGAAAGTGATACTATAATGAACCCTTTTCAACTCAACAAATATAGCGATCAAGAACCAAGCGAGAAACAACAAAAAAGATTTCCCGGATGGTTTGCTTTAGATTTTGGTACATCGAATTCGACAGTTACACTTTTCGATCCGATTGAAGTCCCGATCGCAGAAATTTTACCCAAAGAACAAGAAATGCGGTTGCGCGATCGCTTATCACAATGGCTAAGTTCTCCCGCGTCTGTAGCTTTACCAGATGTCAGCGCTGATGATTGGGAAAAGTTTATCGCCGAAATTAGCAAAAACCTGGAGATAGAACCAAGAAACTTGAGTGAAGTTTTTGAAAGTGATAATAAAGAGCGATTTTTGGAAGCAATTCGCCAAATTGAACTTTCTTTAGGAAACAGCGAGAGGTTCCGCCGTGCTGTCAGCAAAAAACTTTACCAAATCTATCATGAGGTGTTCCGCGTCCCTACCCTAGAGTCGCAAAATCTCATCCCAGTTGTGCTGGATATCGATCGCCGCGACACGGAAATTCCTAGCGAGTCGGAAATTTCGCAGTTAGGGGACTTAAAACTGCGGATGGGAAGGGAAGCTAGAGATAACAGAAAAAAAGCGATCGCTCAAGGTACAAGCGGTTCTTTAAAGGAAATTATCAGCAGGTTTCACCATTCACCCAAACGCTATTTTGGTCAGGAGCGATCGTTTTCAGTTATTTTGGATGGTGAAGAAGAAACAATTACTGCAAATCAGTTAATCCAATCTGCTTGGGCGCATTTAATCGAGTTAACTGAAGACTACCGCCAACGCGCACGACGCAGGTTTTCAGAAGGGAATTTTTTGACAGCAGTTGTTACTTACCCAACTGTCGCCCCACCAGTTGTTCGCAAGGAAGTTAGGGAATTAGTTGAGCAATTGGGAATCGATGATGTGCAAACTGCTTATGATGAAGCCGTTTCTGTGGCGATATTCTTTTTGTGGCGAGAATTTGGCGGTAATCTCAACATTGGTATTGAGTCATTCAAAACTCGTTGTCACCAAGCAGGAAACAAATGGTCACAAAATGTTCTCGTCTTGGATATTGGTGGGGGAACAACAGACTTAGCTTTAATTGAACTGACTTTAGAAGATAAAACCCCAGCTTTTGCCGACTATGAAGACCGAGGTTTAGGAGGACGTTACTATAAACTTACCCCCAAACTATTAGGTTCATCCGGTCATTTACAATTAGGTGGTGAGTTAATTACACTGCGAATTTTTAGATTATTAAAAGTTGCGATCGCAGACTTTTTATTGGCAGCCGTAACAATAGGTGATATTGAAAACGAAAAGCTAGAAGATTTAATTAACTCCGAGTTAAACGAGCGCTTCTTAGAACAAGGCAAATTCAAAACTGGCAGTCTTTTAAAATGTCTGGATAGAGAAAATCCAGAAGGCGATATTGCTTACAAAGATGCCCTAGATACTGCCGAGAAAGTATTGCCCACCCGTTGGCAACAAGCACCCCAACGCCTACAATCCTTTTATATTCTCTGGGATCATGCAGAAGCAGCTAAACTTAAACTTGGGCAAAAGCCACCAGTAGAGAATTCTCTATTAACCTTCACACTTTCTGAACAGCAAATTTCTGAATTGCTCACCCAAAGCGCCGTGAAATTGCAAGTCAAAGATCCAAATAACATCTGCGTCACCCTAGACAACCAGCAATTTGAACGAGCCGCTGCTTCGGGAATTAAAGAAGCGATTGGAATTGCCAAAGGATTAATGGAAAGTCGTTTGCGTCCCGATGATATCACCAAAGATTCTTGGAATTCCCAAAAAGTTGATTGGTTAATTTTGTCTGGTAAAACTTGTAATTTAGACATAGTGCAGCGCCAAATCTACCAAGAATTTAGTAAGTCTCCATATTTTGTCTGGAATCCAGAACGGATTACCTTTGTGTTGGAATTTACCAAGCTAGCCACCTCCGCCGGGGCTTGCTATGCCGAGAAACTGCGAAGATTGAGATTCGATCCAGAAGAGTCTAAAAGCTTGCTGCGTAAAGGAGCTAACCAGCTAGAAATTGATGTCAAAAACCTGTTTTATTATTTGCCCTGCAACTTCAAACGCAAAACCCAAAGCAACGATTTGCTGACTATATTCAAGGCTGGACAAGAACTCTATCAACTCGCACCTTGGGAAACTGTTGCGAAAGTTCGTACTACGTGGCAAGGCATACAATTAACTAACATTATCTACCGTCAAGATTATGAAGAGGGAGATTTACGACTTTGGGGAAGCTTTGACGGCAAAAACCTCATGGGTAAACTGGGTATTCAAGAAGCAGAGTTTCTTAAAAAAATCAAAGTCCAGTTTGAGATTGACCAAACTCTCGAATTTAACGTGTTGCTTTGTCAGGGAAATCCCCATTATTTGATTGACATTTCTGGCATTGATTTGGAATCAGTAGTTTCAGAAAGTTCAGCGCTATTTACTGATGGTAAATTGAACTGGAATATTGCTGTAGAACGCTTCAATAAAGACTTAAATGATGGTGATATTGCCGTCAATGTTATTGAGTCAGCAACTGTCGATCAACCAGATGCCTATCATCTTGTATTTGAAGTAGGAAATGATGGTAGTAGAACGTTTCAAAAATTTCACTATTTGCGCGATGGAGTGACGCAACCAGGAACCGGGTTAATTAGTAATCCCTTACCTCCTTTTCCACAAACTGGCCAGCACACTTTCTATGTTTATCAAACAGATGCCCAAACCAACAGTAAAAAATGGATACGAATTGGCGCACTCAGCAAACCAGATGTGACTACCGATTATCCTTGCCAATATCGTGTAACTCTCGATGATCAAGGTATTCTGCGGATGCACGCTGGTGAAGTGCCTTACTGGACATCAAAAAGTCAGGAATGCCTAAAGGAAGAGGGATGCGTTTATCTTGCTGAATTAGAGTTGCAGCCCAACGAAGTTGATAAAGAACGCGATCCATTTTGCGGCATACATTAACTGGAGTGATGATAGCCTCACGCAAAAGTTTAAAAAGTAACGTTTTTAAACGCATAGGCGCTTCGCCTTCCCGCACGGTAGGGACGCAGAGTTTTGCATTTCATTAATTCGCTACGAATTAATAAAATGCTGCACTAAGAAAACCTTTGCGTGAGGTTTTTAGAAAAATCATTACATACAGGTAATATTTGGAGGCAATATTCATGCAGCACTTGCGTCAGCTATTAGAAATAAAAAACTCGGAGTTAGCCCGGTTATTGCGGTTTAACCTGTATGGACTGGAGGCTACTTTAAATCAGGCTCGCGTAGAATTTCCACTAGATCCAGGAGTCGAAATATGCGATGAGGTGCTGCAAGAACTTCATCGCCTGTTGCAACCTGCACCCCCACAGCAAAATACTGGTTGGGAAGATGCGCTAGATGATTTAAAATTAAGTCACCTGCGGGAAGCTTTCGATTCTGACTCAGAACTTAGTTATTATCTGGGTAATTCCCAACTGCAAAGCCAAACAGATTCTGATTTGTGGAATGAGATTCAACGCAAACTGCTGCGAGTCCCAGAGGATTTAGCTATATCTTGGCGATCGCGCACCTTGGATCTGGCTCAAGAAGTTGGTGCGATCGCAGATAATTCTAATCTCTATCAACTTCCCTTTATCCGCGATGAAATTATCTACCCCGGTCTGAGTGGTACTGTTCAGACTCAGGGATTGAGCTTGTCTCAAGAAGCACTTTTAAATTCTCAAAGTCCCCAAGGTAATCCATCTGATTTATTAGCAGGATTCCTATATTTATATCTGAAATTTATTGAAATAGACTCAGATTTACATCATGCCTTAAAGAGCGTTTTTAGCTTTGATGTGATCTCTTTACACTCAAAACCAGAACAGCAGCATCAATACATTGATGCTTTAAGCGATCGCTTCCAACGCACCCAAAAAGCTGAAGAAAACGCTGATCCCCTGTCAATTCTCCGTACCTGGATTGATATGGATGAAGCAATACACTCTTTGGTATTCGTACCACCGGCTGAACGCTATTCTTGGTGGGGAAAGCTACAACACGAATCACGACGTATCCTGAAGAAAGTTGCTGATCAGGCAATTAATGCAGGTAATGAAGTGCGAATCCGCCAATTATCGGGGCTTTATGCAGATATTTGTGCTTTATCTAAGGATGACTTACAACTAGACTGTGGTGGTATTCCTGGGGAAGTGTTAACTTGCCTTCGGGTATATGCGCGAATTAATCAGCAAGAATCCCCAGGTCGTGTAATATTTCGCTCCTCACGGTAGGGGAATTGCGGATTTTTCGCAAGTTTTCTAATTCTTGAGATTATGAGGCAAGGCAGACGATTTTGCGATCGCCGCCTTGCCTCATAATCTAATGAAGGTAAAAACGTTTAAATCTAGAGGATGCCCCAGAAGTGTAAAATTCCTTGACCAGAAAACGCTTCAAGTGCAACGGCAGATAAAAAACCAATCATTGCAAAACGACCGTTCCAGTTTTCGCTCTGAGGAGTGAAGCCCCAGCGCAAAGCATTAGGATCTTCTGGAACCGAAAGCGTAGTCTTCTTAACGTCTGCCATAAATAATACTCCGAGCTTTTATGTTCTAACAGTTATAACTGCATGTAAAGTAATGTAACAGACTTTTACAAAAATGCAACATAAACTCAAGACAAAATTTAGTTAGTGAGTATATATTACGAATGCGTAGTTTTATGTTAGTAGGTTTGCGATCGCGCCATTCAGCAGATTGGTACGGTAATTTTTGGAGACTTGTTGCAATTTTTACCCGTTTTGCCTGTATTTGCTAACCTAGTGCAAAGCCATCAGATATTTTCTTGCTTCTTAAGGTTCAGTAATGTCAGTAAAACAATTATCTCTATTTGAACAGCAACCAGAAGATTCAAATAAGTTTTTTGCTCGTAAAAGACCCTGGTCAGCAGCCAAACATAGGATAATGCTGAAATATATACAGGCTCATTGCTACAATTTGGGCGGTAGCAAATCCTATCAATCTATGTATATTAACTATGTTGACGGTTTTGCTGGAGCAGGCAAATATGATGAAGGAATTGGTATTGAAACCTTTGTAGATAAATCTAACTTTTGGCAGAGATACAAAACCGAATTTTTAGATACTGACGGGTCGCCTTTGATAGCTCTTAAATGTGCTAAAATTTTTAGTCTTGAAGAACGTGTTACCTTAAGATGTTTTTTTACTGAGGAAGATAAAGACCTCAACCAAGAACTCAAGAGTAATTGTAGTTTAATAGGTGAAGGATTGTACTATAAAGTTTATGACCCTCAAAGATTTGACAAAGCATTGACTCAAATAATGAATGATTTGGACAAATACCCAACGTTATTTTTTTTGGATGCCTTTGGAGTTAAGGGAGTAACTTTTGAGCAAATATGTTCTATTGCCAATTACGTCAGTAAATATAAAGGAGAATTATTTTTACTTTTTCATAACCGCGCAGTCGCTCGCCATGCAGGTTTCTATAAAACAAGCTATAAAAATTCCAAAGAGCAGAAAACTGCCGAAACATATACACAAAATTTAACCAAACTATTAGGTCATAATTCTGATTTAGACTGGAAACCAAAGTGGCTAGAATGCCAAGACCAAGAGCAAAAACAAAAATTTGAAAGGTGGGCGCTTGAATACTTTAAGTCTAGGCTTCAACAAGAAAGTAGTTTTAAAGGAGTGGCTAATTTTGAAATAAAGGAGACATACAATGATTCTAGACCGCAGTACAATATTGTAGTTGGTAGCAACCATCCACAGAAGGCTTTCGGTGAGTTTTTAAACGAATTTTTTTGTAAAGAAAATAAGTTGCTTTTCTTTGAGGATGACAAAAGTGGAAAAAATAATAAATTTCTTACTCAATCATGGGAGCGCGAAAATGATGAGCGAGTTGAAAGAATTAGACCTGAAATTATTGAAATTTTACGAAGGAATAATCAAGATTGGATAACCTTGAAAGACCTAATAAGTCTTATTATTCTTGAAATTGGCAATCTAGGTTATTTAAGTAGACCTAAGTATAGAGAAATTTTACTGGATTTTCATAAAAAGAAGATCATAGAAGCTAAAGAATTGGGCGCAAGAGGTAATTTAACTTTAGATAATTACGTCAGAGCAGTACAATGATACTAATATAGTAAAGCTAGTTTAGTTGGGGAATAAAATTCTATGTCAGTATCTTCAACAATAGAATGGACAGAAGCTACATGGAATCCTACCACTGGCTGTCATAAAATTAGTCCTGGTTGTCAAAATTGTTATGCAGAACGTTTTGCAGAACGGTGGCGAGGTGTTGCTGGTCATCCCTACGAACAAGGTTTTGATGTAAAAACTTGGAATGACAGACTAAAAATGCCTCTTTCATGGAAGAAATCTCGCCTAATTTTTGTTAATTCCATGAGTGATTTATTCCTTGATGATATTTCAGAAGAATTTATCAAAGATGTCTTTTATGTCATGAGGGAAGCTAGTTGGCATCAGTTTCAGTTATTAACTAAACGTCCACAAAGAATGCTTGAAATATCTAAGTGCATAAAGGAATGGCCTCCTAACGTTTGGGCTGGAGTCAGTATTGAATCTCAGGCTTGGGTATGGAGAAGTGAAATTTTAAAAGAGATTCCTGCGAAAATTAGGTTTTTATCTTGTGAGCCGCTTTTAGGTTCTTTAACGCTTTGTTTAGATGAGCTACATTGGATTATTGTTGGTGGAGAATCTGGTGTAGGTGCTCGTCCTATTAACATTGAATGGGTAAGAGATATTAGAGAGCAATGTGTCCAAGCTAATGTGCCATTTTTCTTTAAACAATGGGGAGGCGTTCAAAAGAAAAAATATGGCAGAGAACTTGATGGAAGAACTTGGGATAGTTTTCCAGAAATTGTAGCTAATACAAGCACTAAACAAGTATCAGTTTTAAAATGAATATGTCCGTAAATGATTATCAAAAGTCCTCTACGATATCCTGGTGGTAAGTCGAAAGCAATAAATCAAATAGTTGAATACTTACCACAGAGCTTTTCTGAATTTCGAGAACCTTTTGTGGGTGGTGGTTCTGTATTCATTTATTTAAGACAAAAGTTTCCTAATCTAAAAATTTGGATTAATGATTTAAACCGCGAACTCTTCTTATTCTGGAAGTTTGCCCAATCTGATCTAGCTCAGTTAGTTAAAGAAGTTCGGCATATTAAAGTCAAATATATAGATGGCAAATTACTCTTTGCAGAATTGACTAAGGTAGATATCAATGATTTATCTGATTTAGAAAGAGCCATTCGCTTTTTCGTCCTCAATAGAATTACTTTTTCAGGAACTGTAGAATCAGGTGGTTTTTCACAAGAAGCTTTTCATAAGCGATTTACCGATTCTTCAATAGAACGACTCGAAAAGCTAGAAAATATTTTATCAGAAAATGTCCAAATTACTAATTTAGATTACAGTCACCTATTAAAAACAGAAGGAGAAGATGTATTTCTCTTTTTAGATCCACCATATTTTAGTGCTACAAAATCAAAGCTTTATGGTAAAGACGGTGACTTGCACACTTCTTTTGAACATCAGAGATTTGCTGAACTTTTACAACAATGTCATCATCGCTGGCTAATTACCTACGACAACTCACAGCAAATTCGAGAAAATTTTCAATGGGCTAATATCTCAGAGTGGGAATTACAGTATGGGATGAATAACTATAAGCAGAGTAGTGCGGCTAAAGGAAAAGAGTTATTCATTACTAATTACGAAGTTAAACTTTATTTGGATAAAAACGCACAAAATCAGAACCTTGTGAATCCAGCTTTGCAATTAAGCCTTGATCTTTCAAGCTAACTTTGATAACTCCCAATTTTCCGGTAGGATAGCTCTCATGCCTCTCAATATAGCTACAACATACAAACCTTAGCTATGATAACTTCCCCAATCCCTGCTCAAGAATCCTCTGTTAGCTGGTATATCCTGCTGCAACAATTAATAGATGGCCAATCATTGTCCCGTACTCAGTCTGCTGAATTGATGCAAGGATGGCTCAGTGAAGCGGTTCCCCCAGAGTTATCGGGAGCAATTTTAATAGCGCTGAACTTTAAAGGCATTTCTGCCGACGAGTTAACCGGCATGGCTGAAGTATTACAATCTCAATGTTCCCCACTCAGCGCTCACCAGTCAGCACTGACTACTGTAATAGATACCTGTGGCACTGGCGGAGATGGATCATCAACCTTTAATATTTCCACAGCAGTTGCATTTGTCGCCGCAGCCTATGGCGTACCCGTCGCCAAACACGGCAATCGTTCAGCGTCAAGTCTTACGGGAAGTGCCGATGTATTGGAAGCCTTGGATGTAAACTTGAGTGCCTCTAGTGAAAAGGTGCAAGCAGCACTACAAGAAGTGGGGATCACTTTCTTGTTTGCCCCTGGTTGGCATCCAGCACTCAAGGCGGTTGCCCAATTGCGGCGGACTTTGAAGGTGCGAACAGTTTTTAATTTGCTTGGGCCGTTAGTAAATCCCTTGCGTCCAACTGGGCAGGTGGTAGGGTTATTTACTCCCAAACTTTTAGCAACTGTTGCCCAAGCTTTACAGAATTTGGGCAAGGAAAAGGCGATTGTGCTGCACGGGCGAGAAAAACTTGATGAGGCTGGGTTAGGAGATTTAACTGATTTGGCGGTGTTATCAGACGGAGAAGTGCAGTTAACTACGATTAATCCCCTAGATTTGGATTTAACGCCTGCTACCATAGGTATGCTTCGGGGTGGGGATGTCCAAGAAAATGCGGAGATTCTGAAGGCGGTACTGCAAGGAAAGGGAACTCAGGCACAACAGGATGCAGTAGCGTTGAATGCGTCGTTGGCGCTGCAAGTAGCGGGTGTAATCTCGTTGCTCGATCACGCCGAGGGTATTAAAATCGCTAAGGATATCCTACAAAGTGGCGCGGCTTGGGCAAAGTTGGAGCAGTTAATTGAATTTCTGGGGAATTGATTTGCGATCGCAATTGCGGGCGAAATTCTACCACATTACGTTTGATGGTGACATCATAGTTGCCAAAAAAATCATGTCCTAGAAGTCCAGTTTCTAGTTCCGCACCGGCGATCGCTACTGCTACTTTATTCACTATTACCCCGCCAACTGCCATCGAATTAACATAACCCACAGGAAATTCTACAGCTCTAGAACTAGCGGTGTTTGCCTTCGCTTTCCCCACTGGCACGATTCCCAAAGCATCGGCCATCTGTTGGGTGATTACAGTGCCACTGGCTCCTGTATCCACAATCATCTCAAATTGTTGCTGGCCATTGAAAGTGACTTCGACAATTGGCGTGCCACCAATCCGCCTTTTAATCGGGGCTGTAAATACTGCTTCATCTGGAATCACCACTGCTGACGAGGGCAAACCTGGCTCTAGTGATAACGGTTTTGTTGCGACAGGAGGTAATGAACGTAAGGTGAACTTTGGTGTGGTTGCTCTCTGGGGAACAAGAACTACTATCCTCTGAGGTTGGGCAACGCGCACAGGGCGAGGATTCGCTTGCTGTTGGGCATATTTTATTTGCCGCCGATATTCAGCAATCTTGGTTTGAGCGATCGCAAATTCTAGGCTTTGTCGTCGCACTTTTCGCATCAGCGCGATCGCATCCTGGTACTGACTCACCACCAAATTCCAATCCTCTGGAGATTGAGCAGATTGGCTGATACTCCAAGCGCCAACAGCTTTGTCTCGCCCCATCTCAAAAAGACTTGGTTCACTTTCAGACGGCTCTAGCGGCTGCGCTTCTGGGATAGCTGCTGGTTTTACTGGTTCGACAGTAGGCTGTACTGATGTCAGATCCCCAATTGGCGTGGGTTGCTCATTGCCACCAGTCGCAGTGTTCCGTTTGTCTTCACTACAGGCAACACACAAAACCGCTAGAGCGCTTGATATAAAAATTAGGGTTGTACGGGATAAAAAGGACTGAAGCATAATTAATTTTAACTGCCCAAGCTTTGCCAAATCCACTCCCGCTACTTTTATAATTCCCTTTTAATTTTAATTAACTATCCTAAAAACTCCCAATTGCTCAACTTATGAGATAATTAACAATCGCAGTATTGGGGACTAGGGAATGGGGAATAGGGAATAGGGAAGAGTTTTCCCAATGCCCAATGCCCAATGCCCAATGCCCAATGCCCAATGCCCAATGCCTAATCTACTATGCCCCTGACTGACGCAATACCAGCTTTACTTGTCCTAGCAGATGGAACCACTTATCGCGGTTGGTCTTTCGGTGCTACGGGAACCGCGATCGGAGAAGTGGTATTTAACACTGGTATGACCGGCTACCAAGAAGTACTGACCGACCCAAGTTACTCCGGTCAGATTGTCATTTTTACCTATCCTGAATTAGGCAATACTGGCGTCAATCCTGAAGATGAGGAATCAGAGCGACCCCAAGTGCGAGGTGCGATCGCGCGTAATATTTGTCACCGACCAAGTAACTGGCGATCGACACAATCCTTGCCTGACTACCTTAAACAAAACCAAGTACCAGGGATCTACGGCATCGATACCCGCGCCCTCACCCGCAAAATTCGCATATTCGGAGCCATGAACGGCGGCATTTCCACAGCCATTCTTGATGAGGCAGAATTGCTAGAGCAGGTACTAGCGGCTCCCAATATGGCGGGATTGAATCTGGTTGGTGAAGTGACTACCCCAACGGCTTATGAATGGTCAGATGCCACAATTTCAGCTTGGGAATTCAACTCTGAGGCTGCGGAAAATCTTGGGGAACCCTTTACCGTTGTTGCCCTTGACTTTGGCGTAAAACGCAATATTTTGCGTCGCCTCACAAGTTACGGTTGTCGGGTGATTGTTGTGCCTGCTGATACCTCACCAGAAGAAATTCTCAATTACAATCCAGATGGTGTGTTTCTTTCTAATGGGCCTGGCGACCCTGCTGCCGTCACCGAAGGGATTGCAACTGCCAAAGCGCTCCTGTTAAGTCAAAAACCCATCTTTGGTATTTGTATGGGACACCAAATTTTAGGTCATGCACTAGGGGCAGAAACCTATAAACTCAAATTTGGTCATCGTGGTTTGAATCAGCCTGCTGGCTCACAACAACGGGTAGAAATTACCAGCCAAAACCATAGTTTTGCTATTGACCCAGATTCTTTACCTACGGCAGTTGTAGAAATCAGCCACCTAAACTTAAACGATCGCACCATTGCCGGGATACGTCACAAATCTCTACCTGTATTCTCCGTACAGTATCACCCAGAAGCTAGTCCTGGTCCCCACGATGCTGATTACTTGTTTGAGCAATTTGTTCAAGCCATGCGAACCGCACGTCAAGCCCTCCGGGGAATTCAAAATTAAAAATGACGCTCTCTACGAGACGCTGCGCGTAGCTTGCAACTCTTACAGAGTACGCGGACTCGCTCTAAGCGAACGCGAGTGCGTCTCTAAGAGTTGCCATGCCGTTCGCGCAGCGTCTCGTAGAGAAGGCTTTACGCTGCGCTAACAGAATTCAAAATGAAAGATTTATTTTTGAACTATGCATTTTTAATTTGGAATTGGAGCAAAGCGAGAGTCAAGTTGTCGCATCTGGGATTAAATAAAAATAGCAAAATGCAAATGGGGGACAAGAAAGACAAGGGGACAAGGAGAATAACCATACCCAATGCCCAATGCCCAATGCCCAATTCCAGCAGATTGTAGACAACTTGCTCAAAAACCATCTATACTTGAGCGTTCACTTTAACTCATGAGGAGGGAATTATTGCTGATCCACTGAATCTAACCGTTAGCCTGAGGGGCACTCGTGAAGTCCGGGATAACTGTCAGCTATTCCGCCTCACAGGTTTGTTAGATGCCTTTTCTGAGCCGACATTTCGCAAGGTGCTTGGCAGCAAGATTGACGAGGGCCCTAAGCACATTATTTTGGATCTCTCACAAATCGACTTTATTGATAGCTCTGGCTTGGGTGCTCTGGTGCAGCTAGCCAAGCAGGCTCAAACTGCTGAGGGCACTTTGCAAATTGTCACGAATGCCCGCGTCACTCAAACGGTCAAGCTTGTTCGCCTAGAGAAGTTTCTCTCTCTGCAAAAATCAGTTGAAGACGCTCTAGAAAACATCAAGTAGTCTTGATTGCTTGAACCGAGAGATAAATTCAGCTATCCAGATTCAACATCGGATAGCTTAATTTTTAAAACTTCTGGCAGAAAACCTCTCTCTTTGTGGGAGAGGAACAAAGCCAGTTGAGCTATTATGTTTAAAGTTGAGCAATAACAAAGATATAGACACTCCGTTCTGGGGTATGTAATTGTTGGCTACAATATTCGGATAAACAATCAAGTCCGAAAAAGTTGTAAGAAATACAAAGCCAGCAGATTTATCTATAGGTTAACTTGACTTAATACTGTATAGTTAAAAATTGTCGCTTACTAAGTAAGCATGGCAATGGGATCAAGTAACAGGGTGAGTTTGATGTCAAAATTTTACACTATCTTAGGCACAGACCACAAGAAGTAGGCGAAATTTGGTTTATAGGCGTTGACATCAGGGTGATTTAAAATGCCAACTCTCAATCAAAAAGATGAAATTAGGAAGTAATTTTGATAGTGTTGATTATGCTAAGTATACTATCATGGCATACTTCAGAAAAATCACTCTTTGCGAAGAATGCCTGCCAAATGTAGCCCGTCAAGGAATGATTTATTTGTGAAGTCACAGGAGGAAGAGCTATTTGATGGACAAGATGAAACTCCCAAACAGAGTTTATCTTGGACTCAAGCACTCTTGGCAACCACAGCGCCATTCCAACAGATTTCCCTCTCACAAGTGCAACAAATTTCTCCTAGTGCTTTAGCATATTTGGGGGATGCAATTTATGAGTTGTATGTTAGAATTTTCTATCTGCTGCCATTACAGCGGTCAGGAATTTACCATCGTCTGGTAGTGGAGCAGGTAAGAGCGGAAACCCAAGCGCTACATTTGCGATCGCTGATTCCTCATCTCAGGGACACCGAATTAGAAATTGTCCGACGGGGTAGAAACGCCGCGACAGGACGCCCTAAACGACTTAATCCCGAAATTTATCAACAGGCAACTAGTCTAGAAACCTTAATTGGCTACTTATATCTTACCGATTACCAGCGTCTAACCGAACTGTTGCAAATACTTCATATAGAAAAAGAGTGAGAACTCAATTTCACAATGGCCACAACAGTAGATTAGGCTCAATAAATTGAGGTAATCGGGATAATCAACCAGACGCTATATCCATAACTCAAATGCAGAATAAACCGAGAAAAGTCAAGACTTCTAGCGAACCCAATCGTGGACAACCCGTAAAAATTCAAGGTAAGCGTGTTGTTACTAATCCTGTTCGCAATCCCAGAAAAATAGATAGCAACCCCATCTCTGTTGCTAATCCGACTCGCAATCCCAGGAAAATAGATAGCAACCCCATTTCTGTTGCTAATCCGACTCGCAATCCCAGAAAAATAGATAGCAACCCCATTTCTGGCAACTCCCGACAACGATATAGCAACTTATCCCAGCCGTCTGCATCTACAGAATCGACAGAAGATAGCGATCTCATCTACGGTCGTCATCCAGTATTGAGTGCATTGCAAAATCAGCGCAATCTCAACCGTCTCTGGATTACGACCCGTCTGCGCTACGATCCCAGCTTTCACCATTTTCTCCTACAAGCGAAAGAAAATGGCACGGTTATTGATGAGGTTGAACCCAAGCGCTTAGACTATCTCACCAATGGAGCCAATCACCAAGGTGTGGCAGCGCAAATTGCTCCCTACGCCTACATCGAATTGCCGGATTTAATTGAACAGTCCAAATCTGTAACCGATGCCGTAATTGTCGTGGCTGACGGAATTACTGATCCCCACAACTTGGGAGCAATTATTCGCACCGCCGAAGCAATAGGCGCTCAAGGATTGGTGATTCCCCAAAGAAGGGCATCTGGGATCACTTCCACTGTGATGAAAGTGGCAGCAGGCGCTTTAGAAAATTTTGCTGTAGCTAGAGTTGTCAACCTTGGCCGCGCTTTAGAAGAATTGAAAGAAGCTGGCTTTTGGATTTACGGCGCTGCTGCAAGTGGGAGCGAACCCGTGCATACAATCAATTTCACTGGCCCAATCGTTTTGGTAATCGGCTCAGAAGGTGAAGGTCTGGGTATGTTAACTCAACGCTCCTGTGATTTTTTAGTATCGATTCCTCTACAAGGTAAGACTCCCAGCCTGAATGCCTCGGTAGCAGCGGGTATGGCGCTTTATGAAATTTATCGCCAGCGATCGCTAAATACGCTGCACTTGGATAAATTACAAAAATTTTCTTTGAAAAAATAACAGTAACAGAGTATAAAGAAATGTAAAAGATAATAAAGCACAATATCGTTTAACACCCTGTAGCACGTTTATAAATCGGCGAAAACCATGAAAACCATTTGGCATAACCTCAAGGAAGTGTTGATTAACACATTCGACTACATCGGCTTGGCTTGGTGGGTAGAGATTGTGACGCAGAATCCCCGATGCACGTACTACTTCGGGCCATTTCTGAGTTCTTCTGATGCCAGATTGTCAAGCATTGGATATATAGAAGATTTGGAAGTTGAAGGAGCTACGGGAATTGCTGTGCATATCAAGCGCTGCAAACCTAATACCTTAACAATCGCTGAAGACTTGGGGGAAAGATTTGACCGCAAAGTACAGCCTATCTTTGGCGGTCAAATTTAAGTTAGGCCAGAGTCAAGATAATTCGTAATTCGTAATTCGTCATGACGCTCTCTACCAGACGCTCTTGCTAGCTTGCTTCTGGGCAGGAGTACGCGGACTAGCTACCGCTACGCTAACGTAATTTCGAGTTCTAATTACGAATTATTTGTTCAAGAGTCAAAATTCCTTGGACTATTGACTACCAATTACCTGCGGATGTTCTTCCAGCCAATGGTCAATATCATTCAGCACCAACTGGGGAACTTCCCACGGGAAAAGATGGGCGGTGTTGGGATAACACTGCCACTGAGAATTTTGGAGGTGTCGAGCAGTTTCTAAGCTAGAATCAGATGTGATGTGGCGGTCTTGTTCACCAGCAAGTACTAAACTAGGACATTGTATTTGTTGCAAATCTACAAGTCTGTTGTATCCCGATTGAATTGCACTATAGAGGGCGCGAGTAGCAGCAGGAGAGGTTTGCAAATAAGCTGGTACTGCTTCGGTGGCGATATAGTTGTAAGTGGTAGATGTATGTTGTTGGATTAGGTAGCGGAAAAGCGATCGCTTGCCAAAAGTTTCAATATTCCATTGCCAACTCGGTTTTATATAGTTTAGTAGGCCAGCAACGCCAGTATATAAATTATCCTGCCAAGTGATAGGAGGATGACTGCCACGGGGTTTTGCGGCTGTCGCCACCAAAATCAGCCCTGTAATGCGCTCTGGCAAACGTAATGCCAATTCCATTGCCAGAATGCCCCCAAGTGACCATCCCAATACTAGGCACTTTTCAATCTGAAAGCGGTCTAGCAGCGCTTCTAAATCAGTCAAATGGTCATTCATAGCAAAATTATTATTGCAGCGACTTTTGCCGTATCCACGTAAATCAGGGGCAAAAGTTTTGTAGCGTTTTGATAAATGATTGGTAAAGACAGAAAGACTACGACCAGTACCAGGATGACCATGTAAGCCCAGAATGGGAAATCCTTGACCTTGGATGTAGACATTTAGAGGTGTAGCAGTAGTATGACTATGGCGATCGCTCATGACTCGCCGTTCTCCTGTCTGCCGAACAAATGTTCTAAAATGCGTTGGCTTTCAGTTCTCAATCCTCTAATTTCAGTTCTAATTTCTCTGAGTTCGGTTACAATCCCTTCAAAGTTACGCTGAGTTGCTTCATGGTTTAGCTGATGTATCTCAACTACCTGCACCAAGGAATTTACGGTTGAGCGTAGTTCAGCCATCGCGACTCTATCAGCTTCTCTAGCTGCTGCGTTCGCTTCTATGGTGGCTGCGTTAGCGACTCTATCAGCTTCTCTAGCTGCTGCGTTCGCTTCTATAGCTACCGCGTTCGCTTCTATAGCTACCGTATTCGCTTCAGCCCTTTGTGCTGTCCGCTCTAAGATTGCTTCAATCCGGTCTAACCTTTCTGTCATAGTAGTTCGATCATCTTATTCCTGTAATTGTCTCATACAGCTAACGGCGAAAGATTCTTTGTTAGGACTTACGCAAAACTACACGCGGTAGGGGCAATTCATGAATTGTCCCTACTGGAAAATCGGGGTTTTGGCTATTGTTTGCGTAAGTCCTATTTGTGAGTAAAGCCAATATAACTACTAGCTAATTCTGCTTTGAGGGTTAAACTAAATTGGTTCATAAACCATTTGGGGAATCAACACTTCGTCTTGTAATTGCCCAATACCTAAAAAGCGAGTCTCTTGATCATAAACTCGCACTATTTCAGAAACATCGAAAGTTAGAGAAATTCGCTGACCTTGACACCATTTTTGAGCAGATGTTGCTGGTAAAGTAACAGACGACAAATGTTGTAAAGCGGCATCAGATACAAAAGGTTGAAATGTCTCGGCTTGGAGTTTAGTTTCTAAGTCTGTCAAAGTGAGACTATCTGTTAAATCGAAACCACTGCTTTGGGTGCGAATCAAAGCCGCAAGAGTGCCACCAGTTTCTAAGATTGCACCTAAGTCACGAGCGATCGCTCTAATATATGTACCAGAACCACAGGCGATCGCAACATCCAATTCGGGAAAATCTCCTTCTCTCCAGTCCAAAATATCTATCTGAAAAACTTCCACTGTTCGCACTGGAACTTCCACCGTTTTCCCTTGGCGTGCTAAGTCATAGAGACGCTTACCATTCACTTGGATTGCACTGTAACTAGGTGGTATTTGCTCAATCTTGCCTTCAAATTGTGCTAATGCAGTTTTCACTTCTGCCAAATTCAATCCAGCACAAGGTTGAGAAGTGATGATTTCACCTTGTAAATCATCGGTTGTAGTACGCACACCCAGCCGAATGGTGGCTTTGTAAGCTTTGTTTTCTGGTAGATACTGCAATAATCTTGTGGCTTTACCAAGTGCGATCGGTAACACCCCTGTAGCTGCTGGATCTAAGGTTCCTGCGTGTCCCACACGTTTGAGGCGCAACAATTTTCGCACCCGTGCTACGCAGTCGTGGGAAGTCCAGTCAAATGGTTTGTTTAAGTTGAGAAAACCTTGAAATAACACAAAATCAATCGTTACAGCTTCTAAATTCTCTAAAAGTGATTATATCGTTAGGCTGGGAATTACGCTCGTAAGTGTGATAATTTAGCAATTTTTGGGAATTATATAAATAATTTCTCCCGTAATTCTATTACAGGAAAAATCAGTTAATTCAAAATCTACTAATTCTCATCGTAGTTATGATATACCCTATCCTGGTTATTCGCTGATATTGAAGACAATTATTAAATGTACGCGGTTTAAATTAAAAACCGACCAGCGAATCTGTAACTGGTTATTCATAACTTTTTTATTATAAATTTAAAATAAATCTCACCTAATCTGTTTGCAAAGTAATCTTTTCCAAGCAGAATATATTTACAACTACAACTAGAATATTAGATGAATAAAATAATAAAAGAAAATTGTAACCTAAGTTTATACCAGTCATTATCACGCTATCTTGGGAATATACAGCGTATTTCAGGTAAATGAAGTACACGGGTAGGGGCACAACATGTTGTGCCCCTACGATTATCTGTACCTCACTAAGTTGCAATCTGCTGTATTTATGGATGTTTACTAGGTCTTCAACGACAACTGAGAGAAAAACTAAACGCATAGGGCAAGTTCTTCATCCGACATTTACCAAGAGTCCACCCTGTATACTAAGTGTTACTACTTCCCTGCACTCTACTCTCCAGTGGTTGTTTGTAGCTTTTTTGTAAATCACTTACAAATTATGGTATCTTCAAAGTAGATACGCAAAATAGTGCTAAGTAGGCGCGTTAAGCTCCGAAAGTTTTATGTTTGGGCGTGTAATTCTCTAAGAAAGCATTTTGAGGTAGCTATGACCACAGTTGTTGCTAAGTGGGGAAACAGTTTAGCTATTCGACTTCCGAAAGCTTTAGCTGAACAAGTTAATATCAAAGAAGGAACAAACATAACTTTCAGTGTTTCAGGCAATAGTATTGTAATCACGCCGCCGCAGCGAAAAAAATATACGCTTGATGAATTATTGGAAGGTATGACTCCAGATAATTTTCATTCTGAAATAGATACTGGATCTGCTATGGGGAATGAAGTTTGGTAGTTAAACCATACGTTCCAGATAGGGGTGATATTGTCAAGTTAGACTGCGGAACAGCAAAGCAAATTACGGCTGATTCTATCCGACGTGTATTAGCCTTGAGAACATCAGGAATGTCATTTGAAGATATTTCTGAAACACTTAATGCTGAACTAAAACCTCAAGGGCGTGAGCAGATGGGCTATCGTCCTTTTTTAGTTATGTCGCCATTGCAATACAATCGAATGGCTTCCATAGTTCTAATTTGTCCAATTACTAATCAAAAAAAAGGTCTTAACTTTGAAGTTTCGCTTCCTGACGGAATGATAACCAGTGGCGTGGTGCTAGCTGATCAGATCAAATCACTGGATTGGAAAGCTAGGAAAGTTTTGTTTGTAGAGAAAGTTGAACAGGAGCTAATTGAAGAAGTCCAAGCAAAAATTGAGACTCTAATTTTATAAAGACGCAAATAAATTTGTACAGACGTAATTAATCAAGCCTGTTCAAGTCAAATAAAAATCATCACATGCAGCAATGCAACACCAATATCCAACATCCAAAATCCGAAGCTGACTATGGTGTTGGGGACTTTTTTTTTGCGGGTTTGGCTCCTTTTATATCCAGCAATTGAGCTAATTCGGTTGTATTCAATGACTTGACAAGACTCAAACCAAGCGACTTACTAGAAATGCTTTGTGTGTAGTCGGCGTTGAGGTAAGAAATGTATTGCGGCCTTCCTGCAACATAGGTTTGGAAGAAAGGTAAACTCAAAACATTCATGTAACGACGCGCTTGGGAAGCATCGCCAATCATATCGGCAGGTAATGCTACTTGCTGATTTGCAGGGTTGCCATTGCCAATGGTGGAAAAGTGGGTGCCACCTACAAGCATGACGAGATACTTTTGTGAATTTGACAACCAGGAAAAAGGTAGAATTTGCTCGGATAAAGCTGGTGCAACTGTATCATCACTACTACTGACGATCATCACTGGAGTTTTAATTTGACTTAAGCCAGCTTTGCCGAAAATAGAACTAGTAATGGGATTAACTGCGATCGCAGCTTTCACTCTCTCATCCCGCAAGTTATAATCCTTACCAGACTTGCTGTTGCTTAATTCTAAGGCGCGACACTGGAGCAGTAAAGACATGTTCCAGGTATTTTGCAGCGCTGCTGGTTGACAGTCTTGTTTTAGCTGGTCAAAGTTGATTTTAGCACCTGCCAAAGCCAAGGCTGTGTAGCCTCCCAAAGATTGACCAAATACTCCAACTTGTTGCAGATTTAACCGACCTTTAAACGTTGAATCAGATTGATTATCTTTTTCCAATTGATTCAGTATATATGTTACATCCAAAGGTCGGTCTTTAAATTCACCTGGTTCTGCTATTTCACTGGCGTGTCCATTCAACAGAGAATGTAATTGTTTAGCATCACTACCAGGATGATTGGGAACGACGACAGCAAATCCGTAAGAAGCTAGGTGAGTGGCTAAATATTGAAAGTTGCTGCTGTCTAAACCCAAGCCGTGAGAAATCACAATTACGGGTGCAGCATTCTGGAGATTGGGAATATAAACATCAGTTAATAAAAGCCGATTGCGCGTTGAGTCAAAAAACTTTAGGGTGTATTTTTGCGACTTCAACTTTCCCGGAACCTGTAAATCGGGCAATTGTGATAAATTGGGTTGTTTGATGGTAGCAGCTTCTATCTGAGACTGTTGGGAAACTACTGCGATCGCACGATGGGTTTGGTTAACAAGTTTCTCCAATTCCGTAGCTATTTCCAAAGTCTCTGCTACATCAAGGCGAATGCTGCTGGTGGGATATTTACGCAACACATTCAAAAGTGTCAAGCCTCCCGATTCACCAGAAGCTAAAATTAGCGCCGAACGCAAAGCACCAAATCCTGATTCTGGCTGAGGAGATTTGGCTATAATCGCTTGCGCCAATCGATGCAGCAAAAATTCACCTTGCGGTGTGTAGAGAAGTTGCGAAACTACTACCGGACTAACTTTCACACGATTGAGTAAAATCCGCCGTAATTCTTGAAGCTGTTGAAAAGGCAGATATTGCTGATACGCTGCCAAATCGTCGTCAATTACACCTGTCTTGGCGTAGTTTTCTAAAGTTGTGACTGAAATGGAAAGCTCTAAAGCTGAATAAGATGCATAAATCCGCTCTGCTGCCAAGACAGAATTACTAATTCCAAATGTTGGCAGTAGTGTTGAAAGAACCAGCAACAGAAAATTTTTTCTCAGGGTGCTGGCCCAATTACCAAACAAACTATTCATCGCTCAACTGTTTCGGTGGTCTGGTTTGATCAGGTGTTGGCTTTGGTAGTTATTCGGACACCCTGCTTGGTTTACTTAAAGTTATTAGCCTCAATTTTATCAAAACAGAATTTAGGAGTCAGGAGTTATAATTCAGGATGAATTATGTATGACTGGCTGATGTAGCTTACTTAACTTTAGGGGTGTAAATGGGTTTTAAATTCCCACCAAATCATAGATTTGGTAGTCAATAAAAAAGTAGTGGTTTCCAATCCCCCAGTAATTGATTCTGACTCCTGAATTCTGATTTTTGAATTCTTCTTCAAGGATTTTCTTGGCTATCAGGTAAACAATTAAATCCTACAGAGTCACACAGATGGGTAAACTATCCATCTTACAAGAGGCTGACTCCAGTAGTTTGCCTTCACTATTAAATGATAACAAATAAAAAATACTCTGCCTCAGTATTGATGTTGTAGCTTTGAATAGGGCACGAATTTACTAAATGAAAAACCCCGTAAAAATCCTGAAAATCATTTTTATTAATCAGTTTTTCCCAAGGCGATCGCTACTGAACCTGTGACTACTAAACCCGCTCCTAATATTGCGATGAAAGTGAAGTGTTCTGGTGGTGTCCAATCAGGTGCAATAACTGATACAACTCCGACTGATATTAATGTCACAATGGGAGCTAAAGCTAATACTGCACTCACTCGTGATGCTTCCCAATGTTCTAATGATTCGGCGAAAGCACCGTAAGCGATTAAAGTATTCAAAGCACAAAAAAACAACATTCCTAAATGAAAAGTATCAAGTATAAAAAGTGATTTTATTCTGGCTATAGGAGTGAATAATAAAGCACAACCCCCGTAAATAATCAGCATAATGCTAGGGGAAGATAAAGATTGCAATAACTGCTTTTGTGCCAAAGCATAAATAGCCCATGCTGCTGCTCCTAGCATAATCAAAACACTACCTAGTATATATGTGCCATGCGCTGTAATTAAATTCGTAAGTTGTTCACGAAAAAATAAAAGATAACCACAAGTCATTACACTTACACCAATCCATTGATACAGCCGATAACGTTCTTTAAAAATCACTAACCCTCCTAAACCTAATAAAAGGGTAGCTAATTGAATGAGAACTTCGGCGTTAGCAGGCGATGTTAGTGCTAAACCTTGCATAAAGAAAAAGTAATTAATCCCTAAGAAGAGTGTAGCGATCGCTAATAACTTCCAAGCAGCAGAACGCAATTGTTCTAACTTTGGTAATTTACCGCGTATTCCTAAATACACAGCAAGCAGTAAAAAAGATACCAAAAACCGAAACCAAATGACTGTATAGACATCAAGTACTTGCAGAGTTACCGTCAGAGCAATAGGTAAAATTCCCCACAATAAAACCGTCAATAGCGATAACGCTAGCCCTAAGCGCCACCGACCAGAACTTTGATGTAGTGACATTCAAATATCCTACTCAAAGTAGGGCTGATCATAAACTAAAACATATCTAATTTGCATATCTAAATTTGGCGTTGCTGAATTATGGGATGATTTCGCCCAATTGGGAACGAATTTTCAATGGTTTCAACCACCAATTCATCCCGCATTTATGCAACGCCCTAAATTTTATCAAACTCTTGTGGAGTCAGCATCTTAACAGTCTAGTTAATGCAAGTTAAATGTAGAATAGCTTACCTACCCTACTGAATTTATTTGTAGTCCTATGGCGTTTTTTGTTCACATAAAGTTAGTAAACTGCGTAATTACTTTACATGAATAATAAATTTAAAACTTGCTCGTAAATGTATAATTTGTTCCGATGTTATTTTATCACAAAAAACTATGGGGATTATACCCATAATAAGCTTAGTAGTCTTTATTACTGGCTTATCAGTTTACTTGCTACTGACCTCAAAAGGTCGATTTTTGCTCAAATCTTTGGTGACAAAAATAAAGCGCCAAGGGTGGAGATTCAGAGATGGCCAGCTTAACTCCCAGAGATCAAGATTTTCAAAGACTATAACAATTGCTGCCATTATTCTGGTAGCAGTAATAGCTGGAAATAGTGTATCGGCGCAGGTTACGGGGTCGCCTCCAGTTTCGCTCAAGAGCGTATCGGTTCCAGAGCCTGACAATCTTGGAGACTTCGTAAAAGACAAAGTAGCTGCAATCAAGTTAGGTAAAACTCTTTTTTGGGATATACAGGTTGGGAGCGACGGACTGACCTCCTGTGCTAGTTGTCACTTCCATGCTGGAGCCGACAATAGATCCAAAAATCAGATCAATCCTGGGCTTTTGCGGGTCAACGCCGATGGTACAGCGAATCCAGATACAGTTTTTGATGTGGGTGGCGCACCAAACTACCAGCTCAAGCCGTCAGATTTTCCTTTTCACAAGCTGTCGAACTCCAATGATCCTAAGACTGTTGTGTCTGACCGTAACGATATTAGCTCATCTCAAGGAGCCTTCAATACGAAGTTTGTTGGTGTCACACCTGGTAGTGGGCAAGACCAAGTAACAAACGAGCCAGATCCAGTGTTTAATGTGGGAGGTACGAATGTGCGCCGCGTCCAGCCGCGCAACACGCCAACTGTAATTAATGCAGCATTCAACTTCCGCAACTTCTGGAACGGAAAGGCACAAAACATATTTAATGGGGTGAATCCCTTTGGTTTAAGAGATCCTAACGCCTCTGTGGTGAAAGCAAACAACCCAAATCAGCTCCAATTTGTCAAAATCAGCCTGAATAATTCGTCTTTGGCTTCTCAGGCGCTCGGCCCGCCACTCAGTTCCACAGAGTTGTCCGCTGATGGTCGCACTTTTCAACAAATTGGTGATAAGTTCGGGCAAGTTAACAACGGAAAATCTGTCAGCAATCTGATACCAGATATTTCGCTCGGACCACTACTCAGTTCCGTTGAACAAATTGGTGATAATCTCGCGCAAATTGGCAACACAAAATCTCTCAGCGGACTGCTGCAAAATATTGCGTCACTTAGCGGTACAAAGCTCCCCCGAATACTGGCGCAAAAGTTATCTAGCCTCAGACCGCTAGGCAAACAGGTTGTGGATCCACAAGACAGCGTTTTAGGTGCAAACAGTAGATGGCCTCAACCCGGACTGAAGGATAAAACCTACGAACAGCTGGTTCAAGATGCCTTCAAGCCGGTGTGGTGGAAGTCTAATCAACTCATCCAAGTTGATGCTCAAGGTAGACGGACTTTTGTCAACAACGTTGATAACTCTTCCCAAACCAATGAGTACACGCTGTTGGAGTATAACTTCTCGCTATTCTTTGGGCTGGCGATTCAGTTGTATGAAGCTACACTCATTGCCAACGATACGCCCTACGATCGCTTCTTGGAAGGAAACACCAGCGCCCTCACCGTGCAGCAGCAACAAGGGAAGAAACTATTCGAGGGCAAGGGGTGCATTGGTTGCCATAGTGGGTTGGAATTAACATCTGCTTCAGTGAGCAGCGTGGCTCAAAGCGGACGAATCAGACGTGGGCCGTTCGGTGCAAAACCCCCTGAAGACACTGGCTTCTTCAACATTGGTGTCAGACCTGCCACGGACGATCCCGGTTTGGGTGGTAATGACGGTTTATCTGCTAACGGCCAAGGTAATCCACTCTCCGAGGCCCGGTTGGCTCAACTGGGGACATTTAAGAATCTCCTGGGCCAAGACCCCCCTATCCTGACTCCACCGTTGAATTCAAGTGAGAGCGTAATTGCAGACGGAGCTTTCAAAGCACCTGGGCTTCGCAATGTGGAACTCACTGCCCCCTACTTTCACAACGGAGGTCAGGCGACCCTAGAGCAAGTGGTTGATTTTTACAGTCGGGGTGGTGACTTTGGAGGTCTTCCCGTGCTGAATCTCTCACCAGAGGAAAAACAGCAATTGGTCGCCTTTTTAAAAGGACTCACCGATGAGCGAGTTCTCCATGAGAAAGCACCTTTTGATCATCCGCAACTGTTCGTTCCCAATGGACATCCGGGTAACTCTACCTCTGTTATCAATGACGGCACTGGTAAAGCTACAGATAGCCTATTGGAAATTCCTGCTGTTGGTCGGTATGGTGGTAGTGGCACTCGAAATTTCCTGAACTAACTAGTAATTTTAGTTAGTAACTCAGGTGTGGGGAGCAGGGGGAGATAAGGGAGATAAATTGCTTCCTCATCCCCCTCATCCCCCTGATCATTAGACCTCTTGCAAAAGTCAAAAAATTAGCAATGTCATTCTGTTCCCGCAGGGTACGGAACGCAGTGGAGAGAAGAATCTCACAGATGTTTCGCTCCACTCAACATCACAATTTAAGCATTTATGCAAGAGGTCTATTGAGCAGCGCACCGTGAACAATTCAAGGTGCGTTAGCCTACGGCATAACACTACTTCTACTATTATCATCTTCAAGCTTACAGAGAGGAATGCCCCATTCCTTAAAAGAAATCAGCCATCCAAGGCGACGCACCTGCAAATATTTGCGTAGCTGCTAAGATAGCCGTTTCTGTCCCATGCAGTTTTCCGGCTTGTTGCAAATGGTAGGGAGTGAACAAACTTGTATACAATGGTGCCAATTCCCGGATATCTAGCTGCAACTCACCCTTTCCGCCTTTTATGACTTCACCGCGTCCATTGGCGACAGAAAGAATGAATTTACCATTATTTCCAGTTAGCAAATTATCTTCAATTTCTAAGTGCAGTTCAGCTTGGATTCCTGTTGGATAACCCCGCGCCTCCAGCGCCTTGACTACATCTATTACCCGTAACATCCAACGGTTCGTATGCCTGATCTTGGCAGTTTGCTCTGGTAGCAGCAATGTCAAGGAATCAATCACAGAACTCTTCCATCGCACCCGGTCAATTTGAGAGCGATGATTGGCAAGAAAAGACCAAAAACTTTGTGCAGCAGCAGATGTGAGAATTACCCAATCTTTGATCCGCAGAATTGCGCCATCCTCTGCTGGATGTTGGCTGAAGAGGATGTAGCCTTGGGGTTTCTCTTTGCTACCGATAAAATATGCGTAAAATGTTTCCTTCTGATCTGGTTGGATTAATCGTTGCCAGATTACTGGATGTCGGTCTAAATATCCATGCGTTAGTCTCGCCTGCTGCTGATATAGCTCATGAAAGACTTGATGATTGATAGTCACTATTGGTTCCAAAGGTAGGGGTTGCTCCCGCAGCTGGATAGTGTTAGCAGCAACTTCCCAACCACACCAGTTACCCCCTTGCTCATACCCGACTTTTCGGTACAAGCTTTGAACGGCTGGATAAAGAGCGGAGATTGCTACGCCCCTAGCATAAAGTTCTTTGAGGGTGTGCTGCACCAGAGCGATCGCAGCTCCCGAACCGCGATACTCTGGAGCAATGCCCACTGCCGCAATTCCTGTCATTGGTACACGCACACCACCCCACCACTGCCCCATATCCAGAGTTGCCAATCCACCAACTACTTGCTGCAATTTACGGATAATACGGAAATTTTCTACGCCAATGAGATTGATGTAAACTTCCTCGCTACCAAGCCCACTGATGAAACACTGCTCAAAGATACTCCCAAGCTGCTGAATATCCTGGGGATGGGCAAGAGTGCTGTATTCAAATTTAGGTGTCATCTCTTATACCATTAATAATACAAAAGCAAAACTATACTACAACTAAGGTTACTTGAAATTTGACCTTCCGAGGCTCAACTTTGACCTTCTGAGGTTCAACTTTGACCTTCTGAGGTTCAACTTTGACCTTCTGAGGCTCAACTTTGACCTTCCGAGGTTCAACTTTGACCTTCTGAGGTTCAAACTTGGACTTCAAAACCTGGGTAATATCAAAATCTAGATTATAATTCCTGAGAAATATTTTTTCCTCAACAAAATACCAATGAATATTGTCATCAATTTATTGCTTTTTTTGCTGCCAATTCTGAGTAGCTTTTGGATTGCTCAAAGTTTTGATCCTTTATCTTCTTATCAGTCTCTCCAAACTATAGACGGGGCAGCTTTATATAAAAAACAATTAACAAATGGTAACGAAGCCTATTTACAAGTTATTGACATTCGCAAAATGCACATAGACCAAATTATCGGAGAGGTAGATAATATGGGTCTAAATGAAGGGAAGTATTATCAAGGGGAAGGTGGACATTACAGCCCTTTTTTCAAAACCAAGTTGTTTTCGGAAGTAACGGACGAATATAAGAAACTTTACGCAAATAACGTTTTTTCGATAATTAATTGTTCTTTTTTTGAGCAATATCAATCTAGTAGTCAATTATCCTTTCCAATAAAACTAAATGGTGTAGTCATCAGTGGTGGTACTAGCCCTTATGGGCCAATCAAGCAACCAAAAGATAAATATTATAGTAATATTCACCTCAAGGCTTTAGTTTGGGATGAAAAGCAGGCATACATTACCAATTACAACCAGGTTAGCGGTGCACCTCTCAATCAAAAAGCAGTGAAGAATGCGATCGTCACTTACCGATACAGCGATCATCCAGCAAAAGTATTAGCTCAAAACCAAGTGAATAAGTATCAAGTCATCGGTACTCTAGACAAAGATGATGTTAAGGGTGATGAGTTGTTGTTGATTATGACGGTGAACCAAGGAACTCTGGATGAAGCAGCCGATTTATTACGTAAATTAGGAGTCAAAGGCGATATCATTACCGTTGATGGCGGCAGATCAACTTATTTATTCAATTCCCAGAATGGAAATATTATTGTTCCACAACTATCTAATCCGCAAGAAAATCCTGCTTTCCGACACCTACCTGATTATCTGGGATTCCGTAAGAAAAGCAAAAATCAGGTTGCGCCAAAAATCTTGATCAGTCAGCCAGTGAACAAAGTACTTGCAAAGAAGGATCAGCCTTATTTAATATTGTGGCGGGATAATTTTGATGGCGATGTCTCGATTAAGTTGTACGATGGAAACAAACTTATCCAAAACATTTCTTCCCGTACTGCTAGCGATGGGGTTTATGAGTGGACACCAGGTATTCCCGTAAAAGAAGGCTATTTTATTCGTATTTCTAGCTGGAAAGACCGGAATATTTTCGGGCAGTTGCAATTGTAGTGGAATGGGAAAATGAAATGGATAACTTGCTAAACGCAAACCTCTCAACAAGGTTGACAGTGTGGCAGTGGTCGGAATTGTCATCGTTTCTCACAGTAAACAACTAGCTTTGGGTGTGCGGGAACTCGCCGCGCAGATGGTTCAGGGCCAAGTTTCCATCGCTGTTGCAGCAGGTATTGAAGATCCAGAAAATCCATTGGGTACAGATCCCATTCAGGTTTATGAGGCGATCGCTTCTGTTTTCTCTGATGATGGTGTCTTGGTGTTGATGGATTTGGGTAGTGCTTTGCTGAGTGCAGAAATGGCAATAGAGTTTTTGCCAGAAGCACAGCAGCAGAAAGTGCATTTGTGTGAAGCACCTCTAGTAGAAGGTGCGATCGCTGCTGTGGTGGCGGCGGCGGCGGGTAGAGATATTCACCAAGTTATGGCGGAAGCACGCGGCGCACTGCTAGCAAAAGCAACTCAATTGGGTGTAGTTAGTAGTCCGTTGTCAGTTGTCACCCCAACAACAACCAATATAGAATCACCAAGGCGAGAAATCCGGCTGATTGTCAGCAATCGCTTAGGATTACACGCCCGTCCCGCAGCGCAGTTTGTGGCAACCGCAGCCCGGTTTCAATCCCAAATTCTGGTGCAGAATTTAACGAGAAATACTGAGCTAGTCAGGGGTGACAGTATTAACCAAGTCACAACTTTAGGGGTGCGTCAAGGACA
This sequence comes from Nostoc sp. NOS(2021), assembly GCF_017115025.1. Taxonomy (GTDB): domain Bacteria; phylum Cyanobacteriota; class Cyanobacteriia; order Cyanobacteriales; family Nostocaceae; genus Nostoc. Next base: position 43,301 of record NZ_JABXKM010000329.1, on the reverse strand, counting down.
CGAACTGGTGATTACTGCTACCGGTTTTGATGCAGATGAAGCGATCGCGGCATTACAGGCATTATTCGCAAATAACTTTGGTGAAGATAATGCTGCCTTGAATTATCCACCAGCTTTTCACCATACAGTTACCCCAGCAACTCACGGCGAACTTTTGGGAATTGCAGCTTCTCCAGGAGTAGCGATCGCACCTGTTGTTCATTATCAACCCACCCACATTGCTATTACGCAATACCACGTAGAGGATGTAGAGGCAGAGTGGCAACGAGTACAGGCAGCAATCCACACCGCCCGACAAGAAATTCAAGCAGTTTTCTCACAAGCATCTCTTCAAATTGGTGACGCTGAAGCCGCCATCTTTGACGCCCAACTACTATTTTTAGAAGATCCAGTATTGTTGGAAGCGGCTAAAGAGCGCATCTTAAAACACCATCTAAATGCGGAAGCCGCTTGGCAAGCCGTAGTAGATGAAGTAGCGACTTCCTACCACACCCTTGAAGATTCTTACCTGCAAGAGCGAGTTGTCGATGTTGTGGATGTCGGGCAAAGAGTGCTGCGATTACTAGCTGGGAATGCCCCTGCTAATCTGCATCTTGAGAGACCGGCGATTTTAGTGGCGACTGATTTAACCCCCTCAGATACCGCTAGACTAGATCCGACAAAGGTATTGGGGATTTGTACTACTTCTGGGAGTGCCACTTCCCACAGTGCAATTATCGCCCGGACATTGGGTATTCCCGCAGTTTTGGGAGTGGATGCCCAGGTGTTGCGCTTGGCAAATGGTACACTTATGGCACTTGATGGTGAAAGTGGCAGAGCTTGGGTGGAACCAGAATCACATATCCTGGATTTGCTGGCAGCAAAGCAGTCAGCTTGGCAAACAGCCCAACACCAAGCACGAACTACGGCACACCAGCCAGCAATTACTCGTGATGGTCGGCAAGTTAGCATCTTCGCCAATATTGGAAGTATAAGTGATGTCCAAGTTGCTGTGGCTAGCGGTGCAGAAGGCGTGGGACTACTCCGCACTGAGTTTCTTTATCTCGACCGGACAAGCGCCCCCACTGAAGAAGAACAACTAGCAGTGTATCAGGCGATCGCCCAAGTTTTAGATCATCGTCCGCTGATTATTCGTACCTTAGATGTCGGTGGTGATAAGCCACTTCCCTATCTGAGAGTAGATTTTCCAGAAGCTAACCCTTTCTTAGGCTGGCGGGGAATTCGTTTCTGTTTAGATCATCCAGAACTCTTCAAAACTCAGTTGCGGGCAATTTTGAGAGCCAGTGTAGAACACCAAATTAAGATCATGTTGCCGATGATTGCCACTGTCAGCGAGGTACGTGCAGCTAAGGTAATTTTGGGTGAAGTGCAGGCGGAATTAAATCAAGCTGGTATTTCCTTTGATGCAGCGATGAAAGTCGGAATTATGGTCGAGGTACCGTCAGCAGTAGCGATCGCTGATCAGTTAGCCGCTGAAGTAGATTTCTTTAGTATAGGGACTAACGACCTCAGCCAGTATATCATGGCTAGCGATCGCACTAATCCCCGCGTGGCAAATTTAGTTGATGCGCTACATCCAGCAGTGTTACGAATGGTGCAGCAAACTATCCAAGCTGCCCATGCGGCGGGGATTTCGGTAGGATTATGTGGAGAATTGGCAGCAGATACTTTAGCAACACCAATTTTACTAGGTTTAGGGCTGGATGAATTGAGCGTGAATCCTCAAAGTATACCTGGAGTGAAGCAGGCGATCGCTCGATTAAGTATAGTTGAAAGTGAAGCGATCGTGGCATCAGCATTACAACAAGATTCCGCAGTTCATGTCAGAGAGCTAATCTCGACTTTGGTTATTCCCCCTACGTAATACTAATTCATAATTAATAATTCCTAATTTAAGACCACCAAGAAAGACCATTACGCGCGAGTGTTTCGCCAATAATTACGAATTACGAATTACGAATTACGAATTAGTTAAAATCTTATTCCCAGTTGCCCGTTAAAGCCACGAATAGAATTGTAACCAGCACCAACAAAAACGTTATTAGTAGCACTTACCTGAACGCCACCTGAAACTGCAACACCTTTATCTTCTGAATAAAGTCCAACTCCTACATAAGGTGAAATGACAGGCAAACTGATAAATTTCAAAACATCTACTCCTGTAGCACCATCAGGGCCAGTTCCTAGCTCAACCCCGAAATTCAAAGCTCTAGCTCCTACAGCATAAGTTATATCACCATTTTTTCCACCGACTGAAACCCAAGGTTGCGGTATCAATTGAGCCGATGCTTTATTTGGGGCAAATAAAGCTAACAAACCGATGGATGTAATTAATGTTTTAGTAATAATCGCTATTTTCACGTTGTCCTCCTACACTAACTGCAACTACCCTTGCTTCAACACTACTGTTAACTAGGGTTTGTCCATGATGGCTAATTGTGACGGATTGAAGCTCATTTGAGTGCCCGATGAGTGCTAGGATTATTTTGATAATGTAATATTAATTACAGCAGTATGCAGCCGCAATTTTTAATCGTCAGGTATATTTGCTGATTACTTTACGCTGTGTGCAACTTTCTCTCCAACCTAACCCCCAACCCCTTCCCTACTAGCGTTGGGGAGCAAGAATCAAAGTCTCTCGACCTTTCGGGGAGAGGTTTGGAGAGGGGTTTTAAGAATAAGTCGCACATTGCGTTACTTTATCAAAATGCCTAATTGCTTTATCAAAATACTTAAATGCTTTCACCAAATGGCATTTGACTTACTCATTTTGGTGTTTTCCGCAAGCAAAAGCTATGCATCCCTACTCAAAAGTGGACACATCTCGCAGCACATTAGGAATTTCCCCTTGAGAAAAAGGAAACTCCAGCAAGGTTTCTCTAAGACCCAAATACCCAGATTCAGCAAACGACAAAAGCATTCGTGAAAGCGCTAGCCAAACCTCCGGTTCGTATTCCCAATCACGATAACGCGAAGCTTGACCAGCAATTGAACGTAGCGCCCAGAAATAAGAGTTTCTCACCACCGAACCACCCTTCTTAAACTCTGGCAAATCTTCGTGGTGGATAAAAAGTATTTTATTTTCAATTCTGGCTCTCATAGCAATTTTGGATTAAAAGTAAATCTTAAGTAGGGTGCATTACGGCTTTAGCCTAACGCACCATATTGTATGGCGGTGCATCGTCTTTACCAAAAAACTGTTTAAATAATCTCAAACAATACTACTTATCCCAATAATGTAGAGATTTTGTCATTGCAAAATCTCTACATTAAATATCTAAAAATTGGCGCTTAAACCCACACGAAAAGTAAATCCAGGGCTATATATGCGATTAACTCGTTCATATTGATCACCCAGTAGATTTTCTAAATAAACTGTCAGTCCTAAATTGCTAGTTAAAGGTATACGACCGCTCAAATCTAAATTCACGAAAGAAGGTGCAAAATCTGTAGGCTTGTCACCAGGGTTAGCGAAGATGGATCTACGAGCGCCACTATTGTAAGTAACATACAAGTTAGCCTGCCAACCTGCATTTTGATAACCTACACCACTTTGAAGTACAGAATAGGGAATTAAACCTAACTGTAAACCTTTCTCTGAGCCTGTTTTTATTTGCGAATCTGTATAAGTATAGTTGAGGAAAGTTGACCAGCCAGCCGCAATTTTTAATTGCAATGCAGCCTCTAAACCATTGGTATCTACTAATCCAATGTTTGCCCATTTTCCGGCGATAACTCCCAAGCGATCGCCTATACTATTACCAAAGTAAGTAAACTGTCCAATCAGATTTTCCGAAAAATTGACATCTACTCCTGCACTCCAAGTAGAGCCAGTTTCCGGTCTTAAATCAGGATTAGGTTCCCAACCATGAACTGTATCATAAACATACAACTGATCTAACCCAGGATTGCGTTGTCCCCCTGCCCAACTTCCACGCACTGCTACTATTGGTGTGACCACATAACGTAACCCAACACTAGGGTTAAGATAATTTCCAAACTGGCTGTCAAAGCTTTGCCTTAGCCCTAAATCTATCAGAAAATTCTCGCCAATATTCAAAGTATTGACAGCAAATAAAGCTGTATTGAACAAACTCCGATCTTCAGTTTCGTTTTTGGCAATACTACTAGGATTTGTACTCAAAACATCACCGATTAAGTCGGTGTTTTTCAAATCTAAACCCCAGCGCAATTTGTTATTGGAAGTAACTTTCCACTCATGATCTACCCTGGCTGTGAGTTGTTGTGTATCTAATGCTCCTGTACGGTAAAATGCTCCTGTAGGGCCATAGGTGCTAAAATAATCTTGGTTATAACCAATTGAGGTTGTAATATTGGAGCTTTCCCCATTACCTAGCCGAGTTTTCCAAGATAAACCAACGTTTAAACCGTCGTGGTCTAATCTATCTCTTTGGAGAGGGAACCCGAAATAAATTAAGCCGCGACGACTGCTGAGTTTAGTAACATCTAAATTCAAAGAATTTTTCTGATCTAAATCTAGTCCAATGCTACCAAAGTAGGTACTTGTAGCTGTGTCTGCATTTGATAAAAACCCCTGAATATCACGATTTGCTGCACCTACGGGGACGCGATAACGGTTATCTGTAAAGAATCTTTCAAAGCTAAAGTTGTACTTGACATTAGCAGATGAACCACCATAGCTCACCTGTTGATTATTTAAACTTAATGAGCCAAATTCTGCACTAGCACTCAATTTAGGTTTGCCATAACCTTCCTTGGTGATGATATTCACCACTCCCCCAAAAGCTGAGGAACCATACAAAGCGGAGGCTGTGCCGCTATATAATTCCACTCGCTCAATGGCCTCTACAGGAATACTATTTAAATCGGTTCCACCATGATAAGTGTTAACATTATTGTTAATTGGTCTGCCATTAATCAAAAAAACAGACTGATTAATTGAGGCTCCCCGATAGTATGTACCTGTGTGAATATCTGCACCATGACCGACATCATTGATCGCAAAACCAGGCATTCTTTTCAAAATATCGGCTAAAGTTGCAGCGCCTTGCTTTTTAATTTCTTCTTGATCAATTACGTAAGTTGGAGTAGATTGAGGTAGGTTATCTGGTTCTGCGATCGCTTCAATGGTAATGTCTGGATCATCGCTCGGAGTTTGCTCTGTTTTTGGCTGAGTTTCTGGATTAACTTCACTCGGAGCAGATTGTTGAGTTAATAATTCGGCATCAGTGACGGGTAGCTCGATTTCACTCAAACTTGGAATATCTGATAATATATCGGTGTTTCTCCGCTTAATCTCAATATCCTCGGCAAAGGCAGGAAACGCGATCAGTAAACTCGGTAAAGCAACTGGTAGCAATAAAAAATACTTTTTCACGTTCTCTTTCACACCAACTAAAAACAGTCACCACGTAGTATTGTTGCTGTAATAGTAAAATCGTGTCAAAAGACACGCTGTCATATTTACGCAGATTCAGATCCCCGACTTGTTAAAGAAGTCGGGGATCTGAATCTGCGTCAAGGTGAGAATGCGGTTGAATAACCCAAAGCTCTTACAACTGACTTCAGGTGAAGAGATAAGTTAGGAATAGGGTCGCCAGTTGCGTAAGTCCTGTTACGAATTATTCACTCCGGTTGGTGGTTGAGTTTCCAAAACCTCGTTTTTCTCTAACAAGGCAGTAGTAGTATTGACCACAATCTGTGCTGATCCTGTGAAAAACGATCGCTCGATAGTCGCTGGAACATCGCTAGGTTTATGATAGTGCGGAGTACGTAAATTTGCGGTATCTGTCACCAGCACAGCACCCACACCCTGATACCAAAATGGCGCATGGTCGCTGCGTAGGGTGTCTGGTGTCAGTAAACCTTTAAAAGGAATCGGCAGTGTTAGGACTGGTGGCAGATTTGATTCCTGTTTATTCCCGGCGGTTGAGGGGAGCATCTGTGAGTTTTGAAAGGCATTCAGCAAAGGCAAATGTTCTGTATCACCGACTACTACCAAAAAGTCGCCCTTGTCGCTAGGTGGGGTAACAGGCAACCCCACAGGGTATTTTTGACACCCAGCAGTGTAACAAGCATAACCCACCATATCCATGACGATCGCTCCGCCCAAGTTTTGCAAGCGTGATGTCTTGCTCACGAAAGCCTGACTACCCAAAAGTCCTGCTTCCTCTTTGTCAAAAAAAGCTAGCTGTAACGTCCGTGGTGTGGGACGGTAACCAAGCAACCGGGCTACTTCCAGCACCACAGCTACACCACTACCGTTATCATCAGCACCAGGGGATAAGGCGACGGTATCGTAATGCGCTCCTACGAGAATTGCTTTAGCGGCTTTGTTAGTTCCTGGGCGTTCGGCAAAAATATTCACACCGTCAGAGAACTTTTCCAATTTGGGCTTCCAGCCTAATTTTTTCAGTTCAGTTGTGATATAAGTGCGAGTAAGCGATCGCTCTGTTGTTGTGTAGCGCTGAAAATTCAACTTTTGGATATGGGTTAACAGCTTGTCAGTAGACACTTGGGGCACACTGTCAACTTTTTTTAACTCTGGCTGTGGTTGGGGTGTTTCCACTGGAATGCGCTCAACAATTGCTGGTGAAGGACGCTGTTCAAAAAACGTGCTACCTCTGCTACCCACCACCGCAACTGCCATCAGCACCAACAGCATCAGCCAAATCCATTTTTTCATGTGATTTATCCTTGGCTTCCAGACTTAGGGTAGCGCGAATCCCCAGGCAGAACTTTCCAGAATTGCGAGGAAGGGTTTAATATTTTGGTTTCCTAAATTCTTAAATCAACCTGCAAAGTCACTTTGCAATCAGCTTAATTGTCTATTTTAATACAATTTTCTTTAATCCAATCTGCGATCGACTCTTGAGTTTCTTGATCAGTTGAAAGTCTTTTTATCATTAATACAACTTCTTCTTCTGGCACTTCTAAAGAATACCCGTTCAATATAAGAAAGGTAGCCATCGAAACGAAAGCTACCCTTTTATTACCATCTATAAATGCATGATTTTTTACAAATGCAAAAGTATAAGCAGCAGCTAACTCAAAAACAGTTGGTGTAGGTTCACCATAAGCAAATAAATTTTTAGGTCTATCTAAACTAGCTAAAAGCAGATTTCTATCTCTTATACCTGGAAGTCCGCCGTGTTCTGCTAGTTGTTCTTCGTGCATAGCTTTAATGACTGCCTCACTCAACCAAAAAATATCATTCACTTAGCTAGCTCACGAAGTGCATTTCTATACTTACTGCTTACTTTTTGATAAGCTTCCATAGCCTTTTTAAATTCAGACTTGTCAGGTGTGGTTTGAAGATTACGAGAATGTTTCACAACGAAAAGCACCCCATTCTTACTACGTCTAAATTTTAGACTTTGAAAAGATGGTATCAATTTGTTTCCGATCTTACGAAGTCTCAAGGTTTGCATGATCAAAAAAGCCAGTGATTATGGCTTTAATTTATTTGTCCTAAGCCCAATATACCTCATCTAATTAGGTCAGGCCACTTTAGTTGTACGTGAGTATATTTTTGATAACCTTAGCGATGATAGCACTATCTAAAATATATAAATGATGTTTTTTGTCAATGCGTAAGTTCTCTATTATTTGCTTTGACTCTGGAAGCGATACCCACCCGCCTCAACTCTGAGCTTACCTTCCTTCCATCCCAGATAAATTGGGATTTTATTACCATCAGCACTTTGGTAAACAGCAAAATACTTTTGCCAGTCGTGGTAGCGTCCATTGCGCCAAACTTTTGGTAAACCTAAACCCTGATATTGGAGTTTTACCTGACCAAAAACCCCTTGATACTCAACCACTTCCCTATTAACCTGCTTTAGGTTTAAGAGTGACTTCTTAAGTATAGACTGCTGAAACTGCTCCCAACTGCCGTAGGTTTCCTGTTCACCGACTTCTAGAGCAAATCCGGTTACTGTTTTTCCAGTACCCATCGCAGTCATAATTTGGTCATTGGGATATCTTGAGTGAATTTTCTGCGTTGCTGTTACGTTAATTCCTTCTATCTTCAAATTGATTGGTGTTAACGCCAACCATGTTTTTTCGTAACAGATGAAAGTTACACCATTGTGGGTTTCCAACTTAACAGATTTGGGCAAGAAAAATTGAAATGGCGCTTTGGGTTTATCGTTGAGCCAAATAACCAAATTGCGGTACTGAGCAATGTTATCACCACCGATAGAAGAAGTAGATATTTTAGTAGAGTCTGTTCCTGTTGACACAATAAAGTAATCAACGCCGCGTTTTTCATTAAATGCCATTAACTTAAAGCCATTCCAATCCCCGCCAGAACCTTGAGCTAATGTGCCAAGCTGGAAGGAATTACCAAAATAGAGGGTTTCGTAAAACTGAGGTGCGTTGTCTCCACCAGGTTTCCAGTTTTCGTAAGTTGGTTTAGAATTTAGCAGTTCCACAGGTTTTTGGAATTGCTTACGCGCTAAAGCCACAACAGCTAAAGGAGGACGGTAGCTGCTAGTAAATAGGTGTACTTCATCGGAGTCTGGCTTAGGATCTGCTAAGGGTGAATCACCAAAATACAACCCTAATTCATGGGTAGCGAGGGAACACCAAACACAATTCCCCTGATTATAATCGCGCTTACTTGGCCCACCAAATCCACCCCGCCAATACTTCAGCGCACCGGAAGTAAAAAACCAATCGAGTGCAGATTTAGCAAATGACTTTACCTCTTTATCTTGAGCAAAGTCATAAAGATTTACATAGGTAGTAACAGCGTGTCCCAAGTAGTTTTCCGAATCCCATTCTCCTTGTCCAATTTGGTAGAGAGTGCGAACATTGCGGTGGATGCGCTCTTTATATATTTTGCGTGTCTCTTCGTTCCCAGTTTCTTCAGCAAACAAATAGACAGCTACTTCCCGCATTGCTTTTAAATTATCAGTATTGCGGCAGTCTACCCAAGTATTGCAGTTATCGGTTGACTGTTCCCAGAATTTGCGAGGTTTGGGAAAGGTACGTGTGAGCGGGTCTTTTTGAGTCAAAATCGCCATCGCTTTCTTCATGCGCTGGCGATAGTTGGGGTCAAGATATTTGCCAAAGTAGAAGTATTTGCGGACTTGCTCTTTGAGAGTAAAACCAGAGTAAAAGTCAATTCCCAAGGTGTGAGCATTTCTTTGAGCATCAGCGTCTTCTGATTGCAGAAATGCGATCGCTTTTTCTCGATGACCTGCAAGAAAGTCAATCATTGCTCTGGGGTAGGATCTCTTCTCGTTCTCGAAGGCTGTATTCCCATAGTTTTTACCTGCGAGTTGAGTAATTGCTGCTTGGGAACGCTGCTGAAATTCTGCTGACATTTGTGGCGTCCATTCTGACTCTGGCTGAGACTGGGTGTTGCCTAGCAGAAACAATAAGCAGATGATTACAGCATGATTAAGGTGCAGTTTTTTCAAGACAATGGGATACTCCAAAGAAACTGAGTGACCACCAAGCCAGATGCGTAAATTGGGCACACTCGAACCAGGTGAAAGTAAAAGCGAGGTAGGCGATCGCTACTGCCTCAATGCTCTGGTAAGGTGATTATTTTGCTTATTTTCTGGATATTGGGTAAATAGATTGATCTTCTATTACAGCTTTAACTGCCTCAGATTCAGCCAAGGCATTGACACCAGCGACTGTAATTTCAAGTGAAATCGAACCGAACAAATCAGGATGTTCGGTCAGCGATCGCCCGTCAAAGTTTTGGATAATTCCAATAATGTTTCCTAAAGCCTGTTCTGCCGACTTCTGCACAGCTTGGATTACGGCTTGGCGCTCATTAGGCGATTGACGCTTATTTGCCAAGCTTTGAGCATCTTGAACCTGAAGTAAGACAATTACACGGACTTTTTGTTGAGGTTCAAGATTGGTTAACCGAGATGCAAACTCAGGGCTAACTTTGTTTGGATTGGGTGCATCAAGCCTATGCATCGTGCTTACCCCCAGTTATATTTGGGTGAGTATTTTTAATGCCTCAACAGGTTGAATTAATCCATTTCCCCAGCGGTTACAAGGTCGGAGTGGAGAACCATTTGGATGATAAGCAGTTTCTTTGAGTACTCTTATTATATCGGTTGCGGGTGCGGTTGGGTTTGCTGCCATTAATAGAGCAGCGACTCCTGCAACATGAGGAGTTGCCATCGAAGTACCATCCATAAAGTTGTACTCATAAGTACCGTCGGGGCCTTTGGTGGGAGGAATACATGAGTAAATTTGAGAACCAGGGGCAACAATATCAGGCTTAGTCACCAAATTATTTGGTTGTCCAGGAAAAACAAGACTCGCACCACTGCTAAAGAAGCTCACATCAACACCACTAGGCTCAATTTTTTCCACTGCACCCACGGAGAAAGCATTGTAAGCATTACCAGGAGAACTACTGTTACCGTGATTTTCGTTACCAATGGCTACCACAGGCACAATGCCATACTGTTTGAGCAAGATTTCCAGAATTTCGGCAAACAGAGGCTCATAGTAGTTCAAGCCCAGAGACATATTAATAATATCTGCCCCTTTTTCAATTGCCCAAGCAATTCCTTCCATTAAGGTTCGCAAGGTAGCATCGCCAATCAATACACCTGCAACAAACAGATTTGCTTGGGGAGCAACGCCAATAGAAATACCTTCTGTAGTTTGACCACCTGCGATCGTTCCACAAACATGAGTGCCATGTTGCCCACAGTCAAAGGGTGGCTCTGACTTGATACGTCGTCCCAGTGGATCGATAACAATAAAATCTTTGACACGATCTTTGAGGGCTGAATGAGCAGCATAAACCCCTGTGTCAAGGACTGCAACATTAATATCTTGTCCTTTGGTTTTTTGCCACAGTTGAGGGATTTCAAGTTGTTTTAAGCCCCAAGTCAGATTATCTTGGTTTTCCTGCTCAATCAGTGCTGAATATTCAACTTTTTGAGGTCGGATGAGGTGAATTTTTTGATTGGGGAGAACAGCGACAACACCAGGTTGTGCGGCTAAAGTTTTAAGGGTTTTGCGAGTAACTTCGATAGTGGCTACAGGCAGTGTACCAGTACCGATAGAGGAGGTTTTTAGCGGTTGCTTTGTGTAACCCAAATCACGGCTAGCTTCTTGGTAGTTAGCGATAACCTTTTGTTCAACTGCTTTTTGAAGTTGTGCCTGTTCTTTTACTTCATCTAATCGTCGTTTTAGTTCTCGTAAGCGACCACGTAAGGGTAAACCTTCAATTGGCGGTGCTTGGTAGATAACAATTGCATCTCGCTTATCATTTTCGCTAGTGTCGGCAAGAAATTGCTCAAAGGCAGGGGATATTTTTGACTCAGTACTCAAGGTAATTTACCTCTTTCTAGGTTTAGATTTGTTAGTTTGGGTTTTAATGGATGCAGACTTACGCGATGTTTTTTCTTCAGGTTTCACGCCTTCAAGTAAATTTGCCCAATTGTTTAAGGCTTTTATGGCTCTCCCACGAGTTTCTATTGGTTCTTTTTCCACCTTGACCCTCTTAAGATGGGTGGCCAATTTTCTTGCCAAGAATACCAACTCCTGCTTTGTTTTCAGATTTTGATAAGTCAGTACTTCAGTTAGTTCTCCTGATAAAAGGTCTGCAACTGAACTTAAAGTGAACGATGAAAAACTTTTTGAATTAGAAAATACATTCATAACTATGAGAAAAACTGCCTCAAACCCATCTGCAATTTGCCTGTTTGAAAAATCACAAGTTGATAACCCCAGTAAAGCAATTTCTGCCTGAAAATAGTAAACTACACTATTTTTGAAAGTGGGACCAATTGAAGTGTATAAATCCGTAATTTTTGCTATCTCAGCTAATATTTCATCAGATGCCAACCTATGCAGAAGGTAAATTATTTCTGAGATTTGGAGTGGAGTCATACTCCGCCATGCTTGTAATGTTTGCAACAAAAGATTTACATTTACTATTGTTGGATATCTATTTAAGAATGCGTAAGATTCACTTAGACCAATGTTGCTTCTAATGCAACCAACCAGTGCATTGGCAATAGGCGCAACTTCCTCCTGTGGAAATCGACTTAATGGTTCTATTACAAAGGAACCTGATGGCGCGATCGCGACTCGTTCTAATACTCGCCGACGCAAATCTTTATCTTGGGCTAGCTCTGAACCTCCTGAGAGATAGGCTTCTGTCAGCACCGCAGATAGAGACTCTGTATTGACCTTGAAAATTCTCAACAATCCGGTTGCCATCTCCTTCACCTTCACGTCGTGCCTCAGCTTCAGACTCATTCCTAGCTAAACGTATAGCAGTACACCAGTGACGGGTATACTCTTGGATTTGAGATTCATTAAAGTCCAACAAATTACACTCGATGAATTTCTGCTGGTCAAATAGACCAGGCGGATAGCCTACAGGACGAGACGAAATCAGATAGTGACATTTTGGATATCTTTTTAACAAATCAAATAACCAGGGAATCAGGCACTTATCCCACAGTTCTGGTTCTGTTTCATCCAAACCATCCAGCATAAACAAGACACGACCCGCTTGCATCTGTCGCTCAATCCAACCATCCGGCATCAAATCAGCCCGGTCTTTACTGGCAGTTGCCTTTTCAATTAAAGCTGCCCCTCTAGGTAGATTCTGCAAATCGAGTTGCCGCACCCGTAGCAGTAGTGGAATTGCTTGCTGATCCCCCAAGATAAACTTTTCTTCAACTGAAGCTAGTTTGACTTGCAACCACTCGAAAAAAGTAGATTTTCCTGCACCCGGCAAACCAACGATTACATTACGATCTGAACATTTCACCTGCTCAAGGGCAGTAGGTGGTAATTTCTCCTCTGGTTCTTCTCCTTTTGTTCTTTGCTGGAGCATTTCATCATAGTTATTGCGCTCTCCATAGAGCCGACGTGCTGCTGCTAAACTCATCAAAGATACTGAAGCATCAGCCTCCGCATCATCTGCTTCTTGAGAAAGTTTTCGCACCACTACACGAGGCATGACAAATAACTCACGCAAGTCCACATCTAAATTGGTGGTCATTCGCACTGTTCCCGCTTCAACCCGATGGAAACGTTGCAGCAGATAGTCACGGTACTGAAGTTCATAACTCTCATCTGCTCCAGCTTGCCCTGACTTACCCTGAGCATCAATTTGGTTACTGATTTCATTGAGTTTGTTGACTACTCTCCCAGGTAACTCAAAGGTGCTGGAGAACTTAAGCTTTTGCCACTCTGCCATGACAGGCCCAACTAGCATTAACACCTGCACTACGGTGTAAAGTGCTAAACGATAGACAGGCCCATATGTCTGCTGAACTGTCTGCGGACAAGGCAGACGACTTAGCACATTTTCAACAATTTCCTCAGTGGTGACGTTAGGATTGGCAATGTTCTCCAATTCTAGTAACTCACCTATTGCCGCAAAGCCTCTCAAAATGTCCTCAACAGTTGCTTCACTCAATTTTTGATTCAGAAAAAAACGAGTTAAAGACGACGATGCTGCATCTGCCGCAGCCTCGACCTGACGAATGACAGGCTTCAGCCTTCTTTGCTCAGATATTCGTCCACGGAAAGGCTTAGAGAATATGAGATCAAAAAGCGTAGCATAAAAGTCTAAAACCTGATCATCGACTGAGGATGGCATACTGAGTTTTTAGTTTATCTTGCTAAGTTGCCCAAAGAACATTGTGGCATGGAGCCAAAGTTAAGACGTTATATGAAGAGGAAATTATGCAACTACCCTTGCCACTTCCCTAGAGTGAACATCAAGTTTGACAGTTCGTCTTTTGACAGCGATCGCAACTTAACTTACACTGCCGCACTAGAGGAGTGCTGAGTACTGAGCAAAGAAAAAGAGAAAACAATTTCTTCTTAATTCTTCAAAATCTTTATTCTGACACTCAGGATTCATGACTCAGAACTCAGGACTTTTTTTATGGTAGATTTGTTGCTGATCGCAATCCTGGGGTTCCTGGGGAGTTTTGGGCATTGCTTTGGGATGTGTGGCCCCCTAACGGTGGCGTTTTCCCTGTCTCATCAGCCGAAACAGACATCACCTTTAGAAAAGCCCGACACTTGGCAACAGCAATTAAAATTTCATATCCTGCTAAACCTGGGGCGGATGTTGAGCTATGCTCTAGTCGGTGCTGGCATTGGGGCGCTGGGTTCGGTATTGCTGCAAGGTGGACAGCTAGCGGGTGTTGGCAGCGACTTACGGCGTTGGATGGCAATTCTAACTGGTGTAATGCTGATTTGGTTTGGCTTAGGACAAGTAAAACCCGATTTGCTGCCGCGCATTCCCGTGTTACATCCCCTATTACAAGGTAGTTTACACGATCGCCTCAGCACCGGAATGGTTAAGCTTTCCTTAAAAGCCAAATGGTGGACACCAATGCTTTTAGGGATGACTTGGGGTTTAATGCCCTGTGGTTTCCTGTATGCTGCCCAAATTAAAGCTGCTGAAACTGGCAATTTATGGATGGGTGGGGCAACTATGCTGGCTTTTGGCTTGGGAACTCTCCCCACGATGTTAGGTGTAGGCGTTTCCACATCATTGGTAAGTAAAGACAAGCGCAGTCAGTTATTTCGATTAGGCGGTTGGGTGACACTGATCATTGGCGCGATCACCTTGTTGCGGACTGGTGACACAATGGTAGATTACACCGGACACGCCGCGTTAATCTGCTTAATTTTGGCGTTAATTGCGCGTCCCATTAGTGGCTTGTGGGCATCACCACTGCGTTACCGCCGGGGCTTGGGAGTGGGATCTTTTGTGCTTTCTGTGGTTCACACCGCCCACATGATGGAACACTCATTGCAATGGAATTTTGCCGCCTTTGATTTTATGCCGCCAGAATTTCAGTGGGGTATGGCTGCGGGTGCTGTAGCATTGGTATTAATGTCCCCCGCCGCTTTTACTAGTTGGGAATCTTTGCAGAAATCTTTGGGCAAGCGTTGGCGACAGATTCATCTATTGGGTGTGCCAGCCTTGCTCTTGAGTGCTATTCATGCTGTGTTGATTGGTTCCCATTACCTGGGTTCCTTACAATCAACTTGGGGAAATAAATTAGCGGCAGTACTTATGGGAATTGTTACCCTCGGTGTCTTGCTAGTACGTTCGCGCTTTTTTTGGTCAAAGTTAGCCGTAGAAAAGTTTTATGTTCCCCCAACCAAATCGCGGTAAATCATCCTTGTTTTTTGACTCCATCTCAACAAGTCAAGAACAGAGACATTACCTAAACAAAGGAAGAATGAAGTATTTATTATTCCTGAGTTCCTTAGTTATATCAATAACTAATCTTTACCCTGTTGCTGCTCATCAGGTTGAGGTAGCCGCAGATGTCGGTGCCACCCTCCACATTGAACCAAATGATAATCCCAGTGCTGGAGAACCTTCTCAAGCCTGGTTTGCACTTACCCGCAGAGGTGGAAAGGTGATTCCTCTGTCACAGTGTAATTGTCAGTTGGCTGTTTATGCCAAACCCTATGCAGCCGGAGAGCCACCACTCCTAGAACCAGCGTTAGAACCTGTGGCAGCTGAACGCTATCAAGGTGTCCCAGGTGCGGAAGTTGTTTTTCCCAAGCCAGGTATTTATGAGTTGCAACTAAATGGTAAACCAGTTTCTGGGGCAAGATTCAAACCGTTTAAGTTCAAATTTGAAGTTACTGTGGCAGGTGCCTCTACAGATGGTACACGAAATCTGCGAGATGTCAATGGTGATTTAGTGGAGGGTGAATCTCAGAAATTACCACTTTGGGCGATCGCCCTGCCAATCCTCGGATTTATTGGCATCTTAGTTGTCGTCCTGCAAAGTATGAGGAGGAGTGGGGAGTAGTTAGGAGTTATGAGTGAGGAGTTGAGAGTTATGAATTCAAGACTTAACTATTTTAGATTTTGAATTTGGGATTTTGGATTCAAAGAAAAATCTAAAATTTCCCAACTCCTAACTCCTAACTCCCAACTCCTAACTCCTAACTCCCAACTCCCAACTCCCAACTCCCAACTCCCAACTCCCAACTCCCAACTCCTAACTCCTAACTCCTAACTCCTAACTCCTAACTTTTATCGTAAATCAAAGGGTTTAAGACCCCTAGCTCTACAGGTAGCGTCAGTTTCAGTCGGGGTTTAAATCCCCGTCTGAAAATGTCTAAAATGTTTGAATTTTGTTAGCGTAGCGTTAGCGAGTCTGCGTTCGCTTTTAGCGTCTCGTAGAGAGCGTCATTTTGAATTTTGAATTTTGAATTGTTACTTATGTCGCTGTTGATGCCACTGCCACGCATGAGCGACAATATCTTTGATGAATGGGTACTGAGGTTGCCAGCGTAAGATTGTTCTGGCTTTTTCGCTAGTGCCAATGAGAATTGGGGGATCGCCAGGACGGCGATCGCGTTCATCTACTGGTATCGAAAGTCCTGTTACCTGTTCGGCAGCTGCAATTACTTCTCTGACAGAGAAACCGCTGCCATTACCTAAATTGAAAACTTCGCTATCGCTACCTTTTAATAAATATTCCAATCCCAAAATATGGGCATCTGCTAAGTCGTTAACGTGAATATAATCGCGAATACAAGTACCATCGGGCGTGGGGTAATCGGTGCCGAAAATTGAGATGGATTCTCGTTTGCCTAAAGCTGTCATCAGCACCAAGGGAATCAAATGGGTTTCTGGGTTATGATCCTCGCCAAGCAAGCCACTGGGATTAGCACCAGCAGCATTAAAATAGCGGAAACACACTGATTGCAAACCGTAAGCAACATCAAAATCAGCGAGAATCCGCTCTACCATTAGTTTTGTAGCGCCATAGGGATTAATCGGATTTTGGGGATGGGTTTCTGGAATGGGTATAAATTCCGGTACACCGTAGGTGGCACAGGTAGAAGAAAAGACAAATTTCTTCACAGATGCCGTCAGCATCGCTTCTAACAGGGTGAAAGTACCAAGGACGTTATTGCGGTAATATTTGGCCGGGTCAGTTACCGATTCTCCTACGTAGGCATAGGCAGAAAAGTGCATCACAGCGGCAATATCGTGGGTTTTAAATAGGTGATCGAGCAAGGCGCGATCGCCTGTATCCCCTACGATCAGTTCTACCTGTAAAACCCTTTCTACCAGGTCACGATGTCCATAGACCAGATTATCAAGTATGACAACGTTATAACCCGCTTGCTTCAAAGCAAGCACCGTATGAGAACCAATATATCCAGCTCCCCCCGTTACCAAAATGGTAGGCTTTCCAGGCGACATAGTTTTTCCTTTTGAGTGGATTACTCAATTAATTTAGTTTACCGGTGCCACATTACTCTTCTGGAAAATTATAAATAATAGACGCAGTGTCAAAAAATTGCACTAAAATCACTACGACGGTAGTCTTTGGGTGTGAGGTTTAAGGTATTTTAAGTCAAACAGTGCGATTACAATTTGACAATAAAATAAATCCATTTCCCGAAACCTCTAGGTTGACCCTTACGGGTGACGCTCCTAGCGTCGCTAACGCTAAGAAGTCGCTAGTTGTTTTATGCAGGGAAACCATGTACAGCAATTCCTCTTGGGGAGCCACTGCGTTGCTTTGGGTTCCCTTGGTTGTACTCCTAGATCGAAGCAAGCTAGCAAGAGCGTCTTTGACAGGAGAAGCAGGTGGCGTGGAAACCCCTATAAAGGTGGACTGCCTCACCACCACACTGGCTCACCGCACCAGAAAATTTGAGAGTTAATCTATGTTTCTATTGCTAAGTCGGGTACTGCTGTGGCTGCTGATTGGCACTATCGTATATTCTCTGTTCCAGCGATTTTATCCCTCTGGAACTTTCGTAGGGCGATTGATCTTAGTGGTTATCTTGGTAATCATAGCCCTATCATTTGTTAACCCCAATGAACCAGCTGTAGCGTCGTTGTCGAGGATGTTGTCTTTTCCACTCAAGCCTTTAGGAGCCTCTGTTTTACTGATGATTTTTGCATCTCAGAGAATTAAAGGAGGCGGGATAGAGAAACCAGGAGGATACTTAATCGGTTGGGCACTGACGATTTTGCTGTTGGCAAGTACGCCAGCAGTCGCTTATTTACTTTATCGGGCACCTCTAGCAATGACAGGTGAAACTTATGTAGCAACTGCTGCACCAACATCTGGGACACTGGTGGCATTAGGGCAACCAACCACCACAGCAAACATCTCAGATGCGACGGGCGATCGCATTCTTTCTTATAATTTGAGAGTGCCTCCCTACCTATTACAAGGAAGTCCTCAAGATATTCGCACACGCGGTTTACGACTTGAAGACTTTGTACCAAATGCGGAAACGTTGCAATTTACAACCAGAACTTGGGAAACTTATCTCTTTGAAATTTACAGGTTCTTGCGTGTTCAGCGGTAATAAAGACAAACAAGAGGGGTAAAGGGCAAAGGGCAAAGGGTAAAGGGTTGAATTAGGTCGCCCACCATACCTGCATCGCTTTTTACCGTTCGAGTGACTTGTACTGAGTTATGTCGTTGGCGCAGCCTCTCGTAGAGAAGTAGCGCTCACGCCGAAGCCTTAGACATAACATAAGGATTATTTCGCTTAACTTCGGGCGTTAGCGTAGCGGCACAAAGTACGGTTTTTACCCTTCCCGATTCTCCCTTCCCCATTCCCCTTTTTTATTTCACAAGCAATATTCCCTCTACATAGCTGCCTTGTTGAACTAGCAGTTAATCTAGGATGATAAAGTTGCAAAATTGCTTTAATGGCAAAATCTCGACGAATCGCTAAACTCAGTGCTTACTTACGACCCCATTGGCGGGAGGCGTCCTTAGGGATTCTCGCTTTGTTGTCTGTCAATGCACTGGGCGTTTATATCCCTTGGTTGATTCGTGCTGGTGTTGACAAACTCTCAACAACCTTCAGATGGAACCAAATACTACATTACGTAGTAATCATTGTCTTGCTCAGTTCGGCGATGTGGCTAATGCGGATGGCATCCCGCATTTGGCTATTTGGGGTGGGGCGTCAGGTGGAATTTGACCTGAAACAACGGATTTTTGAACACTTACTCAAGCTGGAGCCGGCTTATTTTGCCAGTAATACTGCTGGCGATTTGATTAATCGGGCTACCAGTGATGTGGACAATATCAAGCGGTTATTGGGTTTTGCAGTTTTGAGTTTGGCAAATACGGTGTTTGCCTACGCCCTGACACTGCCAGTAATGCTGGCGATTAGTGTGGATCTCACACTAGCCGCCCTGGCAGTGTACCCTTTTATGCTCTTGTTAGTGAGTCTGTTTAGCGATCGCTTACGCAAACAACAAGCAGCAGTCCAAGAGCAACTCTCTGACATCAGCGAACTCATCCAAGAGGATATCAGTGGCATTGCCTTAATTAAAATCTATGCCCAAGAAGCAAACGAGCGTCGAGCTTTTGCTAAGAAAAATCACCAGCTATTGACTGCTAACCTGGAACTAGCAAAAATCCGCAATACACTGTTTCCGCTAATTGGTGGGCTAGCCAATGTCAGTTCACTGGTAATCATCTGGCTAGGGGCGGCGCGGATGTCTTCTGGGACGCTTGCGGTTGGCGACTTTTTAGCACTGTTAATTTATGTAGAGCGTCTAGTTTTCCCCACAGCCCTTTTAGGATTCACAATTACTGCCTACCAACGGGGTGAAGTTAGTATCGATAGGCTTGAATCTATTCTCTCTGTCACACCGAAAATTCAAGATGCAGCCGATGCCATACATCTATCAGTGGCTGAACTTAAAGGGGAACTGACAGCTAAAAATCTTACCTACAATTACCCTGGTTCCACTACTCCAGCTTTAGCAAATGTTAACTTTACCATTGCTCCAGGAGAAACCGTGGCTATTGTTGGGGCAATTGGTTCGGGAAAATCTACTTTGGCGAATGCTTTGCCGCGCTTGTTGGATATTGAATCAGGACAATTGTTTTTAGATGGGCTGGATATTACTAAGATCGCTTTGGCAGATTTACGAGGTGCGATCGCCTATGTTCCTCAAGATAGTTTTCTATTTAGCACTACAATCAAAAATAATATCCGCTACGGTGATCCAATTAGCGAACAACAGCAGGTACAATCTGTCGCTCAACTTGCCCAAATTGAATCTGAAATTAACAATTTTCCCCAGCAATATGAAACTATTGTTGGTGAACGCGGTATAAATCTTTCTGGCGGTCAACGACAACGTACTGCCTTGGCTAGGGCGATGCTGGTCAATGCTCCAGTGTTAATTTTGGATGATGCCCTCTCTAGTGTGGATAATCAAACAGCCACGCAAATCCTCAAAAATCTCTCCGGTGGGACTGAACGCAAAACAGTAATTTTTATTACCCATCAATTATCGGCGGCAGCGGCGGCTGACCGAATTTTTGTGATGGAAAAGGGAAAAATTGTTCAGAGAGGCAATCACTTAGAACTGTTGCAACAACAGGGTTTATACAGAACTTTGTGGAGTCAGCATCAAGTTGAGGAATTACTGCACTAGTACAACATTTAAGATTAAGGACAATTTCCGATGCAGCGTGTATAATTTGTCATTCAATATTTGACAAATTACCTCGTTTGATGATATATGCTGGAATTTTTGCAAAATTTTTTTACTGATAGCTCATTTATTCCACATGGACATTGTTATCTCTGGAAGCCGAGTTTAGTGTGGTTAAACATCATCTCAGATTCTCTGATTGCTTTGGTGTATTATTCTATTCCCATCATCCTTATTTACTTTGTCCACAAGCGAAAAGATTTCCCCTTCAAATGGATACTTTTATTATTTGGAGCTTTTATCGTCTCTTGTGGTACAACCCATGTAATGGATGTATGGACGCTTTGGCATCCAACTTACTGGCTGTCCACTTTCATCAAAGTTATTACGGCTATTATTTCACTATATACAGCGATCGCACTGTTACCCATCATTCCCCAGGCTCTGGCTTTGCCAAGTCCGGCACAACTAGAAGCAGCTAACTGCCAACTCAGACTGACCTTAAAGGAACTTGAAAATACGCAAACTCAACTGATTCAAACAGAAAAAATGTCTTCATTGGGGCAATTAGTTGCGGGTATTGCCCATGAAATTAATAATCCTGTCAATTTTATTGACGGTAATATCGTTATTGTCAATGAATATAGTAGAAATTTTTTCAATTTGATTACGCTTTATCAGGAATGCGATTGCCATTTAGTATCAGAAGTTCAAACTTTTATTAAGGAAATTGACCTTGATTTCATTAAAGAAGACTTCCCGAAAATCTTATCTTCCATGAAAACCGGAGCCGAGCGCATTTCCAACCTAGTCTTATCCTTACGTAACTTCTCGCGGCTAGATGAAGTAGGCAAAAAAGCAGCTGATCTCCATGAAGGTCTTGATAGCACTCTCTTAATTTTGCAAAATCGCTTGGAAGCCGAAGGAAATCATCCAGATATTCAAGTGATAAAAGAATACGGCAACTTGCCTAAAGTCGAGTGCTATCCTGGACAACTCAATCAAGTATTTATGAATATCCTGAATAATTCTATTGATACTTTGAAAGAATCAATAATTGGTTGTCATCTGTTAGTGGTCAATGCCAAAACAACTAGCAACCAACAACTGACAAATAACAATCCCCAAATTCGCATTTGCACTGAGGTTTTAGATAGCAATCAAGTGATAATTCGGATTGCTGATAATGGCTGTGGTATGACAGAAGAAGTAAAGCAAAAAGTTTTTGATCCATTTTTTACAACTAAACCTGTTGGTTCAGGTACAGGTCTAGGGATGTCGATTAGCTACCAAATTATCAACAAACATGGTGGTCAACTCAAGTGTATTTCTGCACCGCTTCAAGGCACAGAGTTCATCATCCAGATTCCGATTCGGATAAAGTCTGTTTGATGGTAATTTGGTCTACCCATTAAGACATAAAATAACCATTTTCAAAGACTACCGTTTTAAGAATTACAGTATGCCCGTTCTGCTAATGTGACATCTAGCACGAATGGATTGTCATTACCTTGAAATTTAGCGATCGCATGACTGCGTTCTATTTCAGTAATATCTGGGGGGTCTTTGGCCAAACATGTTCGGTATTCAGTCCTAATTTATCAGCTTCCTGACTAGGATCGCCATTGCCAATTAAACGAATTGGGTAACTAGCATAAATGTCTGTCACAATACCTGCTTGATTGTCAATAATCCCAAACATTTGATCTCTTGCCGATCATAATTTAAAGTTTTTCTCGGCGTATACTCCTTAGCTAGTTCTTTAACTAGAGCGACTTTCGATAATTGAGGCAATATAATCGCCGAATCACTTGCGGGAGTGGGTTGGACAACAGGAGGAATCGTGTCAGAGGTAGACTGGTTAGCAGGTAATCTAAACGCTGCAATTACCGGATCATGATCGCTGACAGGCTTACTAAAGCCAACATTGACATGCACAATGTCAATTTCAGGTTGAGCAACACGGGAAAGATTTTCACTGACCAACAAATGGTCAATAAGTTCAGGATTTCCCCGGAATTTAAAACTAAACTGATCACTAAGAGGTAAACGATCGCTCAGATTCTCAAGAATATTACCTTTCAAAGTCTTCAAAGGTAGGGAATCTGGTAAATCGTTTAAATCACCCAATACAATTACTTTGGCTTGCGGGTCAACTTGTAGTAGTTGGGCTACGAATTCATTAACGATTTCGGCTTGGTTAACTCGTTTAGCATCGCTGGGAGAACCTCCAAGCTTGGAAATAAAGTGATTAGCAATGATAAACACTTTTTGATCATTAAATATAAATTCTGCTGCTAGTGGTTTACGGCTTTGATCGAAAGCATTATTCGTGGGGTCAATCCGACCAGGGTTGAGGGAGAGATCAAGACCATTTGAACCTTGAGTAATAGCCACAGCATCTAATGAACCGCCTTTTCTGGGCAGTTTGGCTAGAGTTATCCGGCTGGGTTGAAACAATAAACCGACACGAATATTGCCTCCAGGTTCTCCACCATCTTGATCGTCGCTGGGTGCAATATCAACAAAGTCGTATGCTGGACTACCAATATTTTCAAGCGCAGCAATCAGTTTTTGGTAAGTCTGGTTTGCATTAACAACGTTATCATTGATTGGCCCGTTGTTATCCTGAATTTCAATTAAACTGATGACATCTGGTGCCTTCAAATTATTGCCAATAATTTTGGCAATATTATCAAAGCGTCGATCTTTCGGGTCTAAATTCTCGACATTAAAAGTTGCAACAGTCAATACATCCTGTGAATTTTTTAGCGGTGTTGTTTCACGTTCCGCAACTAAAGGGAAAGGAGTTGGCAATTGGGCTATTGGACTAGCTTGCAGTGGACTAATCCATGTAAAGAAGATGAGAGCAATACTAAGTAGTAGCAATTTGATGAATTTCATTCTCTCTTCCAATGAACCTATTTTTTAGATTAGTCTTTTTCCTAATAGAGTTCAGTTAAGATAAGTTTTAAGTTGGGTAAAGGGGAACATTCCACTTTGTTAGAAATACCAGCTTGAAGAAGAATTTAGAAGTCAGAACAAGAAGGTGGGAGATTTGGACGCGCCACTAATTGTATCCTTTTGGGTAAGCAAGCTACACATTTGTGTCACATGATCGCAGCCGATCCTAGAGAAGTGAACACCACTAAATCTTTTCTGCGGAACACTGCACTTCGTGGGCTTTTCCACATAACCTGAATTGTCAGAGCTTTACATAACTTGATGAAGCTAGTATAATCTGGCGTAATTACCACGTTAGTTTGTTTGGGTATGTGGGTAGTATAAATTACCGAAAAAACTAATTTGGCAGATGCTAATGTTCAAAACTAAATTATCAGAATCCCGTGCATCAGGAGAATTTTATACATCAAAGCTAATGCATCGGCATATTGGAGCGATCGCAGCTCTAATTTTAATTAGCTTACTGAGTTCATTGAGTGGAACACCAGATGATCATACTATCTCTAACTGCTGGGAAGGCTTTCTTTGGGGCTTGGCAGATCCAGTAATTAGCTTGAATTGTTTAGTTGGTATTGTTGCTATTGGCTTACTCTCATCTGTGTTTGTTCGTGGGGCTGTCATCGCTGGATGTTTTGTCTTAGCAGCAGTCTTGGGCATTGTAATTCATTTATTCCAGCTAAATTTCCCAGGCACAGAAGTAGCGTTTGCTGAAAGCGTTGGCACAGCGATCGCCATTTCTACTATCCTTTTTGGTACTATGCTGATGATGCCAAATCAACCAAACTTTATGGTACTTGCTTTGGTGGGCATCAGTGCTGGTTTATTTCAGGGTTACGCTGATGCTGAATCTATTATTGGGGTAGGAATTATGCCACTAGTTGCCTATATACTAGGCATTACCTTAACTCTGTTTGTGGTTGCCATGAGTGCCAGAGAAATTGGTAGTGCGATGGGTATGGGAGAAATTAACCGAATTTTACCCTTGAAAATGAGCATTGCTGGCTTCGCTTTCTGTGCGATCGGCATCGTGTTTTTGAGCAATTTAATAATTTAAATCAAATATTTCAATCTGGTGGAATACATTCATTTGTGGGGGCGTACACTTAGCTGTGCTACCCCACTACGTGTTCAGGGTAAATGCAACTTTATCACAGAAAGTTGTCCGGCAAACAGCACAGCGTTTTCATGAATAAGCTGATATGGATATTATTGAAATTCTCAAAGAAGACTATCAAAGATTCCCAGTAAATCAAACTTACAGCATTTACGCTCCAGACGTTTATTTTCAAGACCCACTGAATAAATTTCGTGGTGTTAAACGTTACAAAGAAATGATTAATTTTATCCAAACTTGGTTTTTAGATCCGAAGATGGACTTACATAATATTCAACGGTTAAAAGACACAATAAAAACTGAGTGGACACTTAGTTGGAATACTCCTCTCCCCTGGAAGCCACGGATCTCTATTCCTGGTTGGAGTGAATTAGGTATTAACTCTGATGGTTTGATTGTTTCCCATGTGGATTATTGGAATTGTTCACGCTTAGACGTGGTGAAGCAGCATTTCTTTGCTGCAAAAATGTAAACAATTAAGGTTTGCTTTAATTCCCTCCTTAAAAAAGAGAGCTAAGGAGGATTAAGCTTTAACTCAAGCGACATTCATCATCAGAGACTTTCAAATAAAAAAATATCGAATTATTTATTGTGGGGTGGGCATCTTGCCGCCTTTGGTTACTGGGCGGGCAAGATGCCTACCCCACAAGATTGAATAATTTATTTCTTAGAAATCCCTCAACATCGCGACATTCCTCATCAACATCGCGACATTCCTCATCAACATCACGACATTCCTCATCAACATCGCGACATTCCTCATCAACATCGCGATATTCCTCATCAACATCGCGACATTCCTCATCAACATCGCGACATTCCTCATCAACATCGCGACATTCGTCACTAACGTTAGGGACTGACAAATAAAAAAATATCCCAAAACTGACGCAAAAATCCTCTCTATTTTTCTTCTCTCTGTGTTCTCTGCGTCTGGAGTGGTTCGTTTCTTTGGATAATTTATTTCTTGAAAGTCCCTTAAAGCAATCCTCCAAAAAACCAGGTGCAATATCTGAATTAATCGGACTTAGACAAAAAACACCCAAAAAAGAGCCTCAAATCTATATACAGAGAGACTTTAACATCCTTTTGCTTAGTATCTTGATATATCTGGGTTGCAGCTATTTTTGAGCATTTGGTGTATTTACCTTATCTTGCATGGGTTTGAGGCTTGTTTCTCCATCAAAAATGTTTAAGTCCCGTTAAGAGAAATTACCCAGATTTATGTATTAGTTTTTTAATAAATAAAATTATTCACGAATTTTACTGAACCAGAAAACAGCTTTACTAAGTCAAACTAGCTTTAGAGCATTGATTCAGTAATCAAAAACCTAACCCTCCAGTTCCCTTCCTTGGTAGGAAAGGGAGAGCCAAACTCTCCTCTGAGCTTTGGAGAGGAGTTGGGGGAGAGATTCTTCCAGAATTGCTGAATTGGTGTTCTAGAACCCTCTCTAACGAATATATTTATGTCTCGTCAAAAACGTACATCTCGTGTTTTAGAAAAAGCTGAATTGAGATCCGCTGGACTGAAAGCAATTGATTCAAATATGGATTTCGGTGATAATTGCGGTTTGAAAAATCTAACTCAATCAATTGAGCAGTTACGTACTATGCTTGATGCTTATAACATCGCTCTAGCTATGATTGACTCTTCCAAAACTAAAATTGATGAGATGGAAAAAACCTTGAGTAATCTTACAGATAAAATAGTGAGGGGCGTTGCTTTTAAGTATGGCAAAAACAGCAGTGAATATGAGCTAGCGGGTGGTATTCGTGATAGCGAACGTGTCCGCAAAAGCAGGTTAAGCCGTCTGAAAGCTAGTGCCGAAGAACTATCAGAAGAGAATGCTAAAACCGTCTAGTACAGCACGGCGAGAGACAGAAAGCAGAGATAAAGGAAGCTTCTGGCAAAGGACATGGAGAATAAACAAACGCTACTTGTTCATTAAAACTATTTTTTTGAATACTGCAATCGCAATTTAATCTATTCACTGATATTTTTGATAAGGAAGGTTTATGTACAGTTAATATCATGCATATTATCTTATGTATTTTCTCGGCTAGTCTCATTTTTCGTAATATTCAGAATGCTGCAATCTGCGAGTTTAAACAATTTTGCTTGTCTAAATTCTGATTAAAGTTTATAGCAATACGAAATTTTTCCTTAGAGTTTATCGGCAGATTTATACCATGATTTCTTCTCAACAATTGCAGAAGTATTTGGCAAGTTTCTCTTTATCTGTAGTATTAGTAGCTGATTTAGCAATCACACAAAAAGCTCCTCCAGCTTTTGCCCAAACCATAAATTCATCTATCGGTAATGCTGTGACATTCAGTTGCAATGATAGTGAAGCGACAATCAAAGCTAAAAATGGCCCGAAAGTAAAGAACGTAAATACAACTATTTACATTGGTTATCAGCAAGTCTCATCTAATAACAAAAACCCTGTGACTATCCGTTTTAATAATGGTATCAAAACATGGTGTCGTACTGATTACGAAACAACAAATGACGATGGTACAGGTTATGGATTGTTTTGGGATGGGCGCAATGTTTTATATGGCGTTTACTCCTCTAGTGGTAGTCAGACTGGTAATGACTTTCGCCGCTTTGCAACTGGGCGTTGGTTGTCTAGCTATGGTAGCGGAGGCGGGCCAAAAGTCGCAGTTATAGCCCGGATTAATCCAGCCAATGGCGAGGTTAACTATGCCACATTTTTATCTGCTAAAAAAGCGGATAATGGACAAACTAATTCTTTAGTTGTCAACAAGTTATCATGGAATGGCACAAATTTGACTGTGCAAGCAACCTCATGGTGGACTCCCCGTCGCGCTAATACAAATTCCATGACTTGCTCTGGTTCATCACCTTATCAATACACAGCAGTATTCACTGGCGATTTAACAAAGGTTAACTCGGCTTCAGCAGTTACTTGTAGTTAAAGGGTTAGGATTCAGCTATCAAATTGAGGAAGCATATTTTTTCCAGTTGTTTGAGAATTGACAAAAGCGATCGCTCTTGGTATTTGTAGTGCGTAGCGATCGCTCTTTCTGATTTATCTACACCTAATTTATCCCATGCGGACGATGAATAATCGTCTCCACTACCCGCCGCTTGGCCTTTGGATCAATACCTACCAAGCGCACATACTCACCGCTATATTCTGTCAGAGTTGATTCCAAATTTGAGATTGCATCAGACTCGCTATCAATGTGGCTATGAACACAACTTTGCCAAGAACCTGTGCGAAAACGGCGCTCATCTACGTGTTCAATGCTAATTTTGTAACCTTGAGATAAGAGTTCCCGAATTTGTCCTTGTGTCTCTAAAGTCAAATGTGGACTCGATATTTCCTCTTTCGAGAATCCATTAGTTTTTGCTTTTTGAGTTGCGTCCTTTGACGGCTGACTAATTGGTGTTACAGCAGCAGGTGGTGCAAATTGATCAGAATTTCTACCTCGATTGAGTCGGTTGTAATCATCAACCAAATGGGAATTTTCCACCCGTTTTTGTTCACCAACCAGGAAGTTACCAGACTCAATTAAGTGAGACAGCCTGAAATCTGGCTTTTTAAATTCTGGTGGCCCTTCAACGCTGTTCACCACACTCAACGATACCCGCTCAAAACCTACTTGATGGATGTAGTTGCGGATTTGTTCGTCATAAATGCGCGATCGCAAAGCGCTAAAAAAGTCAATAGACTGATTGACAAAAGTATCAACTAGCTGTTCAACTTCCTTCTGTGACAGTCCATCCGCTTCAAAAATCCCCTTGACAATTCCCACCTTATCATCTCGGTTTGGTTCCCAGTAGAACTTCTCCATCCGTCCATCCCGAATTAACGGTGCATAGAGGGTAGAAAAATCATTACCTGTGACAATAATCGGCACACGACGTAAAGGCGTAGAATCATAGCTTCCAGGCAACTGCACATCTGTGGGATTATCAGCAATATTCATCAGTGTGGCATTGACCAACTGCGTATTTACAGTATATTGAGTGCCTTCATCAAAGCGTCCAGCCCCCGCATCCAAATCGTTAATCATCAGTACACACATTTTGCCGCGTACTTTGATCAGTTCCGCAGTTTCCCGATAGCGCAGCCGAATCAACCGCGCTGGATCTCCTGCATCTGGACTTTCCAATTCGCCGCCAGATACGTTAGTCACCTCGATACCCATTTTCTCGAAGACTAATTGACATTGAAATGTTTTGCCTTCTCCTTTGCGTCCGTGAATACCCAAAATCACGGGAACTCGCACACCAGGAAGCTTGAGAAAGTTTTTGGTAATGTGGACAGCCAGTTTATCCAGAAAGCGGGGAGCGATGTAATAACCCATAAAATTATCTTTGCCTAGCAGTGCTTAAAGTAATGTTAAGTTTTTTTGGTGATTAGTGTTTATTTATCTATCTTTTGGTAGAAAAGGAGCGCTATCTACCATATACGTCTAATTGGATAGGCATCAAAAATTTTATCAGCACTCAATATAGGGAGATTTTCAACTACCGACTGTGCAATTAAAATTCGGTCGAATGGGTCACGGTGATGTAAAGGTAGTGTGGCAACAACAGTAATATGGTCTATGGTGATTGGCAGGAATTCAATGCTGTTCCTAATTATTTGCTGTTGGATAAACTGGTCAAAAGTCATACCA
Organism: Nostoc sp. NOS(2021); assembly: GCF_017115025.1. Lineage (GTDB taxonomy): Bacteria > Cyanobacteriota > Cyanobacteriia > Cyanobacteriales > Nostocaceae > Nostoc. Next base: position 14,148 of record NZ_JABXKM010000329.1, on the reverse strand, counting down.
AAACTGAGTTTACCAATTCTAGACTTGATTGCCATTTCCCAAACGCTAGCAATACTGAGTAGATTATCGTTATTTTCAATTTGCGATTTCAAACTAACGCTGATTTTTGAATCACCCATCACAAACCAAATAAAAGTATGAGTGTCTAGTAGTTGCCTCATTCCATATATTCCTTAAAATCTTCGAGTGGTGCATCAAAATCATCAGATATTGTTACAAGTCCTTTGGCACTACCATACTTAGGACGGTGTTTAACTGGCGATACAGGAGTTAACTTCACCAAAGGTTGATTATCTTTGATGATAATAATCTCCTCACCACTGAGTGCTGCTTCAATCAACTCAGGTAAGTTTTGAGATGCTTCAGCGAGAGTAATTTGCTGCATAATTCCTACCTTTGGATAGAAAGACTAAAGTGCTACCACTATCCTAACTTTGAATTCTCGATTAAATTAAAGGAAACCAATTTAACCAAGCGTCCCAATTTTCTACAATTTGGGCAAATTCTGCGTAACCGCTTGCTTGAGGATGAACACCATCATTAGCTTTTGCCTCATTTATCCAGATGTTTGATTTTTCTAATATCGGAAAAACATCTAAATAAGGTACATTTAATTCATTACAAATCAAAGCATACTGTTTAGATAAATCGGTATTTCTCTGCCTCCTTTGAGGGTTTTCTTGTTCTGCATATGGCGCAAAACCAACCATCAACACAGGGTATAACTTTTGAGCTTCACTTAAAATTTCACGGGTATTTTTGATAGAATCTGCCAAATCCACGCGAGTTTTACCATTTTCTACTGTTGTGTCATTCAAACCAAAGGAAAATATAACTCTGCCATCATATTCTTTGGGTAAGCGAAGTGAAACTTCCTGTAACCAACGCTTTGCTATATCAGTACTCGTATCTCGCCTAATCCCTAAATTATAGTAAGTAATGTCATAGCCTTTTTTATTAGCATTAGTGCATATTCTCCCTGTCCAACCAAGACATTCTGGGTCGCCAGTACCATTAACAAAAGAGTCACCAATAAAGCAAATTCTTACTTCCGGGAGATGCTGTAATTTCATTTATTACCTTCTTAAAAAACGCAGAGAATAACTTCGCGCCCCTACCCTGCGGGAAGGCGAAGCGCCTATGCGTTTTCCTTTGCGTGCCTCTGCGTTTCAAAACAAATCTAGCAAATAGGAGAGGCAGATAATTCTACCTCTCCTATGGAAATAAACTAATTACTTAAAGCTTTCTAACCTTAGTATTTGTTGGGTTTGTGAACAAGAAAGCTGAGAATTTGGCACTGCTTGATGTTGTCAAAACCCACAACCCGAATATAGCTGGTGTTGAATTGAGAACGGCATCCTTGAACTTCGCTCAATACTTCTTGAGTCGATCTAGCACCAAACAAAGGCAACTTCCACATTGTCCAATAGAATTCTTTCGGGTCAGAAGTTTCGTTAAACTCGATCGCTGGAATGTAACCTTGATTCAAAATGTACTGGATCTGCTTGGAAATTTGAGCATCAGACAGAGGGGGCAGATAAGAAAGGGTTTCGTAACGACGCTCTTTTGGTAAAGTTTGCATAGCTTTTGATAATGGGTTGTGATTTTTTACTACTAGGTTGACCGAACTAATTGGATAAGTTATCCAAATTCGGATCTGAACTTGCTTGCTGTTCTGGTTGCAGACTGGGGTTTGATGTGTCTATTCGGGTGATGCGTTCTAAATGCTGGCGACGCTGTTCCATGTTGGCTTGCTGAATGCCAGTACGAACCATTTCCGGTAAAAAATCGATGACTTCTTCCGCAATGTGTTCCCTAACAGTCATGATTCGCAAAGCCAAATCTGGTTTTTCTTGCAACAGTTGCTCAATGTATGATTCACCATTCTGAATTTTGCCAGACGAAAAGTTATGCAACCAAAGTTCTAATGGAGGATTCGTTTCGCCTAGCTGTGCCAACACTGTCCTTAGAGCCTGATAAGTCAGATAACTTTGGAGAGTCTTGGCTGTGTCCTTCGCAATTTGCTTAAGATTCATGCTTGACCCCAGCCGTCAACAGTTATGAGTTAAGAAGTTATGAGTTATGAGTTATGAATTAATGTAACTCTTAACTCCTAACTTCTAACTCCTAACTTTTGATCAGACGGTATCCATAGCTTCAAACTCGAACTTGATTTCTTTCCACAGTTCGCAAGCAACAGCCAATTCAGGAGACCACTTAGCGGCTTCGCGGATAATGTCGTTACCTTCACGAGCCAAGTTGCGGCCTTCATTACGAGCTTGGACGCAAGCTTCTAAAGCTACGCGGTTAGCTGTAGCACCAGGAGCATTACCCCAAGGATGACCGAGAGTACCACCACCAAATTGCAGCACGGAGTCATCACCAAAGATTTCTACGAGTGCAGGCATGTGCCAAATGTGGATACCACCGGAAGCAACTGCCATTACACCGGGAAGAGAAGCCCAGTCTTGGGTAAAGTAGATACCGCGAGACTTGTCTTGTTCAATGTAGTTTTCACGCAACAAGTCAACGAAGCCCATTGTGATCCCGCGTTCACCTTCCAGTTTACCAACCACTGTTCCGGTGTGGATGTGGTCTCCGCCTGACATCCGTAGTGCCTTAGCCAATACACGGAAGTGGATACCGTGGTTCTTTTGACGGTCGATAACGGCGTGCATAGCGCGGTGAATGTGCAGCAATATACCGTTGTCACGACACCAACGAGCCAATGTGGTGTTGGCGGTGAAGCCGGCAGTGAGGTAATCGTGCATGATGATGGGCTGTTTGAGTTCTTTCGCGAACTCAGCCCGCTTCAGCATTTCTTCACAAGTGGGGGCGGTGACGTTTAGGTAGTGACCTTTGATTTCACCGGTTTCAGCTTGAGCTTTGGTAATAGCTTCAGATACGAACAAGAAGCGATCGCGCCATCTTTGGAATGGAGCAGAGTTGATGTTTTCGTCGTCTTTGGTGAAGTCCAAACCACCGCGCAAGCACTCGTATACAGCGCGTCCGTAGTTTTTAGCTGAAAGACCTAATTTGGGCTTAATTGTACAACCCAACAAAGGACGACCGTATTTGTTTAACTTGTCACGCTCAACTTGAATACCGTGGGGAGGCCCTTGGAAAGTCTTGAGGTAAGCTACAGGAATCCGTAAGTCTTCCAGACGTAGCGCCCGCAAAGCTTTAAAACCAAATACGTTGCCCACAATGGAGGTCAACATATTAGTTACAGAGCCTTCTTCAAACAAATCCAAAGGATAGGCAATGTAGGCAATGAATTGGTTGTCATCACCAGGAACTGGTTCGATGTCATAGCAACGACCTTTGTAGCGATCGAGGTCGGTGAGCAAGTCTGTCCACACAGTTGTCCAAGTACCAGTCGAAGACTCAGCCGCAACAGCCGCAGCTGCTTCTTCGGGGGGAACTCCGGGCTGGGGTGTAACGCGGAATGCCGCTAAAATGTCTGTATCTTTAGGTGTGTAATCGGGTGTGTAATAAGTTAGTCTGTAATCTTGAACCCCGGCTTTATACCCAGTTTTGCTCTGAGTGTTAGTTTTAGCGTAAGACATATTTTATCCTTCCCAGAAGTCACTCTTTTTACTTAATCAAATCACATTCTTGGCAACTTTCCCTCACCCCGCTTCTCCCCCCTTCAGCGGGAAGAAGATCAGGAAAATTTTTTTTCAGGGTTGCTTTTGGTAGAGGGTAGAGTTTTTGGTGGCGGACACTTTGGCAGTGGTGGTAATCCTCCTCACCAGTGTTCTCACCTTCTAGGGGTACACGACCTAGCGCTTCTACTGTTCCCTGCTATATAGAACTTGACCAAACTTATTTAAAGCTAGCCATTCAACTAAAGTTTCCTTTAGAGGGTCTGCTTCTTGCTTCATCCAAGCGAGTCGGCTCCAACAGTCCCCAAGCATAAATTTGGGAGTAGCCCTCCCTACTTATACCGAAAGAAAAAAGAATTGCACACCACGTAATTTGTAGCTTGTCTCACAATATATCAAGAATTTGATAAGTTATTCTTTGAAAGTTTTTAACTTATCTATTTAATTTTGTTATCACATAAAGATTTAAACATTTTGTTACAATCACTTTACAAAATGTCATCAATAACTGTAGAGAAGCTTTTGGGAAGTGGGGGAGTTAGGGGTTAAGAGTTAGGAGTTAGGAGTTACAAGAATTCTTTGCCCAATGCCCAATGCCGATTAAATTTGAGAAAAATTGCCTATGACGTTTAAAAAATCCTAGCTAGGGGAACACTGAAATTAACCCAAAGCCAGTTTAGGTAGCGGCTATGGGTACTGTCTCCAGAGGAAATGTCACCGTGGTATTGTTTTACAAGCGTACTAGTTTATTAATTACTTCTATTTTGCTGGGGTTGATAGCTGTGCCAAGTATGGGATGGGCACAAAAAACCCCTGACATTAATTCATCTGATGTAACCCCTGCTTACCCACCTTCCCCACCGCCACCGCGAGTGGAATCCTTGCCCGATCAGCGGGGAGTGCAAGAACATTCGCCAGAAACTGATTATCGTGTCGGTAACTTACTGGGAGATGTTACAGGCAATCTTTGGGTAGGTTCTGGGCGAGGACTATCGCGGATTGATCCTAAAACCGGCAAGATTATTTCTCGTGTTAGCTTACCAAGTGTTGTCATTGGTGCTTTAGCCCAAGACAAAGTAGGACGTTTGTGGGTGGGAAGTTATGAAGGACTGATCCGAGTAGACCCCCGCACTAACGAAATCACCGCGCAGAATTTATTTTTGCCTTCTAAACGGGTGTTGTCTCTGTTACTTGACAAGCGGGGTTATTTGTGGGCTGGAACCGATAATGGTTTAGCCCTAATTAGTCCCGACCAAGGCTTGATTATGACAACATTAAAAAATCTGCCTGGTGTCAGTGCCAACACCCTGACTTTAGATGCTGAAGGTCAACTGTGGGTTGGCACCCTTGACGGATTGGTGCGGGTAAATACTGCTAGTGCTGCGATTATGAAGCGGATAGCCGATTTACCAGGGACGACTGTACAAGCTTTAGCTATTAGTCCAGAAGGATTAATTTGGGCGGGAATGCCGAATAATTTGCTAGTTATTAACCCAAAAACTGGTGCAGTCTTGCGGTCTGTGACTCGCCTGCGTGGGCGTAACGTGACAGTGGTACGTTTTGCTAAAGATGGTAGCGTCTGGGTTGGAACTAATAATGGTTTGTTACGATTAAATCCAAATACAGGAGCTGTGTTAGATGCAGAAGTTGCTGGACTTCCTTCTAGTCGGGTTCTTGCCCTTGCACCTGACATTGGCAATAAATTATGGATTGGCACTAGTGAAGGTCTAGCTTGGTTAATGCCCAAAATGGCTAGTGCAAAACCCCACATTGCTTTCAGTCACGCCGTTAAATGATTAGTTAAGAGTTAGGAGTTAGGAGTTAGGAATTATAAGTTAAAGAATTTTTAAATTCAAAACTCCTGACTCCTGACTCCTGACTCCTTACTCCTCACTCCTCACTCAGCACTACTCAGCACTCAAAAAATGGCAATCACTACCCAGCAATTAATTCAATGGAAACAACAGGGACGTTCAATTGTGGCGTTGACCGCCTGGGATTATGCGATCGCTCAACTCCTCGATGCAGCTGGTGTAGACTTAATCCTCGTGGGTGACTCTATGGCAGTAGTTCTAGGGTATGAAACAACACTGCCCATAACTTTGGATGAGATGATATACCACGCCAAATCTGTGCGTCGAGGAGTTAAACGCGCATTAGTGGTTGTAGATTTACCATTTTTGACCTATCAAGAAAGTCTCCAGCAAGCGATGCACTCAGCTGGGCGGGTACTGAAGGAAACAGGCGCTCAAGCGGTAAAATTAGAAGGTGGCTATCCAGCGATCGCAGAAACTGTGACTCGTTTAGTAGAAGCCGGAATTCCGGTAATGGGTCATGTGGGTTTGACACCGCAATCAATACATCAACTTGGTTTACGACAACAGGGAAAAAGCCAGGAAACGGGAGAAAGAATTTTAAATGAAGCGATCGCTCTCGAACAAGCTGGTGTATTTTCTTTAGTGTTAGAGCATATCCCCGCAGATTTAGCAATGCAGATTACACAAAAACTGAGCATTCCGACAATTGGTATCGGTGCAGGAATTCACTGCGATGGACAGGTTTTAGTTACTTCAGATGTCATCGGACTTACAGAGAAGCATCCACCATTTGCCAAAGTTTATACAAACTTGCGGGAGACGATTACTAAAGCTGTGCAAGATTATGCCCTAGAAGTGCGCGATCGGAAATTTCCATAATAAATAAAGGGACTGGGAACTAGGAACTGGGAAAAACTCTTTCCCTATTCTTTATTCCCTATTCTTTATTCCCTATTCTTTATTCCCTATTCCCTATTCCCTATTCCCTATTCCCTAATTTCTATGACTACTACACCTGAAATACTGCCAACTACCTTACCAGACCATACTCAGTTACCTGAGTCTGACGGCACATTTGTGTTCGCGGAGCGTGCCGGAGGCAAAAATTTCCAAGAACATCCCCAAAGCATTTTACTCACAGATTCGATTCAACCAATATTACAAAAGCGTCATCCAGAAGGTAATTATTGCATTGGTCAAGATTCTGGCATTTATTGGCGGATAACTGACCCGCCACAAAGAGGTGCAGAAGCACCAGACTGGTTTTATGTGCCTAATGTGCCACCACTTTTAAAGGGTCAAACACGACGTTCTTATGTATTATGGCAAGAAATTATCCCACCTTTGATTGTATTGGAGTTTGTATCGGGTGATGGTTCAGAAGAACGTGACAAAACTTCTTGGACGGGAAAATTTTGGGTTTACGAGCAAGCAATTCGACCTGCCTTTTATGGCATTTACGAAGTGCGTCGCAGTCGCGTAGAAGTGTATCACCTAATAGAAGACCACTATGAACTAGTCATAGAAAACGAACGAGGACATTACCCCATCAACGCTCTTGGTGTAGAGTTAGGTATTTGGCAAGGTCGCTATCAAAATCTGGAATTACCTTGGTTGCGTTGGTGGGATGATCTGGGAAATTTATTACTCTCTGGTGAAGAAAGAGCAGATTTGGAGAGACAGCAAAAAGAACAAGCTCAACAACAGTTACAGCAGGCGGAGTTATTGTTAGACCAGGAACGTCAACGGGGTGAACGCTTGGCGCAAAGACTGAGAGACATGGGTGTGAATCCTGACGAATAAGCTTTAACTTTGAGAATCTTGCTTTCTTTTATTTGCTTGCTCAATGCGCTGCTTAATTGCTTCTTCTGCTATGCGAATATTTTCTTCTATTGGTGTACCGTCTGTTGTCACCATTGGCCCATACCATGTTGCTTCCGAGTCTGGAGTGCGGCGGCTATACAATACACGCAAAGGCTCTACATCGTCCCGGTGTGCAAGCGCGTAAGCTATCAGTTCCTTGTTTGTCATTGTCTCAAAGTTCGGTCGCATCTAAAAACCTCCAATCTCCATTAGGGGGTACGATGATTTGAAGTTCCTCGTTCACAAAAATAAACACAACTCTGGTTTGGTCGTCAAAACGGAATAACTCAACATTCCGATAGGTATTGGACAACATTTGGCAGACTCGCACACAAGCTTGTGCTTGTTCATTGGTTGGGTTGATTGTCTGTTCCTCAATTGTGACATCGCTAAAATTTTATCGCCGACTTACTTATAGGTAAAATCAATATGAATGCGATCGCGATCTCAACTAGAAATCTCAGCTAAAAACCCCATACTTGGAGGTGCAGCAATGGTACAACAAGTCACACCAGAAACCACCATCGAAGTCATCTACCCAGAAAGCGACGGACAGCCAATGGCGGATAATACAGAACAATTTGCATGGATTGTCAAAATTAAAGAAAATTTAGAAATCTTATTTGCATCGCCAGCTGATGTATTTATCGCCGGAGATTTGTTTTGGTATCCAGTTCAAGGAAACCCTAATATTAAACAAGCGCCCGATACGATGGTAGTCTTTGGCAGACCAAAAGGAAAACGGAGTTCCTATTTACAGTGGAATGAAGATAATATACCACCACAGGTAGTATTTGAAATTCTATCGCCAGGTAACACCCTCAAAGAAATGGCCAAAAAATTGCAGTTTTACCAGCGTTACGGCGTGGAAGAATATTATATTTATGATCCTGATAAGAACGATTTAAATGGCTTGCTCAGTTCTGGGGATAGTTTTGAAGTTATCGAAGAGATGAATGGCTGGGTAAGTCCGCGTTTGGGAATCCGTTTTCAACTAACAGCGGATACCCTGGAAATTGTTTCTCCCACCGGACAAAAGTTTTTAAGCCCCTTAGAAATTGACCAGTTACGGGAACAAGAACGCCAACGTGCAGAACGGGAACGTCAAGCAAAGGAAGCAGCTTTACAAGAATTAGAAGCGGCTTCACAAGAAAAGGAAGCGGCTTTACAAGAATTAGAAAAAGAGCGCGATCGCTATCAAGAATTGTTAGCTAAACTCAAACAAAAGGGAATTGACACAGATAATTTGTAATTGCTGCTGTTGATGGTGCGTTATGCTGAAAACGCCCTAGTTGTTGATACGTCCTAGCGCTGATGCTGATGGATACTTATAATATAGGTAACTAAAAATTTAACTATGGAACAACAACCGATACAAGTAATTGGAGGTGGACTAGCTGGGACAGAAGCAGCTTGGCAAATAGCCCAAGCTGGAGTGCCTGTAATTCTGCATGAAATGCGTCCAAAGCGCTTCAGTCCTGCTCATCATACAGAACATTTGGCAGAATTAGTGTGTAGTAATTCCTTTGGGGCAATGGCAAGCGATCGCGCAGCTGGATTATTGCACGAAGAGTTACGCCAACTGGGTTCGATCGTCATTTCTAAAGCTGATGAACACGCCGTACCTGCGGGTGGGGCGCTAGCCGTCGATAGGGGACAATTTGGCCAAGACTTAACTCAAACTTTAGCACATCATCCTTTAATTGAATTTCGCAGAGGTGAAGTGTCTGCGATTCCAGAAGGAATTGTGGTTTTGGCGACTGGGCCTTTAACCAGCCCCGACTTAGCCGAAGATTTGCGCCGCTTTACCGGGATGGAATACCTCAGCTTTTTTGATGCGGCTAGTCCGATTATTGTCGGAGAATCGATTAACCGTGACGTTGCTTTTATGGCATCACGTTATGACAAAGGTGAAGCCGCTTATCTCAACTGCCCAATGAATAAAGAGCAGTACTTGCAGTTTCGAGAAGAACTTTGTAAAGCTGAACAAACAGAACTCAAGGGTTTTGAACGGGAAACGGCGAAATTTTTTGAAGCTTGTTTACCCATAGAAGAACTCGCACAGCGCGGGGAAGATACCATGCGCTATGGCCCACTAAAGCCAGTGGGATTGTCAGATACTCGCACAGGGGAACGTCCTTATGCTGTAGTGCAGTTGCGCCAAGAAGATAAAGCCGGTCAACTGTGGAATATGGTAGGATTTCAAACTAACCTGCGTTGGGGTGAGCAAAAGCGAATATTTCAGCTAATCCCAAGTTTGGAAAAGGCGGAGTTTGTGCGGCTGGGAGTGATGCACCGCAACACTTTTATTAATGCTCCCCAGTTAATGCATCCGACTCTGCAATTTAAAGAGCGTCCGACATTGTTAGCAGCTGGACAGTTGATTGGTACTGAAGGCTACACTGCTGCGGCTGCGGGTGGTTGCTTGGCGGGAATTAATGCAGCGCGGCTAGCTTTGGGTAAAGAACCTTTGATTTTACCACCTACAACAATGATGGGTGCGTTATTGGAATTTATTAGTTCCGCTTCGCCGAAGCATTTCCAACCAATGCCGCCCAACTTTGGGATTTTTCCCGAACTGGGTGCGAAAATCAAAAGTAAGCAGGAGCGTTATGGACGTTACCGCGATCGCTCTTTAACTGATCTAACAAACTGGAAAGCTAATCATAATTAATTGGCATTGGGCATTGGGCATTGGGCATTGGGCATTGCTTATTAATTATTCTCCTCTGCCACTCATTAAATAGGTTTATTATCCTTTAAAATCTTTTGCAGAGATTTAGGTAAGATATATGGCTGATATTGTTGATATTGCAGTTAGTGCTGAGTCTTTCAAAACACTGGTGGCGGCTGTACAAGCTGCTGGTTTAGTAGAAACATTAAAAAGTCCTGGCCCGTTCACTGTCTTTGCACCAAATGACGATGCTTTTGCCAAGTTACCAGCAGGAACTATCCAAACTCTGTTACAGAATATTCCCCAGCTGACGCGGATTTTAAAGTATCATGTCGTTCCAGGAAAGCTGCTACAAGCTGATTTGGCACAACTCGGTACGGTTAATTCTGTGGAAGGTTCACCCATTAAAATTGATTCTTCTGATGGTTTTGAAGTTAAAAATGCCACAGTTTTAGCAGCAGATATTGAAGCTGATAATGGTGTGGTACACATTATCGATACGGTAATTTTACCAGGCTAATTCAGCTAGGGTGGGTGTTTTCCACCCTACTTATCCAAAATTTTTATAATTAACTAACTATTGGTAGTATCAAAACGCAACTAAATAGTTTAATTTATGTTATATTTGCAAAGTGATTACTCACTCATATATTAATATAAATTTCGTTATTATAAAATAAATTAAATTCTGAAAAATCTAACATCTATCCCAAGAAATTAATGCTCGATTTTAACACCTTAGCTGACTTCTCTCGTGGCAACTGCATAAGTATTTGTGCATTTCTCGTACCAGCGAATTTGCTTGTCACAATTTTAACGATCAGCCTGGTAGCGTTACGTCGCCCATCACATCAAGTGTGGCAATCTGCTGGAATTGCCAGCTTTTTCGCTTCTGTAATGATACTGCACGTATATACTTGGTTCCTGATTGGCGTGGTGATGGCTCCTACTTATATCTTGCTGTGGCTAGCAATCACCTGTTTAGTAACTAATTTGGCTGCAATTCTTTTTCAAAGACGCTACAGTAACAGCCCTAGTCTTTCCAACTGAAGTCTATCGAGCGTCTATTGGTGAGATTTTCTGAAAATCATCATTTAACGCCTCTCCATTCATGCTCAAGGATGGCATATAGCCAAGAGTCTCGCCATTCTCCCTTAATCCAATGGTGTTCTCGCAAATATCCTTCTTGCTGCATTCCGATTTTTTGCATAACTCGTTCTGAGGCAATGTTTTCTGGGTGACAAGTGGCAAAAATGCGATGTAAGCCTAACTCCTGAAAACCAAATGATACAATTGCTTTTACGGCTTCAGTTGCGTATCCTTGTCCCCAAAATTCCTTAGTGAAAGAGTATCCAATAGAGCCTGTTTTGTTGTCAGTATCGTTAACAGATATGCGACAGATACCAATTAATTGCTTTTGGGGTTGTAAAGTCACTGCCAAGGCAAAATGCTGACGGGGTTCTTCGCCTTGCAATGAAATCTCTCTTTGCAAAAAATTCTTGGTATCTTCTTCACTATTAGGGCCAAAGGTCAAATAACGCACAACTTCACGATCGCTAGCGTATTTATGAACCGCTTGCCAATCGGATTCTACAAAGTCTCGCAGTCTGAGACGTTGGGTTTCTAGCGGTAGATTCATTTGGGAAATTCTGCACGTAACTGATTGACTACCTGATCTAGTCCCACCGAATGGGCGGCTTTGAATAATAAACGATCGCCTGCTTGCACAAATGTCTTCAACCTAGCCACTAAATCAGCATGAGTTGCAAAGCACTCCGATGGGATACCTTCGGCACTAAGGGCGATCGCTTCGGCATCTTGTCCATCTACCAAAACCAACAAGCCGTCTAAATTCAACTTTCGCACTGTTTCTCCCACTCGCTGGTGCAACTGCTGCGATCGCTCTCCCAATTCTTTCATTGCACCCAATACGGCAATCTTCCGCTTTCCGGGTGTGTCTGCCAATAATTGCAATGCTGCGATCATCGCTTCTGGTGCAGCATTATAAGTTTCATCTAAGATTACCACATCATTGGGTAAAGTAAATCGCTGCGATCGCCCTGTGGGCATATCCACCACCACACCTGCTTTCAGGCTTGCCCAATCAATTCCCAACACCTTTGCCACCGCTAAAGCTGCCAAGAAATTAGCCGCATTGTGACGACCAGGCAACGGCAGAGGTAGTTGGATTCCTGCGACTTCCACAGTCTCGTTATCAATTAACTGCCCTTGAATATCCCCACCAGAAAAGCCGTAAGTCAAAACTTCTCCGTGCCAAACTGAAGCCGCCGTGGTAATTAATAGGGGATGATCGTGGTTGAGAATTGCCACACTATCAGCAGACATTTCGGCTAATAACTCACATTTTGCCTGAGCGATCGCTTCTTCGGAACCCAGTAACTCAATATGCGCCGTCCCCACATTGGTAATCACTCCAATTGTCGGACGCGCTATTTGCGTCAGTTCGGCAATTTGTCCTCTACCCCGCATCGCCATTTCAATCACGGCGTAGTCATCTTCTGCGCCAAGTTCTAGGAGAGTTTTCGGGACACCGATTTCATTATTATAATTTTCATAAGTTTTGTGAACTCGTCCCTTTGTTCCTAAAACTGCGGCGATCAATTCTTTGGTTGTAGTTTTACCCACCGAACCTGTGACGCCAATTACAGGAATGTTAAAGCGATCGCGCCACCATCTGCCAATTTTTTGATATGCCTTGAGGGTGTCTTTTACCTGTAATATCGGAAATCCAGGATTTTCGTATTCAAAATCTACAATTGCAGCTATTGCACCCTTTGCGATCGCAGTTGGCACAAATTCATGTCCATCAAACTTATCGCCCCGTAAAGCTACAAATACTTCACCCGGCTTCAGGGTACGGCTATCTGTTTGGATACCGCTACTTACTTGTGTTAAAGCAGCTTCAGATAAGTTTACAGTCCGGGCCAAAACAACTTCAACCAGTTGGGTTAGGGTGGCAGAACAAGGCATAAGTAATTTACAATTTAAAGTTCAAAATTATAAAATCGGATTATGACACAATACTGCATTGAACAACAAGATTTGCGACTTCTCAAAAAAGTCAGAAATCTCAGCCTAGTCACAATAACACCAAAAATAGTGCCAAAGGAGTTAGGCTTCTTTGGCACGCTTGGTTTATAAGCTATTTGTATAGTTTAATTAGAGATATGTTTTATCGCCCTATGCCCGATTTTTAATCAAGATTACTTGCACAATTTGTATTGCTATCTCACTAGAAACACCTAAAGCTTGATACAAATCATTTAAGAAGTTTTTTTCTTCTTCAGCGACAATGCCTTCAGCTAGGACTAAATCGGTGGCTACTGCAAAGGCTGCTTCCCGCAAGTCTTGAGATAGAGAATCTTTTGCTGCATTAAATAAAGCATTAAAACCATCACCCTGGAGAATGCCCAAGATTTTGTCAAACAGCCTGTTCATCATCTCATGGGGATAACTTTTAAAAAGTTTCATCCGGGATAGCACAGAAGTGATAGAATTTGCTTGCTCAACAGAAAGGTAACCGTCTGAGGCTGTTGCCGTCAAGATAATGACAGCAAAAGCTTCCGCTGGATTGAGTGCTGCTTGGGTTTGGCTTTCTGTGCCCAACACAGCGTCGAATAGACCCATTGTAGTAACTCCTTGCTTAGGGTCTCAATAGCGTTACAGTTACCTGTGTGTTTGGTGGATTTACAGGTAAGACTGCAACGCTGTGAGACTTTCATGCTTTAGTGTTCCCAGGATTTCTTCACGGCGAACACTTGCACCCAATGGTTTTTGGCAAGAACTACACTGCCAATCTGTAAACTTAAGGTTCTCCTGTCTTTTCTATCGTTTCAATTACCGCCAAACCTATGCCAGAAGCTGCTATTAACAGTACTGCTGATATCAAATAGGCGTTGGTCAGCATTCGTAGGGCTTCATCGAAAAAAATATAGGTGGTCATTGCTTCACCTTGAGAAATTTGTGCTGCTAGTACTTTTTATTTCTCCACACCCTGATAGGTGTATTTCGCTGAGAAACTGCTAGCAATTGCATCTTAACAAAACTTTAGCTCTTTCAGAACCCCACTCAAACTTTTTCTTTCTGAAGATTTGATGAACTTTACAAAAAAGGGCATTGGGCATTGGGCATTGGGCATTGGGCATTGGGCATTGGGCATTGGGCA
>NZ_JABXKM010000021.1 GCF_017115025.1 Nostoc sp. NOS(2021) | reverse complement strand
TCAAAGATAAAAGCGTTGAGGCTCAACTTCGTTACAGTGCGGCATCAGCTTTGGGGAAATTGGGAACAGCAGCCACACCCTACGTCAAAGACATCCTTAACTTCCTCAAAGATAAAAGCGTTGAGGCTCAACTTCGTTACAGTGCGGCATCAGCTTTGGGAAAAACCAGAAAACTAGAGTTCAATGAGATAGTTGTCATTCTGGATAATGCCTATTACGACGGTCAGTTATACAATGAATATTGGCGCTTTTTAACTTATTTTCTTGGGGGCGGAACTGAGCAGGTTAAAACTCTACTTAAATCATTAGATGAACCTAAAGGAAAATATGATTATGTAAAACATTTTCAGTGCCATGAAACACTACAATTTTTTATCAAGACTTGGGATGTTAGTCAAGATTTGGGGGGATTACGAGCAGATTTGGCAAAGCAAATTGCCACAGTTACTAAAAAAAGTTCTTGTAAATGGCAAGATATTAAGTTACTTCGATCTCATTACAAGAATCTTGCTGGTTTTACAGAAGCAGATACGGTAAAGTCAAAAATCGATAATCTAGAATTTCAATACGGGTTTTTGCTGTTCGCAAAAGTCATCTTTATTCACCTTGCCATTTGGCTTACCCTCATCCTTGCCTATCCTAAACTTACCCAATTTATAGCACCTTTTTTCTGGAACCCTTGGGTACGGCAAATTCTCGGTTTTGGTTACATCGGCTTACTCCTAACTTGGGTTCCTTGGCTGCGTCGCAGATTGTTGCAACCATTTAAACCTTTGCTGCTAGCAGATGCAGGATTAGACAATTTTACTGAACAAACTTATTTTGCTGAATCTTATGTCAAGCTTCCACGAGGTAACGCCTTACCCTTAAGCCCTGATAAATATAAGATTTTGACAACAAGGCGGGAAGGGGCAAATGCGAGACAAGGGAGCAATCCCCGAAGCTTGCAATTGCTTCACTACGCTGTCGCTGCGTACCTTGCAGTCAGGCGTTTTGCCAACGCAATGACAAATATATTTTTGCAAAAGCGGGTGCAGCCGAAGACAAATTTCACAGATAACATAACACCAGAAATTCAACCTATTACCCAAGCACTGCCCACTCTCCAAGGACAAATCGTCTTAGAAGGCGACTCTGGTTTAGGCAAATCAATGTTTCTGCGGCATTTGGTGAACAACTCCCAGCGCATAGTTGTTTACCTCCCCGCCCAAAAGTGTGACAAAGGGGTGATTGAAGCAATTTATGCCAAACTACGTGGACAGGCAGAAGATGCAAAGTTCCTCAAAAACCTGATTTATAATGGGGCGTTTGATATTTGTATTGACGGACTGAACGAAGTTACAGCCGACACGCGGGCAAAAGTATCTCAGTTTGCCGAAAGCTATTTAAGGGGCAATATGATCATGACAACCCAGCCCCTAGAGTGGATACCGCCCACTACAGCCAAAAAATATGAATTGCAGCCATTGCAGCCCGAACAAATCCAGCAGTTTTTGCTTTCTCGTTATTGGGGACTGGTGACTGGAAATAGGGGATTAGAGATTGGGATGGGTGACTCTGATTTAAACACTATCCAACCTGCAAGAGAGTCGCATTCCCCTTCCCTCACAGGGAAAGGGACTGAGGGGTTTGGTTGCATGACTGAATACGAACAAGCCTGTTCCAACTACATTGCAGAAGCATTCAACGAGCAACAATCCCCAGAAGATTTAGCACTAGCGAAGCGCATCCTTTCCAACCCGATGGATTTAACGCTGGTTGCCCTGATGCTATCACAAGGCCAGCAACCAAATTTGTTTCGCCTGCAAGAACAGCAATATCAATTGATGGCGGCAGAATACCAGCGAGAATGGCAACACGAATTCCCTTTAAAGAAATTTTCTCAAGCAGTTTACCAAATGCGGCTGAATGACGAAAGCGCCATCCCTGGTGATGAATTCAAACAAGAATTAACCAGTATGGAAGATGAAAAATATAAGATGGTCGTCAGCCGTCAACGGGAAAATAAAGGAGAATCCCAGAAAACTTGGTATTTTCGCCACGACAAAATTATGGAATTCTTCCTTTTGCAAAACTTTCGCGGTGAAGGTGAAGAAGTTCAAGAAATTGTAAACAAACACATTAATGATCCCAGATTTCGCGGTGTTTACTTATTATTAGCAAACTTACTTCCTTTAGATACTGCTTTAGTATTGCGTGAAAGATTAATTGAATACGCCGCTAACAGCAAAGACCATACATTGAGCGATAAATTTGTTCAGCTATTAAATTTACGTTTGCCACAAGAATGGACACAAGATGTCAAGCCACTGCTGCAACAACACGAACAGAAAACTCAGTCTTTAGATTTGGTAACTAAGTTTTTAGAACAAATCGATGCCAAGATAAAACGTGAGAATTCACTCGACCTGACAATCGAAATTACTGAAAGTAGTCTCAGCATTTACACGCCTTTACCTGTCTTAATAACTGTTGACACGCCAACTGACCAAGATGTTATACGTCTAGTACAAATTGCCCAAAAATTCTCAACAAAACACACTCAAAAAGCTGGGATTTTGATATACAAAGTTCCCCCGGATACCACAGCCAGAATGGAAATAGCTAAGGTGCGGTTACGCGACCATTTTGTGCTAATTCCTATACCGCTAACATCAATAGAAAAAGCATTACCCAATAAATATGAATGTAGAGGATTGCTGGAAGAATATTGCGATCGCTACCTCCAGCGTGCTGATTTCTTTGATGACAAGAACGCCATTAGTGACACCTTATCGTTTTTCGGTCGCACAGAACTATTGCAACGCTTGGGAGAAGAACTACTAAGATATCAAGGAGTGGGACTATTTGGATTACGCAAGTCTGGTAAAACTTCCGTGCTTCTCCAATTAGGCTTTATGTTGCGCGAATATCCCATCGTACACATTGACTTGCAACGCTATGGTGGTTCTCGCTATGGTGCTGCTTTATTTAACGATATTCTCCAGGGTCTATCTACTCTAGAAACTGAAATTCCACTTCCTCAATTTGAACTTTTTTCTTCAGATAAATCAGCCGCAGAGTTAACTGGAGAATTTATTCAACGCATCAGTGAGTATGTCCGTGTCATCCAGAAAAGTCATAAATATAAATTGCCCATCCTTTGCTTTTTAGATGAAGTAGAAAGAATTATTCCCACATCAGAAGACAGCCGCGAAAAAGCTGAAGAATTTAATGTTTGTTTTGGGGCGCTGCGCGTGTTGTGCCAACAACAGCTACAAATGTCGCTGCTTGTGGCTGATGTGCATCCAGATTGCAATCGCATTAACTCGTGGGAGCAAAAAGGAGTTGCAACTAATCCTGTATTTAGCTTCTTCAAAGAAATATTTTTGCCTCCTTTTTCAGCAGAAGAAACACAAGAAATGTTGGTTAATCTAGGCAAATTAATGGGGTTAGAGTTTGATACAACAACTCCTCAACAAATCCATCATCAAAGCGGTGGACATCCCTTTGTTTCTCGCCAACTAGCTCGTTTTTTAACAGAAAAGATAAAAGATAATACTAAACCTGTTGTCAACGGAAATATGCTCATTGAATGGGCAATGGTAGAACCATATTTAGAAAAGACTTTAAGCCAGACAGGTGAGTTAAAAAATTACTTAGAAAGAAGCATTTGGGAAGATTTAGAAAAACGCGACTTTCAAGTGGCAATTACCATTCTCCGCACCATCGCCTGTAACGAATGTTACCGAGACAGGATAGCAGAAACAACATTACTCAACCAACTCAGAAACCAGTTCACAGCCAACCAGTGCTTAGACGCTTGTAATTGGCTCATAAATGTTGGATTGTTGTATCAGGAGGAAGTTGAGCATCAGGATTTCTACCATATCCGAATTCCTCTCTTATCACGGTGGATTCAAATGCAGATGACAGAAGAGGAAATCAAGCAATGCAGAATTTTGTAGGAGAACGTCCTTTTGATAATTTTCGCGTCGCCATAACAGACCCCTCCCACTTCTTCGGACGCAGCGAATTAATCAACACAATGCTTAAGTCACCCTTCCAGGTACGGATTCTCTTAGGCGGACGGCGTTTGGGTAAAACGAGTGCTTTACGTGCTGTAGAGTGGAATTTGCTGAATCTAAACACTAATTATCCTCGCCGCGCCTTCCCCGTACTAATTGACCTCCAATTGGAACAACCGAAAGATTTAGACAATCTGCGTTATCTTCTGATTGCTAGATTCCGCGAAGCTATAGAATGCTGGCGAGAAGTTCCTCTGACGGAAATTCGGCAAATGTATCGCGAGTTTCTCAGTCAAATTAAGAGTGGCGAAGTTACCCTGAGTTTTCTCAAACAACTGAATATCAAATTAAATATTAATAATCCCGACTCCGAAAGACGTTTAAATAACGATAGCTTTCGGTTGGCGTTCTTAAAAACCACTGAAGAACTGCGGAAATTAAATTTTCAAGGAGTTTGCTTTCTCATCGATGGCGCTGAGTTCATTGTGCGCCAGAATTGGGCGACTGATGCTTGGTCTTACCTACGCGGTTTAAAAGATACCGACACTGCCATCAAACCTTGCTTGGGTCTTTTACTATCGGGCTATCGAGATTTGAAAGAGTATCAGCAGCGCGTCGGTTCGCCATTATTAAACATAGCAGAAATTGAATGGTTGGCTCCTTTAAGGGATAATGAAACCAAAGAATTAATTAGCGATCGCGCCGAACAAGAGAAAATATCTTTGAGTGAGGAAAAAATTACCTCACTTATCGAATGGTCGGGTTGCCATCCCTACCTGACGCAACAAGCTTTAAATATTATTTTTGACTCTAACCACCAACAACAAACCCGCGCTAATCTCATCGACAAATTGCTACAGCATCATGACAAAGACTTTTCAGCGTGGTGGAATGCAGAACATCTGTCTGGTTGTTTTGGCGAAGATGAACGCAAAGTTTATTATGCCCTTGTGCAGCACCACAAAGGAACTCCGCAAGATTTAGCACAATACACAGGTTTCAGCCGAGTCAAGGTGGCAGACGCATTAGAAGTTATTGCTGGTACTGGTGTAATTCGGCAATTGGATGACGAGTCCTATACATTAGGTTCTCGCTTGTTTGAGGAATGGGTTACACAGCAGGATGTTGTCAATTTGAAGACATGAAGGGAGCGTCTACCCGTGATTGTGTCCCCTTCTCAGTCCCTAGTAATTCCCTTAGCCCCTGAATTCATCAGTCCCCAGGATGGGTGTGAAAAGCAAGATTGTGAAGTTGCTGCCGCAAAACGGTAGGTAGGCACCCATGCCTCAACTTTTGAATTTGGAATTGCTGTATAGATGAACTCCGATTAATTCTCCTTGGCATTTGATAATCTGGTATAATTTAAAACTTAAAAATGTCTACTTATCACATTGAAGTTCAAACCAGTTACCACACTTAACTCACCGCGTTGAACTCAGGTTGTATTAAGTAGTAAGAATAACTGTTAAATATTGATGCAAAATTGGGTACTTTCTGGAATTTGCTTCGGAAAATTTCAGATTATATTTTCAACCATTAATAAATTTCAGGAGCAAATCAGGTGTTTACTTCAACCTTACTCGCTGCTGCAACCACACCCCTGGAATGGAGTCCTATAGTTGGGCTGATTATAATCCTCGCTAATCTCCTTGCCATTGCCATTGGCAAATCTACCATCAAGTATCCCAACGCAGAACCAAAACTACCCTTAGGCAATTTCTTAGGTGATTTTGGTTTACCAGCCTTTTTAGCAAGTGCCGCCTTTGGTCATATCTTAGGAGTGGGCGCTGTCTTAGGGCTGCATAACCTGGGAAGAATTTAGGTTCTTACCCAAGTTAGCCTTTATTTGATGATTCTTTTGTCTCCAGCTTTGAGCCAGATAGTTAGTTCTCTGGCTCTTTTTTATCGTAAATTAAAGGGTTTAAGTCCCCAACTCTTGGAGACGCACTCGCGTTCGTCTACACGTAGCTTCAGTTTCAGTCCTTCCCTGCGGGACGCTACGCGAACGACAGGCTCAGGAACCATCCGGGTTTAAATAAGAGTCTGAAACTCTCTTCATCTTTTACTGGACTACCTCCCTAGAGAATCAAAATAACTTAGAGCTTCCCTATATAACTTAGAGCTTCCCTACTAGAGGAGAAATGTCGAGTTATGCAGTATGATGGAGCACTTTCTGGACTTCCTTGATCATTTGGCCAAGTTTTCAAGTAGTAATCCTTGTTATCATCGGTAGACCATAATTCATAATGGTATCTACCTCCTATCCCGTTGTTTGTTAAGTAGTCAGCTAGTGCTGTATTTGATGTAGAAAGAAAGCTAAATACAGTCAAAACAGGAATTACAGCTACTTTTAGGATCTGGATTAATTTCATGAATGCACAAAAAACTTATTTTTGAGATTTTGTTAAACATCTTATTCATAGCAATAGTACTTATATAAAACCTCTGTAATTATACCTGATAGATATGCGTATTTAGCCGTTAGCAGAGGGCAACTAGGGCGTGTTTTCAAACTCTTTATATCCTGAAAAACCTGCGAACAATCGACTCAAGCAATTTTGGCATATTGCTAGCCGATATAAAAAACTTGCCATAAATTATACAGCTATCCTAGCGATCGCCTGTATTTTCTAATACCAAAAAGCCCCCATCTGGGGGCTTTAATATAGTGGCGACAACTTACAACAATTTTTATTTATTTGAACCACATCTGTCGTAGGGGGCCAGCAATGCTCATGGGTGTCAACTTAAAGTGAAAGCCAGTCTATAACAAGCTTTTAAAGATTGTCTCGTTCCCAGTCTCCGACTCTTAATGCCTAATGGGAGGGCTGCCGCCTGTTGACTTGCGGCAGAGCCGCAATGAAGCAGCATTTCCAGTCAGAGGCTGGAAACGAGGTTTTAAAAGGGTTTTAGCTTAAGTTAACAGGCATGAGCAATGCTGTGCCCCTACTGCGTGGTCTATTTAGCTAAAAAAAGCTGTAAGTGTCTATCTAACTTTTAACGAATGTCCGCTCTAGTACCTTGATGGGAGCTTCTTGTAGTGCTTGAATTAATTCGGTGCTGCTCTCAAATTTTGCCTTGCAGAGGTCGCAGGCTTCGACATTGACTGTGAATTTATCGTTCTGGAAAGGCCAGGGTTTCACAACAACCAAATTATCACTGCGCTGCATGAATTCCGAAACGTCGGGGTAGATAATGAAGGGGCGATCGCTCTGAATTTTTCAGTATAGCTATAGCTATTTTAAATTGAGTCTAATACCCAAATACTTATACCAATTCTATGTGAGGCTGCGCTTTATTCACGTAGGGGCAATTCATGAATTGCCCCTACAGCGCGGTTTTGGGTAAGTTCTATAGGCGCATCTTCAAAAAGAAATGGTATTAACTCAAATTCCCGACTTTTCTAAGAAGTCGGGAATCTTTTTGTTCACGAGATGTAGCTAAACAGCCCAACAATTGCTAAATAAGGTGGGCTATTTACCCACAGGATAATTGGGAGTTTTCAAGAATTTCCCAAAAATCTCTTTGCTTCAAATCAATCTATGGAATTAAGAGTGACTTTCTAGCGGATTAGCAATATATTTGAATGTTGGCTCAGAATTCCAAGGGCCACGCTCATCTTTACCATCACCGTTTGTAGATAGGTTGTAGTAAAGAGCAACAGTTTCATCTGGCTTAATATTACCAAAGAATGGATCTGTCAACTTACCCAGTGAATCTAGAGCTTTCATAAACATCTGGGTATGAGAAATTTCTCGTGTTAACAGATGCACTAAAGTCTCTTCGGTTCCTTTGTCGGTTGCCAACTTGATCAATGCTTCGTAAGTCTGACGAGCGCCAGCTTCAGCTGCAACATTAGCTCTCAAATCACGCACTACATCTCCACCCTCATTCAAGTAAGTTGCAGTCCAAGCACTACCCTGACTATCTAGAAAATGAGGCCCAGCCCCTCGAACTGCAAAGAGAGTACTCTTATAAGCCTCTGTTTGATCCACATTTTTGGTATGAGCTTCAATGAGTTTACCAACCATTTCTAAATGGCTGAATTCCTCGATCGCAATGTCTTGGAGCATATCTTTAATTCCAGCATTTTCGACATGGAATGATTGAACCCAATATTGGAGAGCTGCACTCAGTTCTCCAGTAGCTCCGCCAAACTGCTCTAGAAGCAACTGAGCAAAACGAGGATTTGCTTCACTAACGTTAACTGCATGAATAGGCTCTTTCTTGTGAAAAAACATGGATTTACACTTCCAAAAATTATGATGTTACAGAAAGGATCGGCTATTTTATTGTCTACTAGCATCTTTCCAGATAGAGCTAATTTGATGTTTGATAGCTTCTCAAACTGGTGAACTAGAAGACTGATAAAATACAGTAGTCGTGTTCAGTGTTAATAACTGGCAATCAGCGATTAGATGTTGCTGTTTCTCCTGATTAATCCCCATAGATAAATAGCAACAATTGCACCGAGCACAGCCACTAAAATACCAGGAAGAGTTAACCCAGCGCCAGCCGCAGTAATTTGCAGAGTTCCTGTTCGTAGTAAGGTAAACAGACTTCCACCGACGAAAGCACCAATGATACCCAAAATCATTGTGGAGAGAATTCCGCCGCCTTGATAGCCAGGATAAATAGCTTTAGCAATCGCACCTGCCAAAAGTCCTAAAACTACCCAAGCAATAATACTCATAACTGCCTCAACAATCTCACTTGTATCTAAGTTATCAACTCTGATTCAAAATTCTTTCTACCAGATGGGATAAATGCTAAATCCAAAAGTTAGACAAAAGAGTTTACATCAAGATTTGGATGAGTATTGGCATTTCTAGCATAAAAATGTTAAACGAAAGTTTTAGCCGATAAATCAGGAATTATTCAATACATAAGTCTAGACCTTATTTGCTATGGAACTAGACACTACTAAATTAATCAATGTATATTTTTTTATATCTATCTGAAGATGGAAAAATATTATCTAACTTTTTGGAGATGCGTTACAATATTGCTCCTAAAAATCTCTAGCGATTTCGGTAGCATTCATTGATTATTTATATTTAATTACAGATAATCAACTTTGCTCACAACAATTATTTTAATAATTGCAACATATTAGCTTCCCTCAACCGTTGTTTTCAAGGTAGATTCAGGAGATAATAGCAAAATTTGTCAGCTAAACCACATCTAGTTTGCATAATCTGAAATTGGACATTTTTTGTGGGGTGGGCGTCTCGCCCGCCCAAGATATGCAAGTTAAATATGGAATAGCTTATCAAATGGCGCGTGAGAATTTTGACTCTCGTGTTCTTGTATGAGTATCAAATATGACGGCAATATTTCTTACTAGTAATCTACCGATGTCTGTAATCTGGATGTGATTTTTTGATAAACTAACTAAACTATCGGCTTCTAGCGGTTTTAACGCCTCTAGTTCCTCAGAGAAATATTCATCAAAATTGATATGATATTTGTTTTCAATGTCTTGCTTATGCAATTGAAAGTGAGACATAATACCCATGATCACATCCCGTCTGATGATATCATTCTGAGTAAGCTTGATACCTTTACTAACAGGTAAAGCACCTAGCGCAAGTGTTTGATAATAATCCTTTAATTCCTTGTGATTTTGAGCATAAGCATCTTCTAGCATACTGATGGATGTAGCACCAAAACCAAAGAGTTCTGTCTCAGCGTGGGTAGTGTAGCCCTGAAAATTGCGTTTGAGAGTGCCATTACGTTGAGCGATCGCTAGTTCATCATTAGTTTTAGCAAAATGATCCATCCCAATAAATAGATATTGGTTATTCGTCAATTCTTCAATGGTCATTTTCAGAATCTCTAACTTTTCCTCTGCTGGCGGTAGCGCCTCTTGAGGAATATTTTTTTGCGTGGGTTTCAGCCACGGTACATAGGCAAAGTTAAAAACAACAATTCGGTCAGGATCTAACTCAATAGTCTTTTTCACCGTCTCCCGAAATGTCTCGCGGGTTTGATAAGGTAGACCATAAATTAGGTCTACATTCACACTTTGAAACTTAGCTTCTTTGATCCAACTCATGACATCAAATAGCATTTCTTCTGGCTGGACACGATTTACAGCAACTTGAACTTGGCGATTAAAATCCTGAATGCCAAAACTAATGCGGTTAAACCCAATCTGTCTCAGAAATAAAATGTAGTTTTTATCAATATAGCGGGGATTAATTTCAATTGAGATTTCTGCTTGAGGATCGATGTTGAAATAGCGATTGATGTTTTTCCATAAAAGTTCTACTTGGTGAGGCTCCAAGTAATTAGGAGTACCACCTCCCCAGTGAATTTGCAGCACTTTTCTGTCTGGATCGATTAAAGCTGCGATGTTTTTGATATCTTGAACCAAAGACTCCAGGTAAGGTTTAGCAATATTCTTATTGTTAGAAATTACCGTGTTACAACCGCAGAAGTAGCAAGCACTTTGGCAAAAGGGGATGTGGAAATATAAACTCATAGGAGTTTTGCGTTGATTCGAGGCTGCGATCGCGGCCTTAAAATCAGTTTCGGTGAATATTTCGCTTAACTCTGTAGCGGGCGGGTAACTGGTATATCTGGGTGCGCGAGTGTCGTACTTTTGGATCAGATCCAGATCAAACTTGACACCAGGTAATAGAAAAACCATTGAGTTGCTTTCCAATGAATGTATGAGTGGGGAGTGGTGGAGATGAGGGGAATGAGGGAGATGAGGGAGACAAGGGGGATGAGGGGGATGAGGGAGTAAATGACAAATGACAAATGACAAATGACTAATGACTAATGACTAATGACTAATGACTAATGACTAAGCTACTTCAGTGCTACCTGAATTTTGAGAACGAGTTAGGCTATTAAACAGAACTTGACCGAGTGCTTTGATTAGACTTCCCTCTAACTCCTGAGCCATCTGTAAATTGAACCCAAAGGCATTATTAGCTTCTGCAACAATCCGTTCTGCTGTTATATCATCAACGGGTAATGCATTTAATGCCTGACGATACTTATCCTTAAATGCCTTTTTGTCAGGAATTTGCTCAAAATTGTAAAAGCATGTGCCTTCATAGCCAGAAAGCTTCAGGGCTGACTGAGCAACTTTTTGTAGCATTTGACCCCCAGAGAGATCGCCCATGTAGCGAGTGTAGGCATGACCTAACAATAAGGCTGGTTCACTAGCAGAAATTTCCCGAATGCGGTCAATGTAGGTCTGGGCAGCAGGTGAGGGTGTAACTTGCTCTCTCCAATTATCCCCATAATAGAACACCATGTCTTTTTCGAGCGAGGATTGGCGATTAAGTTCGGGAAAGTAAACCGCACTAATCACAGGATCGTCTACATGGCTCTCTAATGCCGCTTCGAGTTTGCTGTAAACGTAATACAAGTTGCTTAAGAACTTAGCAAAGCAGTCTCTATCCACAACTCCTTTGAGAAAACATTTCATGAATCCCACATTTTCCGCTGATGTGTGGGCTTGTTGAGTTCCAGAGCGCAGTTTGATGGCTAGATTGCTACTCATGTTGCTTCCTTCATGTTCAAGCGCAAGGTTTCTGGGCAGTCACCGACTCAGGATGCCTACCAGTGCCAGCTAAGAAATTGTTATTCTAGGTTTAGAGAGGATTTGCATCACTCTATCCAGCAAGTACCACTGCCGATGCAAATCCCAGCTATTTTTATTTCTCCTAAGATTATTTAACTATTAATATTTGCATAACTATTAAGTTATTAATATTTATTTATTGTTTGACTTACCGTAGGGGCAATTCATGAATTGCCCCTACAGCGTGTAGTTTTGCGTAAGTCCTACTTTTGAATATCCATCGTCAACGTATTTGCATCTAGTAAAAGTAATTATGTGTCATTAATTATGCACAAGTTATGCACAAAGTTTAGCTTAGGCGGTAAGCTTATTTCTCACAATTTACTTTCAATAATTTAACTGATGTCCTCAAACAACTATTTATGGTTATATAAATTTTGAGGCATAAAAAGATAAAAGGATTCTTATGGTTAAGTCTCTGAAAACCCAACGCCAGTCGCTCATGGGGGTTTCCCCCATCGCGCAGCGTCTCGTAGAGAAGACCGCGCTGGCTCCTGAACCTGAGTTACTGAAGTCAGGTGTAAAAGCGCCTGTTCAGGAAACATTATTAACACCCCGGTTTTACACCACTGACTTTGAAGCGGCGGCGCAGTTGGATATTTCGGCGCAAGAGACTGAGTTACTGGCAATTGTAGAGGAGTTACGAGCAGACTATAACCGCGATCACTTTGTACGTGATGAAGAATTTAAACAGTGTTGGGATCACATTGACGGAGAAACACGCGTCGCCTTTATTGACTTTTTGGAACGTTCCTGTACTTCAGAGTTTTCGGGATTTCTGCTGTTCAAAGAATTATCGCGTCGTCTGAAAAACCGCAATCCCATTCTGGCAGAAGCCTTTAATTTTATGGCACGGGATGAAGCACGTCATGCGGGATTTTTGAATAAGTCAATGGCAGATTTTAATCTTTCCCTCGACTTAAGTTATTTAACCAAAAATCGCACTTATACCTTCTTTCCGCCAGAGTGGATTATTTACACAGTCTACCTATCCGAGAAAATTGGCTACTGGCGTTACATCTTGGTATATCGCCACATGGAAAAACATCCAGAACACCAAATTTATCCATTGTTCCGCAAGTTTGAGAGTTGGTGTCAGGATGAAAATCGACATGGAGATTTTTTCAAAGCGCTGCTGCGATCGCAACCTCAATTATGGAACAATTGGAAAGCTAGATTGTGGGTGCGTTTCTTTTTGCTGAGTGTTTTTGCTACTCACACCTTGACAGTATTTGAACGGGCAACGTTTTATCAATCCATTGGGATAGACCCGCGCGAATATAATACCAGAGTGATTGAAGAGACGAATAACACCGCCGCAAGGGCTTTTCCGTTGATTTTGAATACAAATCACCCAGAGTTTTTCCGACGATTGGAGCAGTGTTCTGACCTTAATCTGAAAATAGCAGAGATTAACAACAGCAATCGCTCACCAATTGTAAAATTCTGCCAAAAATTACCCTTGATAGCCTCCATAGTTGGGCATCTATTGCAGACTTACCTAATCAAACCCGTTGATGCTGAATCATTGAGAGGGACAGTTCATTAATATCATTTTCGGTTAATTATAACAGGGAACTCTTAACAGGGTTGAAAGTCTCTTGGTGTCAGTGTTTTCTGATTAGCTGATGTCAATGGCTACCTGGCAACTGATATACCTTTCAGTTCCGAAGAACCTCAAAGAGCCAAAGCTGTGCTTTGTCTCCCCTCCCCGCAAGCGTCGCTACGGTGTACACACAAGTCGAAAAAAGCTCGATTTTCTATTGTTCCTTCGTTCTCATGCAGAGCATGGGAATGGCTGATTAGGGGCTGCTGCCTCCAGTTAGATATTGAGATATTGAGTCTCTGACTCAATGAATGCATTCCCATACTCCGTATGGGAACGAGTCAAACTTCATCAAGCTAGGTTTTTAGGATTTGTGTGTACACAGTAGCCTTTTTAAGGGGGGATCGAGGTTTCAGGTTTTCAATGGGTAAATCCTGTCAGTGATCAGAATCACTGATTTTTTTCTGTTTCATGACAATTGCAACCCTAACTCAACCATCTAGGCGTACAAAAACAGCGATTTTGCCAAAATCTCTGGTCTTCTAGCCTAATTTCTGAAGAGGCAGATATTTTTTAGCGATCGCAGCTAGACAAATAAATTGATTATGGTACAATTAGAAATTGTGGTTGCTTTTGAGAGTAATCGCCAAACTTGCCAGCATAGCACAGTGGTAGTGCATCCGACTTGTAATCGGAAGGTCGCGAGTTCAAATCCCGCTGCTGGCTTTTGTTGATTTTTGTACGTTCGTTAATTAAATGTCGCAATTGGCAAATTAATGTCGTTTTTGGCAAATTAATAGTACTTCTGTATCTCAGCCTAAGATTACCCTTGTAATCAGAGCAAGGGGTTTTTGGCACAATTGATAGTGAGTAGCGATCGCCTCTGACACTTCAACTTGCTTTCAGAAAGGTTACTTCTACCCAATAAAAGAGCAGGCGCAGGTATTGTACACCCTCACTTATTCTTGAGGAAAGTCAGAGGGAGAGGGCAAGGTAATAATTCCCTTAACAACTAGCTGTTTGGATTGATTAATCAGGTCAGCTTGTCGCAAAATTCGGGTAACGCTTGTTAGAATACGGCGTGTTGTGCGATCGCAAGCGTAAATTGAATTTGCTCCCAGGATTCCCAGCAATTAAAATTTAGTTTTTGGAAAACTACTTGGATGCAACCCACCTTATTCTTCAGTAATAGCACTGGAGCATTTTGTCTGAAATTATATTACTAATGGAATGTACTGAACTTTATATTAAGCGTAATTTTACGAAGTGACTTAGTTACTAATTAAACATTATACATAGTATCTATTGGCACTTTAGAGAGAGCAGGTAGTAAGAAATCAATCCTTACTGCCTGTCCTCTGCTGCCTATTTTTAAATACGGGGAAACGATGACGGAAACCTTGAACCCCATACCAGGCTCTATAGTCGGTTGTCGCGATCGGCAGTGGGTTGTATTACCTGCCGAAAATGAAGACGTTATTCGCCTGCGCCCTCTCTCAGGAAACGAAGAGGAAATCGCTGGGGTCTATCAGAAGCTTCAGGAGTTAGGGATAGAAACTCTGCAACCAGCAACCTTTCCCTTGCCAAGCGCTATCAGCATCAAAGATCATACAGCAGCAATTCTTCTGATGGATGCAGCACGTCATTTGCTGCGAAGTGGAGCAGGGCCGTTTCGATGTTTGGGGCGTTTATCACTGCGTCCTCGTCCTTATCAGTTAGTTCCTTTATTGATGGCATTGCGATTAGAAACGGTGCGACTACTAATTGCAGACGACGTGGGGATTGGGAAAACCATCGAAGCTGGATTAATTGCTCGTGAACTTTTAGATCGGGGTGAGGTAAAACGGATAGCTGTGCTGTGTCCTCCTCATTTATGCGACCAGTGGCAGCAGGAATTACGCGAAAAGTTCCATATTGATGCTGTGGTAGTGCGTTCTGGAACAGCTTCTAAATTGCAGAGAGCAATCCCGAATGATTCTCATATATTTAGTTACTATCGACACCTGATTGTTAGCCTAGACTATGCCAAGGCAGAACGCCGCCGTGCAAGTTTTATTACACACTGTCCTGATTTTGTAATTGTCGATGAGGCGCATACTTGTACCCATTTCAGCAGCAAGAGTACATCTGGGCAGCAACGCCACCAATTAATTCAGCAGATTGCTGAGAAAAAAGATCGCCATTTATTATTACTTTCGGCTACCCCTCACAGTGGCATTGAACAGTCGTTTTTATCCCTGCTAGGATTGCTTCAGCCGGAGTTTGAGCAATTAACCCTAGACCGCCTCACAGACAAGCAGCGAGACAATCTAGCAAGTCATTTTATCCAGCGTCGGCGGGCAGATGTTAAACAGTGGTTGGGGAATGAAACGCCGTTTCCTGAAAGAGATTCAGAAGAAAAGCCTTACAAGTTATCGAAGGAATATAAGCAATTATTTGATGATGTCTACAGCTTTGCTCGTGGGTTAGTAAAAACTACGACAGAGGACATGAGTTATGGCCAGCGTCGGGGACGTTATTGGTCAGCGTTGGCGTTGATTCGTTGTGTGATGTCTTCTCCCGCCGCCGCGATCGCAACGTTAAACCGTAAGGTGAGTAAATCGGGTGACGATAGTTTGCTTCCTGATTTAGACGAAGATTTAATGAGTTCTTACGTTTACGACTCTACAGACCAGGAGCAAGCTGTTGATGCAACTCCGAATGTGGTCGTAGAACAGGGACAGCAAAGCTATGGCGATACAGATAAACGCAAACTCAAAGGTTTTGTGCAAGCAGCCCAAAAGTTACTCTTTGAGAAAGACCAGAAATTACAATCATGTATCGCTTCCATACAAACCCTGCTTTCAGAAGGTTTTAACCCGATTATCTGGTGTCGCTATATTGCCACAGCAATTTATGTTGCTGATGCTCTCAAGCAAAAACTAGAAAAGAAGGGGAGTCAAATTCGAGTCATTGCTATTACTGGGGAACTTTCAGAAGACGAACGAGAAATTCGCCTGCAAGAGTTAAAGTCATATCCTCAAAGAGTTTTGGTAGCTACTGACTGCTTGAGCGAAGGGGTAAATCTGCAATCACATTTCAGTGCGGTGATTCACTACGATTTACCTTGGAATCCCAATCGTCTGGAACAACGGGAAGGGCGTATTGACCGCTATGGTCAAACTGCAAGTAAAGTTAAAACCTTGTTGCTTTACGGTTCAGATAATCCGGTAGATGGCGCAGTTTTGGATGTGCTAATTCGCAAAGCTGTACAGATTCACAAGACTTTAGGAATTACTGTCCCCGTACCAATGGACAGTACCACAGTGTCGGAAGCTGTTTTTAAATCTTTATTTGACCGCGCTCATGATGCGGTGCAATTGTCGCTGCTGGATTTATTGGATGAAAAAGAATCTGCTGTTGACCAAGTTCATAAAAATTGGGACAAAGCTGTAGAAAGAGAAAAGGTTAGCCGTACCCGCTTTGCTCAACGGTCAATCAAACCTGTGGAGGTAGAGCAAGAACTGATTGAATCTGACCAAATTCTGGGTAATGAACAGGATGCGGAACGGTTTGTGTTGTCAGCAACAAATCGCCTATCTTGTTCGTTAAGTAAGAAAAAACAGGGTTGGTTATTATCCACAATTCCTAATTTTCTCCAGCCTGCACTGGGGGATAAACCGCGTTTGTTCACCTTTACAACCCCTGCACCAGAAGGCGTGGAATATGTCGGACGGAATCACCCTTTGGTAGAAGGTTTAGCGCGTCACATTATTGAAGATGCACTCTCGAATAGTCAAGACCCCATAGCAGCGCGGTGTGGTTTTACGACGACGGATACTGTCACCAAGCGCACGACTTTGCTGTTATTGCGACTACGGCATTTGTTAAACAGTCCCAAACATCAAAGTTTGCTGGCGGAGGAGTGTGCAGTAGTTGGATTTACAGGCGCTCCATCTAATCCCATCTGGCTGACACCAGAGAATGCAAAATCTTTGCTGGAACAAGCTAACCCTGTGGGTGATGCGCCTCTAGCCATCAAACAGGCGGAAATCGAAGATTTACTCAGTAAAATCACAGAGTTGGAGTCTGATTTAGAACTATTTGCCAGAGAGCGATCGCATTCTCTCTCCCAATCACATCGACGAGTCAGAGCCATCACCCAAGAAGGACAGATTCAGGTTAAACCTCAGCTACCAATGGACATTCTAGGGGTTTATATTCTCCAACCTGGAAAAATTCGTAATTCTTAATACCCCTTCGGGGAAGCAAGCTACGTAATTTTTTAGACAATTTTTAATATTAGGTGCGTGAGAGATGAGTGTAGCAAAGAT
The DNA here is from genome assembly GCF_017115025.1 of Nostoc sp. NOS(2021). GTDB lineage: Bacteria > Cyanobacteriota > Cyanobacteriia > Cyanobacteriales > Nostocaceae > Nostoc. Next base: position 28,953 of record NZ_JABXKM010000021.1, on the reverse strand, counting down.
TACTTTAGCAGGGGTTCAGATTGAAGGGAATTTGCTAGCAGCAGATATAACTGCCGAATTGCTGGCAAGTAATGTCAAAGGGCAAGCACCAGAAGATTTTGGTTTTACCAAAACTGATAAGCTAGCAGATGAAATTGCGATCGCATGGGGTGATGCTAAAGCTTATTGGGCAGCATTTCAACGGCAATTAGACAGATTAGATCCAGATGAGGCCGCTACTAGCGTCACCCGCGAACTGTGGGCAGTTCCCTTACTACGCAGTCTCGGATATAACCCTGTTTACACCGCTAAAGCCGAAATCGTGGAGGGACAAACCTATGCGATTTCTCATCGTGCGGAATTAGGCGAAAACAAGCCACCGATACACATTATCGGTTGTCGAATCAAAGTGGATCATCGTCCTCCCAGTGGCACACCCAGGTTATCAGCACACGCACTGGTGCAGGAGTATCTTAACAAAACGGAACATTTGTGGGCGATCGCAACTAATGGTTTTCGTTGGCGGTTACTGCGCGATTCTTCCCTAATGACTCGTTTAACTTATATCGAATTTGACTTAGAACAGATTCTCAACGGAGAGAACTTTGCCGAATTTGGGCTATTTTATCGGTTGTTTCACCGTTCCCGCTTGCCTGAAGGTATGGATGATGCGGATAAGTGCTTACTGGAATTTTACCACCAAGAAGCACTGCAACAGGGCGGACGGGTACGCGATCGACTCCGAGATGGAGTAGAAAAAGCACTAATACAGCTAGGCACTGGTTTTCTCCAACATCCGCAAAACGAACACCTCCGCCAAAAGTTTTTTGATAATTACGAATTAGTTTATTATCGTCAACTGTTGCGGCTGATTTATCGCCTGCTGTTTTTGATGGTGGCAGAGTCCCGTAATTTATTAATTGGAGATGATGTAGAGAAAGCACGAATCTACCAAGAATATTACAGCATTGAGCGACTGCGAGAGTTAGCCGAGCGTCCACGTTGGCGGCGGGAAGGCTTTCAAGATTTGTGGCAGGGTTTGCGGGTGACATTCCTGTTGTTTGATGAAAACTGGCGGGGACAATATTTAGGATTATCACCACTAAATGGTGATTTATTTGGTTCCAGAACTCTGCCAGATTTAGATGATTGTGCGATTGATAATCATGATTTACTGGTAGCGATTCGGGAGTTATCGTTATATCAAGAAAAGGGGCAATTGCGGCGGGTAAATTATGCTGCTTTGGACATCGAAGAATTGGGGAGCGTATACGAAAGTCTGCTTGACTTTCATCCACAAGTCACTCCTAAAAATCACGAATTCAAATTAGTATTTGGTAGTGAGAGGAAAACTACTGGCTCTTACTATACACCACCGCAGCTAGTGGGACAAGTAATAAAAACAGCTTTAGAACCTGTAATTGATGAAAAACTTCGCAAAGCCGAACAAAAAAATCACAATTCCAACTCTAATAATTACGTTAGCGCAGCGGTAGCGAGTCCGCGAGCGTCATTACGAACTACGAATTACGAATTAGAACTACTTAGCCTCAAAATTTTAGACCCTGCCTGTGGTTACGGTCATTTTCTCTTAGCCGCAGCACGTCGAGTAGGGAAGGAACTAGCTAAAGTTCGGACTGGGGAAGCTGAACCAGGTAGTGAGCCTTTAAAGTTAGCGATTCGAGATGTTATTCAAAATTGCATTTATGGGGTGGATTTAAATCCTTTAGCTATTGATTTATGCAAAGTAGCATTATGGATTGAAGGCTTTTGTCGCGGCTTCCCTCTTAACTTTTTAGATCATAGGATTAAGTGTGGTAATTCCCTTGTGGGAGTGATGGATTTGAGTTGTTTAGATGAAGGAATCCCTGATGAAGCGTTTAAGCCAGTAACAGGTGATGATAAAAAACTATCTACACATCTTAAGAAACGGAATAAAAAAGAACGGGAGAACAAAGCACAATTATCAATTGATGAAAAGTTAGAAATTGATAGCGTAGATTATGCGGAAATGTGGCGACAGTTGGGGGTAATTCCTGAAACCACACCACAACAAGTTAAATATAAGCAAAAGCAATATAAAGATAATCTGCAAGAATCTAGTTGGTGGTTGAAATATTCTGCTTGCAACTTATGGACGGCAGCATTTTTTCTGCCACTAACTGAGCATCATTTGCAGTTACTACCTACAACTGAAGCATTAAACCGTTTAAAGCGTGAAAAAGTAGAAAAAATTCGCAAATCAGATGATAATTGTGAATTACGAGTTAGGAATTATGAATTAAACAAGATTGTAGATACAGCGAATAAATTAGCAGAAGAAAAATACTTCTTTCACTGGTGTTTAGAGTTTCCTGAAGTATTTGGACAAGGTGGGTTTGATTGTGTATTGAGTAATCCACCTTGGGAACGGATTAAGTTACAAGAAAAAGAATTTTTTGCTTCTCAAAGCGCGGAAATAGCTAATGCTATAAATAAGGCAGCACGGGAGAAGTTGATTAAGGAATTACCTAAGAAAAATCCTGAGTTAGCACAAGCTTTTGAAGAGGCAAAACATGATGCTGAAGCGCAGAGTAAGTTTATCCGTGAGTCGAATAGATTTCTGCTGACTGCGGTGGGAGATATCAATACTTATGCTGTATTTGCTGAAACTACGAGAAAATTGATTTCACCTAACGGGAGAGTTGGGGTTATTCTTCCTACTGGAATTGCAACTGATTCAACTACATCAGAATTTTTCCGTGATTTAGTGGAGTCGTCAAGTCTTAAAAGTATAACCGGATTTAAAAATGAGAGGTTTATTTTTGCTGAAATTGAACACGTCGTTACTTTCTGTATTGTTATCATTGGAGGTTCGCAAACCAATTTTAATGAAATGACTTTTTCTTGGCTTGCTTATACTTTTTCCGAAGCAAATGATCCAAAAAGACAATTCAATCTTGCTAAATATGAATTTCTTTTACTAAATCCTAACACACTTACTTGTCCAGTTTTTCGCACTGGTGCTGATGCAGAATTAACCAAGAAAATTTATCAGCGTTTTCCTGTTTTGAAGAATGAGAACACAGGTAGGAACCCTTGGGGAATTTCGTTTATGGCTATGTTTCACATGGCGAATGATAGCGGTTTATTTAAAAATGAGGCGGGTGATGGTTTAGTTCCACTGTATGAAGCAAAGATGTTTCATCAGTTTGACCACCGTTACTCAACTTATGAAGATGCAACACAAGCACAGCTTAATGTAGGAATATTGCCAAAGCCATTAAAAGAAGTAAAGCAAAATCCACATTTTGCTGTTCAACCGCGTTATTGGGTGAGTCGGGTTGAGGTGGAAAATCGTTTAGCTGAAAAGTGGAATAAAGATTGGCTTTTGGGTTTTAGAAGTATTTGTAGGTCAACTGATGAACGTTCTTTTATTTCTACGTTTATACCAAAATGTGCAGTATCGGGAAAAGCTCCATTAATATTTTCTAATCCTTCAAATCCTAAGCTGATTGCTTGTTTAGGAGCAAATTTAAATTCAATAATTTTTGATTTTGTCGCCAGACAAAAGATAGGAGGAACTGATTTAGCACTTTTCATCGTCAAACAACTTCCCGTTCTTCCCCCAGAATTATACACCCCAGAAGATATCAAATTTATTAGCGATCGCGTACTCGAATTAGTCTACACCGCCTGGGATATGCAACCCTTCGCCAAAGATATGGGATACGACGGCGAACCATTCATCTGGAATCCCAACAGACGCGCATTATTAAGAGCAGAATTAGACGCATATTACGCCAAACTCTACGGACTTACCCGTGATGAACTGCGATATATCCTAGACCCTGCTGATATCTACGGCAAAGACTTTCCCAGCGAAACATTCCGCGTTTTGAAGAACAATGAAATTAGACAATTTGGTGAATACCGCACCCAAAGATTAGTGCTGGAAGCATGGGATAGAATGTTTGAATAATTCGTAATTCGTAATTTATGAAAACAGATGCAATTTTCTACGAAATATTTAAATAATTTCCCAACATTTTCTTTGAAATTATTGGTAAGCCAGATACTAACACCAATATTTACGAGTTTACCGCACCAGAAATTAAACAAACAAGCTTCCGATTAGATGGTGTCTTTTCTCCCCTTGAAGAATTAACTAATGAACCACTATACTTTGTAGAGGTTCAGTTTTACAGAGATAAACAATTTTATGACCGACTGTTTACAAGTATTTTCCTTTACTTCACCCAATATCAGCCACCTAACCCTGACTGGTTTACAATAGTTATTTATGACAAACGCAGCAATGAACGTAGCTATCCCCCACGTTATCGTTCCTTGCTAGAACCTCATCTACGTCGCTTTTACCTAGATGAACTTGACAACGCACCAGATGATTCTCTGGGAATAGGAATTGCACTCTTAGTTGTAGAGAGTGAAAACAAAGCCGGAGAATTCGCCAAAACCCTAATTAGCAAGGCTAAGGAGGAATTGACAGACACTCTCATCCAAAGAAAAGTTTTAGAATTTATAGAGGCGATCGTAGTCTACAAGTTTCCTAACTTAAGCCGCGAGGAGATAGAAACCATGTTGAACTTAAACATACTTAAAGAAACTAGAGTTTATCAAGAAGCAAAAGCAGAAGGTGAAGAAGAAGGTGAGTTAAAAGCTAAGTTAAAAATTTTGCCAAAGCTGGTGCAAAGGGGACTCAGTGTTCAGGAGATAGCAGAGTTATTAGAATTGGATGATGACACCATTAGACAAGCTTTGGGAGAGTAGTCTTAAATTAGATGATTTACTCTGGAGTACAGAGAAACCATGCTGAACTTAAACATACTTAAAGAAACTAGAGTTTATCAAGAAGCAAAAGAAGAAGGAAAACTAGAAACCAAATTAAAAATGATACCAATTTTGCTGGAACTAGGGTTAACTGTTCAACAAATTGCCGAACGTTTAGAACTAGATATGGAGGAAGTAAGAAAAGTTTTAGAACAGACCTAACAAGAACAGCCCCTTCCCTACTAGCGTTGGGGAGTAAGATTCAAAGCCTCTCTCCTAAAAGGAGAGAGGTTTGGAGAGAGGTTAAAGTGTATTGCATCCAAACGAAAACCGCTATAGTTCGTTAACGCACCCTATCTACTAAAACTGAGAATTAAATTTTATGAAAATTAATATCAAATTACAAGAATTATTACAGCAACCTGAAAATGCAATTTTACCTATTAGCAATTTATTAGGTCAAAAGTTAGCATTTCTAGATTGTACAGAAGTAGTAGCTATTACATCCGAACAATTAACTCTGCTATTCACAAGTATTCCTCAAAATTGGGATTTAGAAGAAATCGAAGAAATCTTCAATTTTTCTACTATTACTCAAACTTTTAATCATCAACTTCAAGAATGGATTGACCAACGCTTAGGTCGAACAAATCATCAACTACCAGCCAAGAATAGCTCATCCTCTCTCACCAATTCTCAGTTCCTTGATATTTTTAATTTCCGCAACGAAGTAATAGGCGACTACCGCCGCTATATTGAAAGCTTCCTCAAAATCCGCGACGAAAAGGTTAAAAAATTTGTCGATAACGAGTTAGAAAAAGGTCAACTCTGGACTGACCCTTTAGTGCAACTTAACCCTAAATATCGTCCTGGCGCATCTGTCACCAGATTAGTACAGCAAGGTGTTCTCCATCGAGACTGTACACGCTACTTTTCACAAAATGGTGAAGCTTTTACTTTCCACTCCCACCAAAAACAAGCCTTTGAAACAGCACAACGTCAAGAACCCTACGTTGTCACCACAGGAACGGGTTCAGGTAAAAGCCTAACTTATGTTGTACCTATCATTAATGATTTGCTACACCATCCTGAAATCAAAGGAGTTAGGGCTATTTTGGTTTATCCCATGAATGCTCTAATTAATTCTCAGGAAGAAGAATTAAGAAAATTTCTCAAACACGTACCTAACACCCACATTCGCGTTGAAAAGTACACTGGGCAAGAAAAACTAGAGAAGAAAACCGAAATTCAAAACAACCCGCCTCAAATCTTGCTCACAAATTACGTGATGCTAGAGTTAATGCTCTCGCGCACTCACGAAGATAAATTAGTAGCATCCCCCGATTTAAAATTCCTCGTACTAGATGAACTGCATACTTACAGAGGACGGCAAGGTGCAGATGTCGCCATCTTAATTCGCAAACTTCGGCAACGCTGCGGCCAAAAACTTCTGTGCATTGGCACTAGCGCCACCATGTCCTCCCAAGGTTCCCGCCAACAACGTCGTCAGGTAGTGGCAGATGTTGCTAGTAAATTATTCGGTGTGGAAATTCAACCCAGCAACGTCATTGATGAAACTTTAGAACGTTCCATCCAAGGTGCTGCACCCACCACAGATAAATTGCGGGAAAGCATTATCCAAGATTTACCCCCAAAGTCCGAACAAACCTTAGACGCTTTTAAACAGCATCCCCTTAGCCACTGGGTAGAGATGAACTTTGGTTTAGACGAAAAAGAAGGTCATCTCGTGCGCCGTACACCCATCACCCTAGAAACAGGTGCAACACAACTCGCTAATGAAACCCAAGTCAACGAAGAAACTTGCTTAAATATCCTCAAACAAATATTTCTTTGGGGAAGCAAAACTAAGGGGTTGGCATTCCGCTTGCATCAGTTTATTTCCCAAGGCGGTAGCGTTTACGCCACCATTGAAAATCGAGATAAACGACTTCTCACCCTGGAAGGCCAGTATACAACCACCGAAAACCGCCTACTTTATCCCCTCGTCTTTTGTCGAGAATGCGGACAGGACTATTACGTGATGCACTACGATTCTGAAAAAGATATTGTACTGCCCCAATTACCCACAGCCTTAGATAGTCTTGACAATGAAGATATCAAGGAAGGCTACCTTACCCTTGATGAACCAGGACTGTGGGATAAAGACGATGAAGAGAGACTTCCAGACTCATGGTTTAAAGAAACTAAAAAGCATGGACGTATCCCCGAAAAAAAATATGCACCTTTTATTCCCCAAAAACTGCAAGTTCTACCCAACGGTAAAATCATAAACTCTGTATTACAGGGAACTACCTGTTGGTTTATTCCCAAACCCTTTCTTACCTGTCTTCACTGCGGTGTATTGTACGACCAAAAGAAAAACGAATTTACCAAACTCTCTCGTCTAAGTAGTGAAGGACGTAGTACCGCAACTACTCTACTTTGCCTTTCTACCGTCAGTCGCCTCAAACAAGTTTTCACTGGCGAGAAAGCCAAAGCCGCAAAAATCCTCAGCTTTACTGATAACCGTCAGGATGCTTCATTACAGGCAGGACATTTCAATGATTTTGTCCAAACCAGTTTCTTGCGGGCAGCTTTGAATAGTGCTATTCAAGAAAATCATAAGTTAACTCACAAAGTACTTGCGGCGGAAGTTGTCAGACAAATGGGTTTATCTCAAGAAGATTATGCAATTCAACCCGCAGAATTTGGCTTTGGTAAACGCAAGAATGAAGAAGCTTTTAGCAATTTAATTGAATATCGGCTATACGAAGATTTACGTCGCGGTTGGCGAATTGTTCAGCCCAATCTAGAACAATGCGGTCTATTAACCATAGAATACGCCGAACTATTAGCAACTTGTGAAAATACTCAACTCTGGCAAAAATACCGCCATCCAATTTTACTGCAAGCCTCACCGTCACAAAGATATTTTGTTGTTAAAACCTTTCTTGACCATCTGCGAAAAAAATTGGTAATTGATGCGGAAATTTTACAACAAGAGGGTACAGAACAACTGAAAAAGGAAGTATCCCAAGCATTAAAAGACCCTTGGACAATTGATACTTTTGAATATTTACACGAAGCTAGTTGGGCAAGCCTCAACCCCACTGAGAAAAAAGGTCAATCACGGTGGAATACAATTAGACTGACATTTCGTGGTGAAATCGGGCGCTTTCTGCGTTCTCATCGGGCATGGAATTGGTTGCAAAAACCTTTACCAGAGTCAGATTATAACGAATTAATTAATGCTCTGGTAAATGCTTTGGCAGATGCAGGTTACTTATACAAGAAGGAAGAAGAAGTCCAACTAAAAATTAATTCAATGGTCTGGGTAGCGTCAAAATTAAGTGAAATTCCCCCCGACCCTTTAACCTCCCGTCGCTTGCAGGGTAGCGAAAGAAATACTTCTGTTAATCAATTTTTCCAAGACTTTTACCAAACTAACGCTCATCAAATTAAAGCACTGGAAGGGCGAGAACATACCGGACAGGTCAAAAACGAAAACCGCCAGAAACGAGAAGACGCATTCCGTCATGGGAAATTAGCAGCTTTATTTTGTTCCCCGACAATGGAATTGGGGATAGACATTTCCGACCTCAGCGTTGTCCATCTGCGGAATGTTCCCCCCAGTCCAGCCAACTACGCCCAACGCAGTGGTCGCGCCGGGAGAAGTGGACAGGAAGCTTTAGTAATTACTTATGCCTCCATTGGTAGCGGTCACGACCAATATTTCTTTAAACGTCAAAGTCAAATGGTTGCTGGTGTCGTCGCCCCACCCAAATTAGAACTAGCTAACCAGGATTTAATTAAATCTCATGTGTATTCAATTTGGCTGGCACACACTGGCTTATACCTGGAAAATTCCATGAATCAAATTCTGGAGTTAGATTCGCCAGACTGTCCGCTAAAAGAAGATGTAAGCCAGCGAATCACCATGAGTCAGGAAAAATTAGCCAAATGTCTGGCAGCCACAAAACTGATTTTATCTGATACTTTCTGCCAAAACGATCTGAACAAAACCTCTTGGTATTCGGAAAATTGGTTACAGTTTACCCTAGAAAATGCACATAATGCTTTTGATCAAGCTGGCGATCGCTGGCGTAGACTATACAAAGATGCAGTTGAACAATTAGACAAAGCCCGCGACAGCACAAGTCGTTATACCAGAGGCTATGCGACCCAAGAAGAACGGGATATCGCTAAAGCCCAAGAAAAAGAAGCATTGCGACAAATTGACCTGTTAGTAGGACAAGTCCAAAGCAGGAGTAATAATCAGTTTGAATTTTACCCTTATCGTTACTTTGCTGCCGAGGGATTTTTACCTGGGTTTAACTTCCCTCGCTTACCAGTTCGGGCATTTATTCCCACAGAAGAAAGTGGCGAATTTATTTCCCGTCTCCGCAGCGTCGCTTTGAGAGAATTTGCCCCTGGTAATGTTATTTACTACGAGGGTAGTAAATTTATGGTGGCTAAAACCAAAATGCCTGTTAGTGGTGCTGACTATCAACGGGCAAATGTTTGTTTTAAATGTGGTTATTTCCATGAAGGGGCAGCCAGTAACCGCGATACCTGTGAGAACTGCGGCGTAAAACTTGCCGATAGTAACAATAATAAGGCTTTGCTTACTCGCTTATTATCAATGGAAACTGCGATCGCCTGGAGACGAGAACGCATTACCTGCGATGAAGAAGAACGCCTTAAATACGGTTACAATATCACCACCCATTTCCGTTACGACCAGCAAAAACGCCAATCAGCAACTGTACAAACCGCCGATGGCACAGAATTATTACGTTTAACCTATGGCGCTACGGCAGACATCTGGCATATTAATCGCGGACTGAACAAGAAAAAAAGCGAGGAACGAGGATTTAAACTCGATATCAAAACTGGTATTTGGGGCGATGCCAAAAACGACTCAGCAAAAGATAGCATTCACACCGATGTTAATTTAATGGTGAAAAACACCTGCAATATCTTAGTTGTTGAACCATTAGGTGTACCCACAGACGAAAGAGAAGCTTTTATTGCCACTCTGCAATATGTCTTGGAAACTGCCATCCAAGCAGTATATAAATTGGAAGCCGATGAACTCGACTCCGAACGCCTGGGAGACGGGAAATATTTGCTGTTCTGGGAAGCGGCAGAAGGCGGTGTAGGTGTCCTTTCTCAACTATTAGAAAAGCCTGATGCTTTCCAAAAAATAGCCGATGCAGCTTTAGATATTTGCCATTTCAAAGAAACTAAAGATAGCTGTGTCCAAGCTTGCTATGAATGCTTGCTTTCTTACCGCAACCAGTTCGACCATGCTTTGATAAATCGCCATCTCATCAAACCCTTACTTGATGAACTGGAAAAAAGTACAGTGCAGATAGAAGGAATATCTCGTGATGAACAGTATCAACAACTGCTGCAACAAACAGATCCAAATTCCGAATTTGAGCGAGTAGTTTTAGAAGAAATTTATCAACGCGGATATAAACTACCCGATGCTGCACAAGAATTGATTCCAGAGACGAACTGTAAGCCAGACTTTCTTTATAAGGAAGATGGCATTGCTATTTTTTGCGACGGTTCAGTTCATGACAGCCCTGATAAACGCCAGCAAGACCAAATTGAACGGGACAATCTCAAGTACAACACTAGTTACCATATCCTTGTCCTACGACATGATGAAGATTGGCGAATAGAGTTGACAAAACTAGCGAGTTTGTGAGTGACTTTAGAGTGCGATCGCTTTTATTTGATATAAAATATACTGAGCAGACAGTATAATTACTTTATAAAATTACGATATTGAATTGAAATAGGAAACAGGAGAATTAGATGAAAATCAATTAAAGAGTTCATTTTTGTATTTATTATATACTTTTCCTAATTTGATATAGCGTTCTTACCAGTCTGAAGCAGCAATATGGATACAGTTCATTTAAAATCAATATTACTCGCACTAACATCATTAACTCATGAAACAGAGTGGGTTGAATTCAAAGTAAATAATAGTAGCCCAGAAGATATAGGTGAATACCTATCAGCTTTATCTAACTCTGCAACTTTACATGGAGAAAATACCGCTTATATTGTGTGGGGAGTGGATAATATTAGTCACGATATATTAGGTACTAAATTTAAACCTCGGTTAGAAAAAATTGGAAACCAAGAACTAGAAAATTGGCTAGCAACCCAATTATCTCCTCGAATAAACTTTAAAATACACGAGTTCAATTTTGAAGGAAAAAATATAGTTTTTTTTGAAATACCTAAAGCAAACCATGTTCCTGTTCGCTTCAAAGGAGTTGAGTATATCCGTGTAGGTAGTTGCAGACAGTTGCTTAAAGATTTCCCTGAGAAGGAGCGGGAATTATGGGTTTTATTTTCGCTTGAGCCGTTTGAAAAAAGTATAGCTTTAGAAAGCTTAACTGCGGATGAGGTCATAAAAAATATTAATTACCCAGTTTATTTCGATATGACAAAACAAAGTCTGCCAGACAATCGGGATGGCATAATACAACGACTAATCTCGGAAAGACTTATTGTCCAAAAAACAAATAATATCTTTGATGTAACAAATCTAGGAGGTATTCTTTTTGCAAAAGATTTACGAAACTTTGAACGCTTGTCTCGAAAGGCTATTAGAGTAGTAATCTACAAGGGTAAGAATAGGGTTGAGAGCCAGCGAGAGCAAACTGGCGTCAAAGGTTATGCTACTGATTTTGAAGGAATGCTAGGGTTTATTAATGACCAACTACCTAAAAATGAGCAGATTGGTCAAGCATTTCGCAGAGAACAACGGATATACCCAGAACTAGCTATTAGAGAATTAGTTGCGAATGCTATTATTCACCAAGATTTTAATATAACTGGTACGGGGCCGCTCATTGAAATTTTCACTGACAGAATTGAGATTACTAATCCAGGTGTACCGCTTATTGATACAATGCGGTTTATTGATCAACCACCTCGTTCTCGTAACGAGGATTTAGCTGCTTTTATGCGCCGTATTAACATCTGTGAGGAGCGGGGAAGCGGTATTGATAAAGTTATCCTAATGGTAGAGCTTTTCCAGTTACCTGCCCCCGAATTTCAAGTTACAACTAATCACACAAAAGTCACACTTTTTGCTTATAAGAAGTTGGCGGATATGGACAAAGCTGATCGAGTCCGAGCTTGCTACCAACATGCCTGTTTGCGCTATGTATCCAATGATCGCATGACGAACTCATCACTACGAGAGCGGTTCTCTATCAAAGACGAGAACTACTCAATGGCATCCCGAATCATAGCAGACACAATCGATACAGGCTTGATAAAACCTTACGATCCAGAAAATATGTCTCGCAAACATGCTAAGTATGTACCATTCTGGGCATGATTCGTCTTCTACAATTCTTATGTGACTGTCATGTGACTGAATGAGAGGTTATCTGTAAAATTGCAAAAGCTTAAATTGCTGAAACTATTAACCAGCTTGGTTTTCACCTCTTTTTTAATTCATTATGCTTATGTGACTGGCATATCCACGCTTGGCTTAGATGAAAGTTATAAGCAGGAATTGTCTACACTTCTTCTGACGCTTTGCCATTCCTGCACAAAGTATAAAAAATGTGAGCATTCCTCATGCCTCCATTGATTAGGGAGAACAGTATCCGCAGTTAGCACATTTTACAATAGGCGTAATTAGTGATGGTATTCAGAAAAAATCTACTTACGTAAAGTAAATACCTTGCTAATGCAATCAATGTTATTTTTACTACATTCCAGTATTTGCAGGAATAAAAATAGCAAAGTAAAAGGTAAGGATGTAGCGATTCCTAACCTTTTGCTTATAACAATCGGCTGCTCTACCAACTGAGCTACAGCCCCTTGTAATGGAACTGACGGGACTCGAACCCGTGACACGCCGAATGACTAAAAAACTTAATTATGATTATTAGTTTAGCAAAATCATTGCCAATAACCGAAGTTGTAGCTAGAGAAAACCGATTAAGTCCAGCAATTTGAAATTCAATTTTGACAACAGGTACAATCTAGCTTGAGGATAAAGAAGTATTTCCTCAAGGGCATTGAGATGGAGCCAATGACACTGAGTTTTGCAGTCTTGCTGGGATTTCTTCACCGGGCAATTGCTCAGATGAATGACCCCCGACAAGCTAGCAATGCCACTCGCTACAGTCTGAAAGACACGGTACTAGGAGCTTTTTCAGTGTTTTTCATGCAATGCGAGTCGTTTTTGGAACACCAACGTCAGATGTACAGCCGTTGTGGCAAAGATAATGCCCAGAGGTTGTTTGACTTGACGCTAATTCCGACCACGCCTCAAATTCGCAATATCCTGGATGCGATCGCAGGCCAAGAACTATTTGAGGTGTTCACCTGGATTTACCAAGGCTTGCATCAGCGTGGATACCTGAAGCCGTATCAGTGTCTAGGCGGGTATCTGTTGGTGACTTTAGATGGGACGCAGTATTTTAGTTCTCAGAAGATTAACTGCCCGCACTGTTCGAGTCGTACACATAAAAACGGACAAAAAGTATTCCTGTTAGGGACTCGAACGCACGTTGAGGAGCATCGCCATGAAGATTGAAGCTAGACCAGTCCAATTTTCCCTAAACCTTGTTTCCAAGACTAATTTTACTTTATTACAATTTTATCTCTAGAATTCTGCCGTGTCTGAGTGACAAATACTACTGCATCTGTTTTATAAACGTATATTTTTCTTAGACATTTAGAGGTCAATAAATCTTTTGACGCTTCACCATTTTTGCAAAAGGCAGGGAACAATGAGTGCATTCGCCTAGCTCCCAATCAGCAGGGATTGGAAATGGTGTCTCACAGTTAGTACATTTTGTTAATAAACTCAACTGGTGGCGATCGCACTTTATTTTCTCCTTATACTGCCACTCAATTCGATGATAAGGTTCTTCTGCATAGCAAGCACCACATAACCGAATTGGTCTGGGTTTGATAGTCACACCCTTTGGTGGCAAAATAGCGTGTCTTAAAGCTAAAGCCACCTCTGTAGAACCTGGTTGTTTGATCCATAAGCGGAAACCAACAATACAGCTTGAATAAGTATCCACAATAGTGGTTAGCCAAGGACGGTCAGACAATAAATTATCATCACTATCAACTATGCAAATATCCAGCTTAGTATGGTCGCATTGAATAATTTGGTTACTAAAGTCAGCCTTCAGTAGCTGTCCATCTCGTGTTACAACTGTCATCCAAGATCCCGATCCCGGATTTATGACTTTTGTCTTCTGTTTATGTTGTGCGATTAAAGGATCTAAAATCCTATAAACGGTGGCTTGATGAGGATAATCTCCTGATTTCAGCTTCAGGTCAACAAGCGCGTGTCGCTTCACTAATTCATTTAGGATAGTGTTGTGCTAAAAACTCCTCAGCCTCAAATCTATCTTTAATTACTCCATCCAAGGTAGCAGCAAGTACATGATCTAATATTTGGCGATACTGCGGCCCTGGTTTGTAACCAAGTTTCTTTAAATCATTGCCATTCAATAGTGGCTGCACATTAGCCCAAACAGTTAAATATTTCCAAATCTGATGTCTAAACTCTCGCGGACTTTGCACGGCGATTAAAATCAGCATTGGTAAATCGTACTGTCGCAATAACTGCACTACTTGACTGGGACTTTGACACTTAGGCAAAGATTCCATCACCTCAGCTTGGGCAGAAGCCAAGTTTTGCAAGCGTTTAATACTATCCTCTGGCAATTGCAGATTTTTTGCTACTTTCGCCCGATATTCTGGTGCGAGGTGGGCGATTAACGTTTCTAAGCGCATTTCCCAATGGATAAGGGTTGGTTGCGGGTCAAATCGCCGCAAACAGCGTTCTAGCAAACGTAATTGTCGTATGACTTCTACATCTAGCTTCAGGCTAGGATGGATACATTGCAACGCCCCTAAGTTATCGAGTAACTGCAAAGCCGATTTCCAGTAGGGGGCTTCTAGGATGTGTTTTAATTCTGTTTTCAGTCGAGTTTGCAGGGCTGGAGTTCTGCTATTCTCTTGGGAAGTGCGATCGTAAACACCACTGTTGATGGCATAGCGGATAAACTCTTCAGTTTGCGGTTCAATCTGAAATCCAAAGCGCACGCCAAAGCGCACGCCACGATAAATGCGGGTGGGGTCTTCGATAAAGCTATTGGCATGTAAAACCCGAATTTGTTTAGCTTGTAAATCGAGTAAACCACCAAAGAAATCGAGTAATTCACCAGCACGGGGAGTAGTGAGGCGCAAGGCGAGGGCGTTGATGGTAAAATCTCGGCGATACAAGTCTTGACGAATGGAACTCGCCTCGACTTCTGGATTTGCCGCTGGATAAGGATAAAATTCCGTCCTAGCCGTGGCAATATCCACCCATAGAGAATCTAATTCCGGGTCTTTGTGCCACAACAAAGCAGCAGTTTGAAAAGCCCCGTGGATTTCTAAGCGAGCCGTAGGGTAAAGTTGTTGGAGTGCCTTTGCTAATTCCACACCAGCGCCGACATCTGCTGATTTGTGAAAGCCATCAACTACGAGGTCAATATCTTTAATCATCAAGGTGCCCGCTACTGCTTCTGCTAATAGCAAATCCCGCACCGCACCGCCCACTAGATAAAGATGCCAACCCCGTTTTTCTGCCTCTTGCGATGCTGTGGTCAGTAATTGCCACAATCGAGGAGCAAGTTTATTCTGCAACTCCATCCTGAGTCCTGAATGTTGGTTTGTGAGTGATGATTGAGACTCAGGACTCAGCACTCGGAACGGGCTAAACGCCCCACTACCGCTAACAGCACTGTTTTGATGTAATTCCCGCAAGACATCAGTACGGGTGACAATACCCACTAACTGCTCATTTTCCAATACTGGTAAGCGCCCGATATCATAAGTCACCATCACCGACTCAATTTGTGGCAATGTCGTATCTGGTGTAATCGTTTTGAGATTCCTAGTCATGTAACCCTTGACTGGCGCATGACTAAATCCGTGATGCAAGGCGATATCAATATCCCGCCGCGAAATAATACCTACCAGTTGCTTTTGAGCATCAACTACAGATAAACCAGAGTGTCCATAACGTAATAAAATACGCTGGGCTTCGGCAATTGTGGTTTCAGGCAGAATCGTGCGGACAGGAGAAGACATCAAATCCCTAGCAGTGGGGGGATGAGGAATCTGTGCTTTTACCCCCTCAAGGAGTTGTTTTAATATTGCCTGTGAATCTACTTTGCGTAGGTTCAACGATGCGGCCTGCGAATGACCCCCGCCGCCCAAGAGTTGGAATAATAGGTTAAGATTTGTTTTGGGAATTTGCGATCGCCCAATTACTGTTAAGCGTGAATCACTTTCACCTAAAGGATACTCATTAGCCAGCAGTATGGCATCAATTTCGGTTAATTCCACGAGTTGCGAAACCAAACTCGATAGCCCTGGCACAAAAGCATTTGTTTTCAAAGTTACCCAAGCAACCGTATATCCATGTAGACAGAGATATTCTAAATTTTCCAGCGCCTCAGTTAATAGCTGCTGCAATTCCAAAGACAAGCCAGGGTCACGGTAGGTAGAAATTACCGACAAACTGGCACCTTGTTGCATCAACCAAGCCAAAGCTAGGGCATCCCGTGGTGTAGACTGGTCAAAGGTCAAGGAGCCAGTGTCAACGTGGATACCCAAAGCCATCACAGTTGCTTCGGCAGAAGTCAGGGAAATTTGCTGTTGTTGCAATTGCTCCACAATTAAAGTTGTAGTGGCTCCTACTGAGGAAATATGCGATCGCGTGGCAGTAATATCTGATTCTTGTCCTAAGTGATGGTCATAAACTATAATCTCTCTTAGATTGGGTAAGTCTAACCACTGGGCAGCTTTACCCAAGCGATCGCGCTGTTGTGTATCCACCACAGTCAGAGAACGAATTTTTTCTGGATTCACCGAACGGCGTTCAATCAGCGGATATTCATCCCGATGCAATGCCAAAAAATCCCATACAGGAGGGTGAGAACCGCCAGTCAGCACAATTTTACTTCCCGGTAGTAGGCGTGTTAGCCCTACCGCTGCTCCTAGTGCGTCAAAATCTGCTGTTGTGTGGCAAAGAATTAAATCCATAGTTATGAGTCATTAGTCATTAGTCATTGGTCATTGGTCATCGGTACTTAGACAAAGGACAAATGACTAAAAGGTTGCAATTTCTGGTAACTTAAAAACAAGAAAACAGTGTCAGTGTCGCTCTTTAGCTAAAATGGACAGAAGCCTCACCCTTTAGCCTTCAGAGTCAGCACCCTAATTGTCAAATATTCTGAAATAGATGATCAGGGCATTGTATGATTTAATTGGTTACTCGCCGCCACGGTCGTTGATACACCTCTAGATAGCCCTCTGGGAAACCTACGTGAAACGTTGGACAACGGGAAACGAGTCGGCATCCTTTCAAAGAATGCAAATTTACCATTGGTTGACACATCAGTGCATAAGTCATAAGCAATTCATCCTGTGTCGTAAAATTTGTGGGGTACGAAAGGAAGAAAAAATCAAGCTGTCGGCCGTGGCGCATCACAGGCACATAAAACCAGAGCTTCTGGAAATGTCCTATGCAATAGCAGGAGTCACGCTCCTTGCCTACACTGTACAGCTTACTGTTAGTGTAGGATATATCACTATTTAGCTGTATTGGGAGAAGCAAAAATGACCATAATATTCCAGTTTGCCTTGATAGGTCTAGTCGTGTTGTCTTTTGTCCTGGTTGTTGGCGTTCCCGTTGCTTACGCCACTCCCCAAAATTGGGGTGAATCTAAAAAACTGCTCTGGGTTGGTTCCGGCGTCTGGATTGGTTTGGTATTTTTAGTTGGTTTGTTAAACTTTTTTGTCGTGTAGGTGACGGCTTCGCTCTGGCGCAGGCACATAATATAAGAACTAGAGGAGCAGAAAAGCCAAGGTCAAAGACCAAAGGAAAAAAGGAGAAGTTTTTTCCGATTTCCTTTTTTATCGTAAATTAAAGGGTTTAAGACCCCTACATCTACATGTAGCACCCATTTCAGTCGGGGTTTAAATCCCCGTCTGAAATGTCTTTAATTTTGAATTTTGAATTTTGAATTTTGAATTGTTAAGACCGTGCTTTCCTGCTCCTCTACATTTAAATAAGAAATGTATATTGGCCAGAAGTATAGTTGATTAAGAGGCAGTCATGGCAGTTTTCGAGGGAACTTTTACCCAAACGGAGCCTTTGCGGTTTGCAGTGGTGATTGGTCGATTCAATGACCTTGTTACCGGAAAGTTGCTAGAGGGATGTCAAGATTGCTTAAAACGCCACGGTGTAGACCCTAACCCTCACGGTAGTCAGGTGGACTATGTTTGGGTTCCGGGAAGTTTCGAGGTACCTTTAGTAGCTCGCCAACTAGCACTTTCCCATCGTTATGATGCTGTAATTTGTCTAGGTGCAGTCATTCGAGGGCAAACACCCCATTTTGATTATGTATCCTCAGAAGTTTCTAAAGGCATTGCCGCCGCCAGCTTTCAAACTGGGGTACCAGTAATTTTTGGCATTTTGACAGTAGATACTATGCAGCAAGCCTTAGAACGGGCAGGCATCAAAGGTAATCATGGCTGGGATTATGCCATGAATGCCCTAGAAATGGCAAGCCTCATGCGGCAACTGCGTTCTAACCTGGCAGAGCCATATTCTCGTAATAGCCAGTCAATGCCTGCCTCTTTTCAAAGTGCCAGCGTCGGCAATTTAACTGCGGAGTCAGAAGAACTGGGCTAAATGAGTGTTGAGTTATGAGTGCTGAGTTATGAGTTAAAAAACTCAGCACTCATAACTAAATTAAGGGGTTGACAATTAAGAATAAATCTGAGATATTAATATATGGTTATCAATTGCGGGTATAGCTCAGTGGTAGAGCGTCACCTTGCCAAGGTGAATGTCGCGCGTTCGAATCGCGTTACCCGCTTCCAACTAAAACCTCTTGAAGTCAAAAACTCCAAGGGGTTTAGTGTTTTTAGGGTGCATTCAAGTGTTCGTCGATTCGCGCTCCACTCTTGTAAACCGCTCCCAATATGGACAGAGCGAGCAAACAAATCGTCTACCCTGCCAATGTGAATATCGCCTACTCAAATCACGTTATACCATTTCTTTTTGAAGATGCGCCTATAGAACTTACCCAAAACCCCGCTGTAGGGGCAATTCATGAATTGCCCCTACGTGAATAAAGCGCAGCCTCACATAGAATTGGTATTACCCACTTGCTAAGAAATATAAAACCCAGCTTTAGACTTGTCTAGATATGCATTAGCTTGGCTACAATCTTTATAAGTGTAATCAATTCATTTTGTGTCGGGTGTATTACACTGGACTAAAGATGGTTAGTTAAATAGTAGTGTAGTCAGGTGCAAAGCGTCTTTTAGCAGTGAAGTAAGCCACAATCTAATCTATTTGGGCAAAAAGTCACATGCTCTGGATGTTTTGGCAATTCCCGCTCTGGAAACGCTTGTGAACTGCAAGAAATAGAGATTGAACGTAATCCCGATCTAACCTTGATAACTGGATAGTAAGATATAGTGACTCAAAGGAAAATCTAGGGTTTGTTGGTGTCTGTTGTTTATGAGCGTAGCCTTTCCAAACGATTTGTTTTAGGAGCGATCGCTACGTAGGCTTAAAATTGTACCAGGTGTGTCAGCACAATAAATGCCCAAAAACGCAACCACATTACCTTGAAAGCGATAGATGAAAAGAAGGAAATTTTTGAACAAGATTGCCAGCTACGGGGAAAGACTACAAACAGAGAACCCCGTAGTAATATGGCAATTACGATACTTCAAGTTTGCTGCATCTACTGTTTGCAATCATGGTGATGTATGCATAGCCTGCCCATCTATATAAAGAGAGAAGCCTTATCAGGCATTTACCAAGGGATTATATTCTCGCAGTTCATGTAAAACACGCTCAAGTTATTAGAACGCTTGTGCAATCTCAAAAACCTGAAAAAATCGACTTCAATGCTGAATACCCCTGTCCCTGTCGTCGCCGGGGTCAGTTAATTCCGATTACGCTGACAGAAGCATTTGGTTGCGATCGCTGTCAGCAAATCTTTGTTGTAGAAGATAATGGTCATGTCTTAGAACAGCTTTCTACCACCTATCCCTACAAGCGGGCTTGGCGTTGGATGGGAAATAGTTGGCATGTTGTCCATCCCCGCTTGGGAGAAAGCTATCTGCCTATAGCGCTGGGCATTATTTTCGTGCTAGTGATTATATGGCTACCATTAGCACTGCGATTGGCAAATGGTTCCAGCATTATTGCTTGGGCAATGGTGGCGGTGCTATTGGCTATCCTACCAGCACTAATGGTCTGGCTTACCTACAGACGTTAACTCAATGACTGTTGAAGTTTTGGATGACCACCCCGAACCGATTACTAGTGCCCAACGAGCCTATCAAGCTTCCCTAAAGTTGGGGATCACAAAGGGAGCAGACCGTAGTCGTGCAGTATTGGCGATGGCACAAGCCCTTGAGCGTTCATTTGACGACATTCTAGAAGCCAACACCTTGGATTTAGAAGCCAGTCGGGAAATGGCAGTGCCAGAGTTGATATTGGACTGGTTGAAGCTGACTCCCACAAGGCTAGAGATGACAGTAGACATTTTACAACGGTTGGGGGAATTATCAGATCCGCTGCGGCGCGTCAGAACCGCTGATTATCAACTGGAAGATTCCCAGAGTTACACCCAATTAATGCCCTTGGGAGTGATTGGATTTATTTATGAAGCGTTTCCCGATTTAGGGGCGATCGCAGCGGGTTTTTGTATCAAAACTGGCAATTGTCTAATTCTCAAAGGCAGTACTGAAGCTAGCCATTCTAACGCCGCCATCGCTGAGGTATTGCAAAGTGCGATCGCCCAAGTTGGTCTACCTGCGGGCTGTCTAGAACTGATCACAGCAGAACATGGTGCTTCGATTCGGGATTTAGTCACCCAAGACCAGTACGTGAATTTAGTGATTCCCTACGGACGTTCTAGCTTGGTGCAGCAGGTAGTACGACAGTCAACTTGTCCAGTCTTAAAGTCAGCGATGGGTAACTGTTATCTCTACTGGTCGCCGAATAGCAGCTTAGAAATGGTGCGCTGGATGATTCTTGATAGCCATCAGAGCGAACCAGACCAAGTTAATGCGATTGAAAAGGTACTCATTCATCGCCAAGCCTTGCCATCATCAATAGCCGTTCTGTGGAACAGCTTGATGGAAAAAGGCTTTGAAATTAAAGGGGATGCAGAACTAGTAAAAGCTTTTCCTCAGTTGCAGCTGGTGAAGGAGGGCGAATGGGGAAACCCTTATTTGACTAGGACCGTAGCTTTTAAACTGGTGGATAGCTTAGAGGCTGCGATCGCCTGGATTAATCAATACAGCAGTGGTCATGCCGACTCCATCGTTACTGAATCTTACCAGGAAAGTCGGCAGTTTGCCTTGGGAGTTAACAGTGCTTCTACCTACATCAACACTTCCCCGCGTTTTTCCCGCAACCCCTCGCGGGGAGATTCAGTGTTTCTCGGCATGTCTAACCAAAAAGGTCATCGCCGGGGATTTATCAGCCTGGAAACCTTGACCACCGTTAAGCACATTGTTCAGGGAAATGGCAGGTTTTAAATAATTCATAATTTATAAGAATTCTGAAGTAAAACTATCTCAAATCACCGTGAATAATTAAATTCCCCACACCTCAACGGTGCTGTCTCCACTCCAAATAAATAGTCTCTGTCCATCTGAGCTAATTGCAAGACTAGTAATTGACGATGAATTACTTGTGAGACTACAAAGTTCATGTCCTGTGCGAATGCTCCACACTTTGATAATTCCATTTTCTCGACTACCACTAAGTAAAAAGCGTTGATCGCGGCTGACAGTAATTACAGGCATATACCCTGAAAGGTTTAAAGTGCAAATTACTTGTTCTGTTTGCCAATCCCATATTTTATATTTTTGGTCAAAGTCTTTTTCTTCAGTCACTAAAACTTGCGAATTTGAATAGATAAAATTATGACCCATATCAGACATATGAATAGAGGAAATTATTCCTCCTACTTGTATATCCCACAATTCAAAAATTTCTCCGTCAACAGCATTTAAAAATGATTGACCATCTGGGCTAAAGACAATATACCAAAACCAATCTGATCTCCGATGTGTAGTGAAGATTTTTTGCTTTGTTTTTAGATCCCACACTTCAGCATAATCATTACAATTCCAAAGTCCTAAAACGCGATTGTTGGGTGTGGTAGCGATTTGATGAAATTCCTTAGTTACTTCTGGCTGGAATGTGCATATTACTTGTTGTGTTTGCATATTCCACACTTGAATTGTGTTGTTATAATTACAATTAACTAAGGTTTGGCACTCTTGGCTAACATCTACACAAGCTATCCTGCGAACTTCATCTGTATACTTCTCAATAGTCAAAAGATACTCAAAAAATAAATATGGGTTGTATGCCTGTAATGCCCGTTTAGCTTTTGGCTCTATACTTTCCTGAAGTAGCCAATAAGCTGCTTCTTGAACGTCAACCTCTGAGTTCTGTAAAGCTTGAATAATCAAGTCTAAGCCAGCTTCCCCATATTCAAAAGCATCTAGAAGGGCATCAATTTTTTGTTCAACCTTTCCATGCGCCAGCAATTGCTTAACTCTTTCAATCCCTCCCAAAACTGCATCATTTGCTAGGGGATTAGAATCATTGCTTATAACTACATCGTACTTTCGCGGCTGAGGCGAATTTGTGGTCATAAGGTAATTTCCATAATTTAGTTGGCGATCAATCTGGAACTAAATGCGTTAATTAAGAAGGTGTTTAAACCACGTCTATCTTGAAACCTATAGTTCTTCCCTTAGAGGATGTTTGAGAAGTCCTCTTGTCAGTAGCAAAACGTTCTAGATCCCCCTTAAAAAGGGGAACTTTGATCCGGTTCCCCCCTTTTTAAGGGGGGCTAGGGGGGATCAATAAGTGCCTAAAATCACAGCCAACCACTTTTAAAACATCCTCTTAGGAGAGTGTTCCAGAGGGTTTGTGCGGTACTGTCGATAATACTAATTGATTGTGGAGTTAGGGTATGGATGGATATAGGGGAGCCAAAATTTCTTTCATTGAGGAGTTCTTCGAGCTTTATGCTGCTGGCAGAAGGGATTTCTCTGGACTGAGCTTTAGCTATATTTACGGTGACTACTCTTTGTTGGAAGGAGCCGATCTCAGTGGAATTAACTTGGCTGGAGCTAACTTGGCTCAATGCGGTTTTATTGGTACTAATCTCAGCAATGCTTTCTTGGTTGGAATTGACGTTTCGGAAGGCTTTCTCGATGATTGTAACTTGAGTAGGGCTGATTTGCGAGGTGCCAATTTGATCAAAGCTAGGTTATATCGTACTGATTTGCGAAGGGCTGATTTGAGTTACGCCAACTTGACTAGGGCTAATTTGGCTGGATCTATCGGTCCAGCCATCCTCAATCATACCAACCTGGCTGAAGCTGACCTCAGAAACAGTGTTGGTTTTATGCACAAGAATGGGTTGGAACTCCGTCAAGACAGACATAGTGACATTGGTACTTTTTTCTGGAATACCATCATGCCCGATGGAAGTATTGAAACTGGACCTGTCTACATTGCAGACTGGATATGATAGGTTATCAACATTATCCTCTGCTGCCGTCAAAGGAGCAGTAGTAAGTAGTTGATTTATCTCTGTTAATATTTGCGGATACAGTAAATCCTGCCTGAGTTACAAAAACTGCAAGAAATTTAAAAAAAGGCGGAGAGTAGAGAAAATTCAGGAGTAGTGTAGACTATTCAAGCCGGAAGCGTAGGCATAGCCCGTCGTAGACATCGCCTGTTAAAGGTTACACTGAATCAACTTTCCTGAAGAGTTATTTTGGCATTTCTTTGCAATACTTAACTAACCTCTAATTAAAAAAAGTTAACATAGATTAAAAATGATAACTAACATCATAATTTATTAAGTTCTTCAGGCTAAATTGAGAGTATGCTTAATAATTGAAATCTAGTTGAGAATTTAAGTAACTAGGTGCAAATAAACTTAAACATTTGTTGAGTTTTTTATCCTTTGCCATTTGTTTGAGTGTTAAATACTAAAAAACAAAGTTTATTTGTGTCAACTTACTAACTAGGTGATCGAGCAAGGCGGTAAAAATCTGACCAGAGCCAAGTACTAACAGCGAAAACAAAAGTAAACTTCACAAAAATTACGTAAGATGATCAGAAGAATTTTACTGGCTGTATCGGGATTGGGACACGCAGAAGAAATGCTCAAAACCCTGAAAGAAATCCCTTCAATCCAATCTGCAAAAGTTACAATTTTGCATGTTGTTCAAGCACAAAATGCTGCTGCTACCATGACAGCTAAATGGGAAAATGGTGGTAAAATTCTGGCGAATGCAATTCAAACTTTGAACTTAGATCCTAGCCAGGTTTCTTCAATTTTGCGTGAAGGCGACCCCAAAGATGTGGTTTGCCAAGTAGCTGATGAAATCGACGCTGACTTGATTATTATGGGTTCACGCGGACTGAAGCGGCTGCAATCGATTTTATCAAACTCAGTCAGTCAGTATGTTTTCCAACTATCTTCTCGCCCCATGCTGCTGGTAAAGGATGACATTTATGTTAAAAGAATTAAGCGCATTATGGTGGCAATAGACAACTCTGATTCAGCAAAAAATTGCTTGAAATTGGCACTGTTTTTACTGCGAGATATTCAAGGTGGCGAGTTAATTTTGGCAAATATTAGTACAGATTTGGGCGGTAAAAAATCGGAAATAACTAAAGTTAATTCAGACAAAAATCCAGTTTTAGCAGCCGCAGTTGCAGAAGCTGAAAAACTAGGCATCCAATCTCGTTCTTATATCAGCAGTGGCAAACCTGGTGAAGAAATTTGTCGATTGGCAGAAGAGTTGAATATAGACTTATTATTGCTCGGTTCTCCAGATCGTCGTCCATCCATCGCTAAGAGTTTTGTTGACATAGACAGACTCATCGGTTCTTCCTTGTCTGACTATGTTCGAGTCAATGCCACTTGTCCGGTATTGTTGGCGCGGACAATCGCTTAAAGTAAACAGTGCTGAGTATAAGAATTATTTTAATAGGATAGTAAAAAAGCAAGATTTGCCTTGTCTTTACTATTCAGCACGGGCTAAACGCCCCGCTAACAGCACTAAGTTAGTGGTTGATAAATAAAAACCCCTACACTATTGGTGCAGGGGTTATTTATTTTATACACAAACTCTTAACTATCTTTTCCACCTTCGCGGCTAGCAGTTTGGATGTAAAGAATTAGTAAAAACACAGCGGGGACTAGTACGAACAAAATGCTCGCTATGAACCCCAGGTCATTAACTTGCATGGCAAAAAAGCCTCTCTTAAATTTCCAGTCAACAACATTAGGATAGCATCATCAATGACAGAGTTATACCAATTCAAAATTCAAAATTCAAAATTCAAAATTAGGAAACTTAATTTTGGTAAGTATTTTGACTACTGACTGGATACAAATTGAAGCAATGCCAGATTTGAGAACTTAAGGTTTGGTGACTACGCTGACTGAGCCATTCACTAAAGTTTGACAGGCAAGGCGGTAATTTTCCGGCTTTTTCTTGAATTTCCGGCTTTCTACGTCTGTGCGGGGGGAAAGATTTTCTAGTCCTTCGACTATCTCGACAACACAAGTGCCACATTGACCATTGCCACCGCAATTGGTCATCTTGCCAATCAATGTATATATATCAATACCATTTTGCATGGCTTTGAGCCGAAGATTTGCACCATCCGCCGCCACTACTTCTTTATTCTCTTTAACGAATTTGATATTACCCATAACTGATTCCTCTTTGACTCTAAGCTTGGCTTTCAAGGCTTCATATTGACATGGCTTGATTCACATCTTATTTATTATCTTAATTCATTACAAAATATTAATAAATATTAACTTTATAAAACATGGTGCTACAAAAAAATAGGACAGGTACTCTACCTGTCCTATAAATTTAAAAATAGATTAACTTATCTAAATCCCACAGCTGCTTGCCAAACGAAAGCAAGCAACAAGAAGAATACAGGGATGACTGGGAGAACGTCTACCAAAGGATCGAAGATTTGGTAAGCTTCAGGCAGTTTTGCTAATAAAAGTGCTGCTTCCATGTTTGTTTAAATCCACCTATCCAACATAGCTTTCATAATTGAGAGATATCTTAACATGGTTTGGGTCTTGATCATTTGTCAATAGTCATTTGTAATTTCCCCCTCATCTGGTGCTGATTCAGATGAGTTGAGCCAGTGAGCAAATTCTGTGGCAAAACGATCGCTCAATATTGCTTCTCTAATATGCTGCGTAAAGCGAATTAGTTCGGTAATGTTGTGAATGCTCAACAAGGTATAAGCTAAAATTTCTTGCGATCGCACTAAATGAGATATGTAAGCACGGCTAAAATTTTGACAAGTGTAGCAGGGACAAGTTTCATCTAATGGCGTAAAATCTTCACGAAACTTAGCATTTTTTAAATTCCAGCGTCCGCCCTGGACTATTGCGGTGCCATGTCTGGCCCAGCGTGTAGGAATTACGCAATCAAATAAATCTATCCCAGATGCGATCGCGATCGCCATTTCCCGATAAGTACCCACACCCATCAAGTAACGCGGCTTATCGGGAGGTAGAAGCGGTGCTGTCACTTTTACAATCTCAGCCATCAATTCTGGCGGTTCTCCCACACTCACGCCACCAATGGCATATCCGGGTAAATCCAATTTAGCCAAAGCTTCAGCCGCACGGCAACGCAAATCCAAATACACGCCCCCCTGCACAATCCCAAATAATGCCTGCTCACTGCTTTGATGAGCCACTATGCAGCGTTCTAACCAGCGATAAGTGCGCTCAGTTGCAGTTTCTACTTCTTGGCGAGTCGCTGGGTAGGGCGGACACTCATCAAAGGCCATAATCACATCTGCCCCCAAAGTATTTTGAATCTCAATGGATAGCTCTGGTGTTAAGTTAATAATTCGTCCATCATGGGGTGAGCGAAAAGTTACACCTTCTTCAGTAATTTTTCGCATCTCGCTTAAGCTGAACACCTGAAACCCCCCCGAATCAGTGAGCATCGGACCGTTCCAGCCCATAAATTTGTGCAACCCACCACCCCCAGCCACGATCGCTTCTCCTGGTTGTAAGTGAAGATGATAAGTATTGGACAAGATCATTTGTGCCCCAGTATCTCGTAGCTGTGCTGGGGTAATAGTTTTGACATTTGCCAGCGTTCCCACTGGCATAAATCTAGGGGTTTCTACAACACCGTGAGGCGTGAAAAACACTCCGGCTCTAGCTTTGGTTTGGCTACAGCAAGCAAGACATTCAAAAGAAAAATTCGCACTCATGCCATTTTGAATTGTTGAAGATGCGCCTATAGGACTTACGCAAAACTATACGATGTCGGGGCAATTCATGTAGACGCACTCGCGTTTGCGTCTCGTAGAGAAGCGGCTTCCCGCAGGGTATTGCCCCGACATCAAATTGGTATAACAGTCGCTATTTTAGAAAGAATCAGAACAGTCATCGTCAATTTCTGCATCCCACCTGGCTGAGAGTACTTGCTCCATCATTGCTTCTATGGCGCTGACATTGAAGTTTCGCTCTCGTCGCTCTTGTACAGGGGTTGAGCGGGGAATCAACCGCAGACGAACCCCATCCTGCATCAAATCGAAGTAGGTTTCTTGTTGCGACGACTGTTTTAGTTCCAAGTAATCAAAACTACAAACATTCAAATATAGCGCGTGGTTAGCCACTAAAGTAGACCTTTGCGGATTAGCAAAAACTTCCATCACATCCCCTTCACCCTCGCTCAGTACCTTATCTTCTTGGGTGTAGATGTAGTGGACTCGACCTAAATCTGCCAGCAATCGGCGGATGTCGAGCTGATTCACAATGATTCCCGTGTTAATAATGCACGGAGCTGGTATCCTGGTGTCGGGTAGATGGTGACTCATAGGAAAATAGCGATTAGAGCTACGGAGAGTGACAACATAGCTAAACTGTCGTAATTGAATAGCTTATTTACTCCCACATTTAAAAAAATATCAATTTTGTGGGGCAATCGTCTAACAATTTGGAGTAAGTTTTTAATTAACGTATACAAAACACAAATTTTGATCCCTGATGGAATTTTAATTTCCTAAATCCTGAAATTTTTGTATAAAATGGCACTGTATGTATCCGTCTATTACTTAGATCAGCATAACAAAATTTTCAGGGAGAATTTCTAATAGAAGTAAATCTTATCTAAAGCTTTAAAGTCTGCTGATGTCGGTTGTACCGAAATTATGACTATTATCCAGCAATTAACCAAATATTAATGTAATTCAGATGATGAAACAGCAACAGTGGTGGAAAAAGCTGCTGTTAAAGCTGGCAGCTAGTATGATATTTTACACTGTTATTCCACTACCGTATTTGAACGGATTAGACTTTCGGGGAGTGGCACGTCTTGCTTCGTTTGTGGGGTTGATGATTGGGGGAATTTTAGGGTTACTGGATACGGGGATGGATTATATTGGTATGCCAGTGCTAACTCGTAGTGCTTTGGTAGTAAGTGTTTGGATTGCCATGACTGGAGGATTGCACTTAGATGGGGCAATGGATACTGCCGATGGTTTGGCAGTGGGCGACCCAGATCGGCGACTGGAGGTGATGGCAGATAGTGCCACAGGTGCATTTGGGGCAATGGCAGCGATCGCCTTGGTGATGCTGAAAATAACAGCTTTGACAGATATGCCAGAAAACCGTTGGTTATTGCTGATGGCTGCTTGTGGGTGGGGACGCTGGGGACAACAACTGGCGATCGCTCGATATCCTTATCTGAAACCAACTGGCAAAGGTGCATTTCACAAACAAGCCATTCGTTCTTACAAAGATTTGTTACCAGGATTGTTGTTGTTGTTTGGTTTGAGTGGTTTACTTGTGCTGATAGATAAAGAGCAGCTATTTTTCGCACTGACAATGATAATTGCAGGAAGTGCGATCGCCACTTTAACTGGTGCGTGGTTCAACCACAAACTAGGCGGACATACTGGAGATACCTACGGCGCAGTCGTTGAGTGGACTGAAGCCTTATTTCTCTGCGTGCTGACCGCCTTTTAAGATGTGGGGAGTGGGGAGTGAGGGAGCAGGGGAG
>NZ_JABXKM010000001.1 GCF_017115025.1 Nostoc sp. NOS(2021) | reverse complement strand
AACTCCAGCAACTCCAACTAGGGAAACTCCAGCAACTTCGACTAGAGAAACTCCAGCAACTCCAACTAGGGAAACTCCAGCAACTTCGACTAGAGAAACTCCACCAACTCCAACTAGGGAAACTCCAGCAACTCCAACTAGAGAAAGTCCACCAACTCATACTGAGGGAGCATCGGTAGCAATAGTAGCTCCTTTGCTTAGAGATGAAGTGAGTAACTTCATAAAATCAGGAAGATTACGACAAGATGGTTTACCCGACGTTATCGCTTTATACAAGGGAAGCAACACAAAACAGCTAGACCCAAGTATTCTTGTCCACGATTCTGGACTTGAGCCAGCAAAACTCTTGGCTAGCTTAATAATTGATCACAATGGCAACTTTCAACAGGCTGTAGTTTTAGAAATAGAACCAGGAACACTGCAAAGGGAAAAAAGCAGATACGAGCAAGTCCTCAGCGAAGTTTTCAAAACAGAAAACTTTATTGCTGCTCACAACAACAATGGCACAAAGCCAGATTCGAGCAATCTGTATGTATGGATCAAAATCCAACCTGCCAGTTCCAACTAAATACTTGAATTTTTGCAAAAACTGTGTTATATTTAAAAAGTTGGAGATTTGCGGGCGTAGTTTAGTGGCAAAACTATAGCCTTCCAAGCTATTAATGCGGGTTCGATTCCCGCCGCCCGCTTAGAACGAAAAAACCTGAAATAGACTGCTGCAAGCAGTAAGTCTGGGCTTGGTAAATTAAGTAAGTCGGCAAGAAAATTTCAATGTATGTAAACAAATATAAATTAACGTAGGGTGTGTTAGACGAGAGTACGGCACCATCCAGAATTCAATGTGCCGTACTTTCCGCGCTAACGCACCCTACAATTTAAATTTCTTAACATAGTTATAGATATTCCCACTTACCTACTTAACCAGTTAAAAAATAACTGTTTGAATCATGGAACCCACATTCCGCACGCTCACTGTCACAATCGGTAATTACTGAAGAAAAAAGTTAAATCAAGAATAAAATCAGACATTTGTAGCTTAAAAGGACATTTGATCAGCCACGAATATTCGACGATGACACTAAACCCTATTCTCAATAAAGTGCAATAAGAATGAGAGCTAGATTTATTCTGATTTGATAAATAACTATGTTGAATGTCTAAATGATAAAGTTAGCTAATATAAGATAGTTATAAACCTGGATTTTTTATATATTAATTGAGAGCTATTAATAAAACTGATTAGCTCGTTATTTAAATTGGTTCTCTTGTACTATTTGACCGATATTTTGTTGATGTGTGACAGTTGGGGTGCGGAATGTGCGATCGCTTATATTTGGCATAGTTTTGGGGTTGTCTCTGGTGCGATCGCAAAGTAAAGTAGTTTATCTAAACTGTTAAACCGTAGAGCTACACCTAACCCTAGCCCAACTAGAATAAGTTTATGATGCTGAACAGGAGAGCAAAATGGATACATCTATCCTTGATCAGGTGATTGAGCAACTGAAAGTTATGCCCCAAGACTTGCAGTCTCAAGTGCTTGAATTTGCACGCGCCTTGGCAGGTTCAACAATTCAAGGTGTTCCAGGTCAGCAACTACTACGTTTTGCAGGTTCAATATCAACCGATGACATACAGTTAATCCGCGAAGCAATTGAACAGGACTGTGAGCAGATTGACACCAATGAATGGTAAATACTTGCTGGACACTAACATTATTATTGCTCTCTTTGCGGATGAAGCGACAGTAAAAAATCGCCTTGCACAAACAGAGCAGGTATTAATCACAAGTATTGCAGTAGGCGAGTTGTATTATGGTGCAATAAAATCACGACGCTCAAAAGAGAATTTAGAACGTATTGACGAATTTATAGCCAACAGTACTGTAGTTGGATGTGATGCAGAAACTGCTCGTCATTATGGTAATGTCAAGAATAATTTACGTCTGAAAGGGCGTCCATTACCTGAAAATGATATCTGGATTGCAGCACTTACACTGCAATATAATCTGACGTTAGTTACACGCGATGCTCACTTTCAGGAGGTTGAAAACCTACAAACAGTCATTTGGTGAAATGAAAAAGCTCTTATTTATCTGTAGCCAGAATAAACTGCGAAGTCCCACCGCCGACGCTGTATTTTCTGAATATGAAGGACTTGAAACAGACTCGGCAGGTTTAGATCGCTATGCCGAAGTACCCCTATCAACAGAGGCGAACGCATGGGCTTTATCTTTGTAATGGAAAAAACCCATAAAAATAAGCTATCGAAAAATTTTCAGCCCTTGCTTAAAGATAAAAGAATTATCTGTTTAGATATACCAGATGAATATGAGTATATGGAACCTGCTTTAATTGAATTGTTATAGCAGGGAACAGGGAATAGGGAACTCTTAACAGGCTTGAAAGTCTGTTGGTGTCAGTGTTTTCTGATTAGCTGATGTCCTAATAAATAAGAATTAAATAACATACAATTTATGTCCCTGGCTTACCTCACCCTCAATCCCTCTCC
>NZ_JABXKM010000002.1 GCF_017115025.1 Nostoc sp. NOS(2021) | reverse complement strand
AAGAACCCCACCCCCAACCCCTCCCCGCAAGCGGGGAGGGGAGCTAAAGCCATTGAAGTTTGCTCCTCTTGCCTCCTTTAATGGCGTTGATTGGTTAGATTTACTTGGAGAGCATTTTAGGCATATAATCTGTTGGAGGATCAACAATATGCCTCAAGTGAAAGTCTTTATCACTCGTCGCCTGCCCATCGAATTGGAGCAACTGCGATCGCTCGCTACTGTGGAAGTTTGGCCAGAACGCCAACCCCCTACCTACGAAATTTTACTAAAAAAAGTCAAGGAAATAGATGGATTGCTCTGCTTGCTGACTGACCAAATTGATCGGCAACTGATAGAGTCTGGGAAACTCAAAGTTATCAGTCAAATGGCGGTGGGTTACGATAACATTGACATTCGTGCCGCTACTGCACAGCAGATTCCCGTGGGTCATACTCCGGGTGTGTTAACTGATGCTACCGCAGACTTTACTTGGGCATTATTGATGGCATCTGCGCGGCGAGTCGTGGAGGCAGATCGGTTTACTCGTGCCGGGTTGTGGCAGACTTGGGAACCAGACTTGTTATTGGGGCCGAATGTTACAGGTGCTACCTTAGGGATTGTTGGTTTTGGGCGCATTGGTCAGGCGATGCCTACGGCGGGCTGCACCTACGCTCGTCGTGCCAAAGGGTTTGAAATGCGAATTTTGTATACGAGTCGGCAACGATGCCAGCCAGAATTAGAACAATCTCTAGGTGTGGAGTTTGCGACCTTGGAACACGTACTTCAAGAGTCGGACTTTGTGACACTGCATACACCATCAGCTGATGATACTTATCATCTGATTAGCGATCGCCAATTTGAGTTGATGAAGCGATCGGCTATTTTGATTAATACAGCGCGGGGAACCATTGTAGATCCCGATTCTCTGTATCGTGCCCTTGCAAGTGGTCAAATTGCCGGTGCTGCTGTAGATCAGGGCGAACCAGAACCGATTCCCACCGATAGCCTGTTGTTGACCTTAGATAATCTAATTATTGCACCTCATATTGGTAGTGCCAGCCGCCAGACGCGCTCAAAAATGGCAACAATGGCGATCGCCAACTTAATCGCTGGACTGACAGGCGATCGTCTAGCTGATTGTGTCAACCCGGAAATTTATAATTCTTGAAGAAGAATTCAGGAGTCAGAATTCAGGAGTCATACCGTTTTACCTTAATAATCATACAAATACGTTGGTAGGGGCACAGCATTGCTGTGCCCCTACGAGAAATCTATATGTATCAGGGTTTGTGTGAAATGGTATAACTCCCCACTTCCCTTTCCCTAAGAAACGCATCAAATGTAAACCTATCCGGTAGCGAAGTTTGTGCGCCTGGTTTTGTTGTCGCCAAAGCACCGGCCGCTGCACCCCAAACAACTGCCTGATGTAAAGAAAGTTTTTCAAAAAGTGCCGCCGTTAAGCCGCCATTAAAAGCATCACCAGCAGCTACTGTGTCAACCGCATGAACTGGAAACGCCGGGATAAAAAACTTTTCCTCAGCAGTGGCACAAAAAACACCTTTAGCACCGAGTTTGACGATCGCACATTTCACACCTCGTTGTAATAAAACTCCAGCTGCTTTGGCTGCCTGTTCCTCTCCATCCACCGGAAAACCCACTAACTGCGCTGCTTCAACTTCATTCGGTGTGATAATATCCACTAATGGGTAAAGTTCATCTGGGAAATCAGATTGTGCGGGTGCAGGGTCGAGAATTACGGTTATTTTGGTTTTTCTGGCGGCTTTTGCGGCTGCAAGCACGGCAGTAATCGGAATTTCTAATTGTAAAAGCAGTGCTGTAGCTGATGGTAATAAATGGGACAATCTCTCGACATCTTCTTGATTGACACACCCATTTGCACCAGGAATTACAATAATTTGATTTTCACCAGCATGATTGACGGCGATGATGGCGACACCAGAACTAACAGTCTTATCCACGAAAATATTGTCAATCTGCACACCAGATGCTTGCAAATTGTTGACAAGTTCTACACCAAAACCGTCTGCACCTACACGCCCCACCATTTGGGTAGGAATTCCCAATCTTGCTAATGCTACAGCTTGATTAGCTCCTTTACCTCCCGAAACTTGAAAAAATTCTTCTCCTAGCAACGTTTCTCCTGGGACTGGCAACCGGGGTGCTGTTGCTACCAAGTCTATATTGATGCTGCCGAAGACGATAATGCTCATGATGCTTATTGTTGTTGATCTTAAAGTTATTCAGTCTGATATTACAGGATGCGATCGCAATGGTTGAAACAACCAAATATCACGCGATGTGCGACTTATTCTTGGAAACCCGCTTCCATTCCTCTCCCTCATCGGGCTACCGTGTATACACAAGTCTTTTAGAGTTGCTACATCGATTCAGTAATCA
Organism: Nostoc sp. NOS(2021); assembly: GCF_017115025.1. GTDB lineage: Bacteria > Cyanobacteriota > Cyanobacteriia > Cyanobacteriales > Nostocaceae > Nostoc. The sequence continues at coordinate 119 of NZ_JABXKM010000002.1, read as the reverse complement.
AAAACCTAACCCCCCAGCCCCTTCCCTACTAGCGTTGGGGAAACCAAACTCCCCTCTCCGTTTCGGCTATCCATTAGTCACATCTTTCTTAACATTGCGGAAAAGAAGTCAGGGAGAGG
>NZ_JABXKM010000073.1 GCF_017115025.1 Nostoc sp. NOS(2021) | reverse complement strand
TCTCTAGCCTCCCTCTCCTTTATAAGGAGAGGGATTGAGGGTGAGGTAAGCCAGGAACATAAATTGTATGTTATTTAACTCTTATTCCTTAGTACAGAATTTCATAAGAGGTAGGTTGGGTGGAGCGGAGCGCAACCCAACATATATCAGGATGTTGGGTTACGCAAAGCCTCCACCCAACCTACAATTTTTTTGCAACATTTTAGCCTAGACGCTCCACTACAAGACTTAAATTATTTGAAAATTTCCGGTAGCAAATCAGTTTATAAGTTCGTTATAACAATTGTTGCAATGACTTAAACGTTTCTTATACATGGAGGAGTATTTGTTGCAAAGCATTAAGCCTTTGTGGCAATTGCTTATATGTTTGCAGGAAATACTTAAACGTTTCTTATATATGGAGGAGTATTTGTTGCAAAGCATTAAGCGTTTGTAGCAACGGCTTATATGTTTGCAGGAAATACTTAAACGTTTCTTATATATGGAGGAGCATTTGTTGCAAAGCATTAAACATTTGCTGCAACTGGTTATATATTTGCAAGAAATATTTAAGCGTTTCTGATGAATCAAGCAACGTTAGCTGCAAACGTTTAAATTGGAAATATAGACATAGAGTGGATTACGGCTTTAGCCTAACGCACCATGTGATACGTTAGGCGCTCCTATCAAATTTGTCGTGACAAATCATCTCAAAATTAGATTACAACGAGATATGCCCGATCGCTAACCTTCAAGTTGTGGTGATTTTGGATGCTTCTACAATAGGTTCAATTTGTATCGGTGGCGTTTTTTCCTCAAAGGCGGCTAAATCGAACCAAAAAGTGGTGCCAATGCTGACTTCACTCACCAGATGGACTTTACTACGATGTCTGTCGATGATATTTCTGACAATCGATAAACCTAAACCCGTGCCTTCTAGGGTGTGAACTCGGTTTTCTACGCGGAAGAAGCGTTCAAAAATTGAGTGTTGATCTTCTGTGGCGATGCCAATTCCAGTATCGGAGATTTCAATCCGCACTGGAGCAGATTGGGTGTGACTGGGTTTGAAATCTAGTTGGTAGGCGCGGATTGCAACTTTACCACCGGCTTTTGTGAATTTAAGGGCATTACCAATTAGGTTGCCAAAGACTTGTACTAACAGATCATAATTACCCATTACCAGGGGCAAATTAAGAGCAACTTCCTGAACAAGTTCAACACCTTTATCCTTCGCATTGAGTTGGTAAGTACGCAGGGTTTGCTCGATCGCTTGGGCTAAATCTACGCCATCGAAGCTGTAGTTACGACCAGATTCGAGTTTTGACAAATCCAAAACATCGTTAACTAGCCGGGTTAGGCGATCGGTTTCATTGTTGACAGTTTGCAGAAACTCTTGCCGTTCTTGTAAAGCTAAGTCTTCGCCGTAGTCGTGCAAGGTTTCAATATAGGTTTTAATGTTGAATAGAGGCGTTCGCAGTTCGTGAGAAACGTTGCTGATAAATTGGCTTTTTGCATCGTTTAATTCCACCTCACGGGTTATATCTTGGACAGTAATCGCAATACCTTTGATGCTTTCTCTTTGCAGGTTGAGTACTGTCGTCAAGAGAATGCGGATCGTCCGTGGGATAGGTTGGTTAATAAAAATTCGGAATTCGGCGCTTTCGCATTCGCCTGCTGCCATTTCGTACAAGGGACGGGTGATTTCCATTTGTACCGATGGGGGCAAGTGATGTAATACATTGCAGCCTACCACATCAGTAGTTTCCCAGCCAAAAATCCGCCGCGCTGTGGGGTTGACTAAAATCACCTGCATGTTGTTATCAATCAACACAGCACCATCGGCGATCGTTGAAACTAGGGTTTCTAGCTTGGCTTTTTCTGCGGTCAGTTCCTCAATATTCTGTTCTTCATAGCGCTCTAATCGCTCTGCCATTTCATTAAAGCTTAAAATTAACTCCCCCAGTTCGCCCCCCAAAGGTAAATCAATGCGCTGCTTGAAATTCCCGGTTGCAATTTGTTTCACCCCCACCAGCAATTCTTTAATCGGCTTAGTGATGGTCAAAGCGTTAATCACTCCTGCCAAAATCACCATTACCCAAATCGTGATAAAAACGGCAATGGTGACATCGCGGGTAAAATTGGTGGAGATAACAGCGGTCTGATTAGGGTTGATACCGATCGCTAATACACCTAAGTATTTTTTATTGACGATCAGGGGAATAAATACATCGGTGACTGTCCCATCTGGGGTCATGTGTTGCCGCACCATCGGCTTTTCCCCATCACCAGGGTAATCATCTGGCAGTTGTATCCGCCGTTTAATGGTGAGGGAGTTTTCTACCTCGGCTTCCCAAAAAGGAATGCCAAAAAAGATTTCCCCGGTTTCATCGGCGTAGAGCATATAACGCACACTAGAGGTGCTGCTATAGAAGCGTTGGGAAAATTGGGCCACCTCACTAAGATTATTATCAGCAACTAGGGGAGCAACGTTGGCAGCAAGCAGCAGTCCCAAGTCACGGCCGAAGCGGGTGTCATTCATCCGCGCATCCTGCTGAATTGTATTCACAGCCCAGAAAGTCAGACCACTCATCACCAACGAAACTACCATTGTGGCCACAGCCAGCAGTTTGGTCTGGAGGGTGAACTCCGACCACCAACTAGCGATCGCATCTCGAATTGTTTTTAACAGACTTAGCATCTTAAATAAAGTTGTTAGTAGTCTTTGTTATAAAGCCCAACAACTTAAAAATTAACAGTTAATTTGACAAATATGTTAGGGGCATTGAGAATGGAGGAATGCAGGGCTTTCAAATTTTGAGCTAGTTGTCCGGCTCAGGTTAGCGGCGGCTACTAAATTTGAACTCAGTACCAAGATATTCCTACCGTCCGCCGCACCGGATTGTCAGAAAACGCCAGAGCTACGATGCTACTGCAAAATCTGTGTACTGCCGCATCTTAGGCTCATGGAATGCCAACACTATATCTTCATTGGCAACACCTGCACGAACTAGGTCAGTTGCGATCCCATCTTCAGTCCAATCTTCCTCAATCCAGAATTTGCGATCTCGAATCCGAACGTAGACGGTCATACCAGTAATGCGTTCGCCATTTTGCCAACCAAGGTTCATCCAAATATAGTGACCCTTTGGCTCATCCATAATCAAGAATGTTTCGATGTCTCGGTTAGGACGATGGTTACATAGTTCTACATACTCTGTCAGGATACGCTTGATTATTTTAGGATACTCAGTTAATTTATCCATTGTGTGATCTCCTCTGTATCTGTATCGACGACAATGAGTGGAAGTTGATGTTTGTGCAGGATGAGTTGAATCACATCCTGGTTGAAAAAGCTTTGATAAGCGATCGCACCGACAGCAACGTAAAGTTTACGGTCTGTCGCTGTTTCCTCTAGAAGATAACGGTAGATGTCGTACTGACCGAGAGTCTCTTTCAAAACGCGATCGCTTATAGAGTTTGCTCCCCATGCTTCACACTCACCACTCGATGACCAATATCTCTCCGGTAATATATTCCCTCAAACCGAATATATTTGATACCTGCGTAGGCTTGGGCGATCGCTTGCTCAAAATTTTCTCCAATTCCAGTCACATTTAATACTCGACCCCCATCTGTCACTACTTCTTGTTGCTCGTTCAACTTCGTACCTGCATGAAATACAGTTGCTCCTGTTGCCTCTGCCTCGCCAATGCCAGTAATCACCTGGCCTTTCTCATATTCTCCTGGATAACCACCTGAAGCTGCAACGACAGTGGCAGATGCTCCCCCTTTCCAAGCAATGGGCGGCAATTGACTTAAGCGCTGCTGTACACAGGCTAGAAGCAACTCTTCTAGGGGTGTTGCTAACAGTGGCAAAATCACCTGGGTTTCTGGATCGCCGAAGCGACAGTTAAATTCTAAAACTTTGAAGTCGCCATCGGGTGCAATCATTAACCCAGCATACAGCACGCCTCGGTAGTCAATGCCTTTAGCTCGTAAAGTGGCGATCGCTCTTTCTAAGACTTCTGTTTGAATGCGTGCCATCAACTCTGGCGTAGCGATGGGTGCTGGGCTGTATGCTCCCATCCCACCAGTATTTTCCCCTGTATCGCCCTCACCAATCCGCTTATGGTCTTGAGCTGGCAGCAAGGGTCGAATTGTCAACCCATCCGTTAACGCTAAAACTGACACCTCTTGCCCAATTAAACATTCTTCAATGACGACAAATTCACCAGCACTGCCAAACTGCCCCTGAAAAATCGCATCAACGGCACTTTCTGCCTGTTCAACTGTTTCAGCCACCGTTACACCCTTACCAGCCGCCAAGCCATCAGCTTTGACAACAATTGGCGCTCCCTGTGATTTTACGTAAGATTTTGCTGCTACTGCCTCCGTAAATACCGCAGCCCGTGCCGTCGGAATCCCTGCTTCTTGCATCAGGGCTTTTGCCCAAGCTTTACTCGCCTCAATTTGCGCTCCCGCTCTGACTGGGCCAAATACCATCAATCCTTTGTCTTGGAGATAATCTGTGATTCCCTTCGCCAAGGGGACTTCTGGCCCAACTATCACCAGAGTTATGCCATGTTCTAAAGCATATCGGCTCATGCCCTCAAAATCATCTACTGCTAGAGCCAAGTTCTGGCAACGTTCCATACTTGCTGTACCCCCATTCCCTGGTACACAGATAACTTGCTCAATTTGCTTAGATTGCAACAGTTTCCATGCCAGAGCGTGTTCGCGCCCCCCATTACCTACAACTAAAACTTTCACTGATTTCCTCGTGCGTCCCTTGCGAAACGAGAATGCCCGATTCGGCTCTCGCGGATCAATTTTTTCATCAATTCTCACACTTTTGCAAGCCCCCTCATGACTAAAAAAGCTGATAAGCAGGGGGCAATAAGAAATATATAGGACTCCTATTTGATTTTTGAACAAGACTCAGTACCGATCTATCCCTTCTTTCCTGTTAATAGTTCCCTATTAAGAGTTTCCTGCCCACGCAAGTAAATTCAGGAATCAAACCGGATTTCTATAGCTATTGAATTTATACTGTATTTATTCTTAAAATCCAACTTAGTGAATTAGGCCAATTATAAATGTTATTAATAGGACTTACGCACTTACGACGAAAAAATAAGGCTTTGCGATTGCTTCCCTTCGGTCGCAATGACGAAATTACGTTATTGTTGCGTAAGTCCTGATTAATAGCAATAATTCAATAAATATACTGACCTTGTTCCAATATAGGTACAATGTTTAAGTATTTATGATGATTTTTGTCAGAATTGAAATAATTGACTAAAAAAATCATCTTCAGTAATGACGATCATTGATTACAAGTATTAACCTGTGAATATGCAGATTAATGAAAATATCAAACAATAGGGAACATGACTAAAATTATTGTTACTGGAGCCGCTGGCTTTATTGGTTCTCATCTTGCAGAAACATTGCTGCGACAAGGAGAAGAAGTGATCGGGATTGATGAATTCAATGATTACTACGATCCGATGTTAAAGCATAAGAATGTTGCACACTTACATCAGTCACCTGGCTTTACATTAATTGAAGGAGATATGCAGTTTTTAGATTGGCAGAAACTCCTAAAAGATGTTGATGTAGTTTACCATCAAGCGGCACAAGCAGGTGTGAGAGCAAGTTGGGGTAAAGCTTTCCGAGGTTATACAGAACGAAATATTAACGCTACACAAGTTTTGCTGGAAGCAGCTAAGGATGCTAAACACCTGAAAAGGTTAGTGTTTGCCTCTTCATCGAGTGTATATGGTGATGCAGAAACATTACCTACCCACGAGGGAATTTGTCCTCAACCAGTTTCTCCTTACGGCATTACGAAGCTAGCAGCGGAGTTTTTGTGTGAACTGTATCACAAAAACTTTGGCGTGCCCTGTGTGACATTGCGCTATTTCACAGTTTATGGCCCCAAACAGCGCCCAGATATGGCATTTAATAAGTTCTTTAGATCCATTTTGCAAGATGAGGCGATTCCTATTTACGGCGATGGCCAGCAAACGCGGGAGTTTACGTTTGTTAGTGATATCATCGCCGCCAATTTAGCCGCCGCCACCGCACCCCAAGCTGTGGGAGAAATCTTTAATATCGGTGGCGGTAGCAGAGTAGTTTTAGCAGAAGTCTTGGATACGATTGAAGAAATTGTCGGCAAACCAATCAAAAGAAACCACATAGAAAAGGCGATGGGAGATGCCCGCCACACTGCTGCTGATGTATCTAAAGCGCAGAAAATTCTGGGATATCAGCCGCAAGTCTCCCTGAGAGAGGGTTTGACACAGGAATGGCAGTGGATTAAGTCGTTGTATTCACTCTAGTGATTTTCGTAGTGATAAGCATTTGAGTAATGCTTAAGCTTGTCAGTTACTGGATTCTTGAAGGCTAGGGTTTTGAATAGCAAATGAGGAGCAGCCAGTTAAAATCTAGATAGATGAAAACTGGGAACATTAATGATATTGGTGGCGAATTAACAGCTCTCATGGGTAGGTTTTCAGATAATACCAATTTTTTGGGTTTTAGAACCAAAATGATTGTCTGAAACCTTTAAACTACGTTCAATAGTTGGGAATGTTCTCAATTATTTCTCGGAAACCTAAATACCTACCCCTGAAAGCACTCCCCACTCTCTCTTGGAAGTATAAAAAAAATAAGTATATAGATTTGACTATAATTACTGAAAACATCCATCTTTTCGCCAAAAGCGCATGAATCATAATTTGAGTTAGCAACACCGGAACCTTAAAGGGGTTGCGTTGATTGTCGGTCAAGTTGAGAATAAATAGGCGAAGCACACGGGGAAACTAACGTGAGTCAAGGATTTGATTACGATTTAGTAATTATCGGCGCTGGTGTAGGCGGACATGGCGCAGCCTTACACGCCGTAAGTTGCGGTCTGAAAACAGCGATTATTGAAGCGGCTGATATGGGAGGAACCTGTGTTAATCGGGGCTGTATTCCTTCTAAGGCGCTGCTGGCAGCATCTGGACGTGTGCGGGAGTTACGCAATGCCCACCATCTCAAGTCACTAGGAATTCAAATTGGTAGCGTGGAATTCGATCGCCAAGCGATCGCCAATCATGCTACCAATCTCGTATCGAAAATTCAAGGCGACTTAACCAACAGCCTCAAACGTCTAAAAGTCGATATCATTAGGGGTTGGGGAAAAATCGCTGGGGCGCAAAAAGTCTCTATTACCGGAGACGGTGGTGAAAAAACCATCACAGCCAAAGACATCATCCTTTCCCCTGGTTCAATTCCTTTTGTGCCTCCAGGCATTGAAGTAGACGGCAAAACTGTCTTTACTAGCGATCAAGGTGTGAAGTTGGAGTCGCTACCAGACTGGGTAGCGATTATTGGCAGTGGTTACATCGGCTTAGAATTTTCTGATATTTACTCAGCTTTGGGTTGTGAAATCACCATGATTGAAGCCCTAGATCAGCTAATGCCAGGATTTGACCGCGATATTGCCAAACTTGCCGAACGGGTACTGATTACTCCCCGCGATATTGAAACCAAAGTGGGGATATACGCCAAAAAAGTCATTCCCGGTTCACCTGTGGTGATTGAGTTAGCAGATTTCAAAACCAAAGAAGATGTAGATGTCATCGAAGTAGATGCTTGCTTGGTGGCTACGGGACGCATCCCGGCGACCAAAAATCTCGGTTTAGAGTCTGTGGGTGTGGAAGTTGATCGGCGGAATTTTATCCCAGTTGACGATCGCATGGCAGTGCTGTCAGCCGGTGAAGTAGTGCCACATTTGTGGGCAATTGGTGACGCTAATGGAAAGATGATGTTGGCACATGCGGCTTCTGCTCAAGGCATCATCGCCGTAGAAAATATAGTTGGGAGGGAAAGAATAGTAGACTATCGCAGCATCCCCGCAGCGGCGTTTACCCACCCAGAAATCAGCTATGTGGGCTTAACAGAAACAGCAGCCAAGGAGTTGGGACAAACCGAAGGGTTTGAAGTCGCCACCAGTAAGAGTTACTTCAAAGGGAATTCCAAAGCGTTGGCAGAAAATGAAGCCGACGGGATTGCCAAGGTGATATATCGCAAAGACACAGGAGAAGTCTTGGGCGTTCACATTTTCGGACTGCACGCCTCAGACTTAATTCATGAAGCGTCAGCCGCGATCGCAAACCGTCAATCTGTGCAAAGCTTGGCACATCTAGTTCACGCCCACCCGACACTTTCGGAAGTCTTGGACGAAGCTTATAAACGAGCGATCGCCATTTAGTCATTTGTCCTTAGTCATTTGTCCTTTGCTAATAAACAAGGACAAATGACTAATGACTAATGACTAATGACCAATGACCAATGACTAATCACTAATTATGCAAATCCGTCGTCGTTCACCTAACCCAGCTATTAATGTATCCATGTTACGTTATCAGGCTGCCGTGCCTGACGGGGCGCCAAACAACATCTTGGAGGAAATTGTCTGGCAGAAAGAAGCAGAATATGACCAAATGCGGGAAAAGGTTCCTTTGCAGGAATTGGTCAAGCAGGTACTAACTGCGCCGCCTACCCGTGATTTTGTCGCCGCTTTGCGCCAAGGTAAGACTAAGCCAGCGTTGATTGCCGAAGTTAAAAAAGCTTCACCCAGTAAAGGCGTTTTACGAGCAGATTTTGACCCAGTAGCGATCGCCCTATCTTATCAGCAAGCCAAAGCTAGTTGCCTTTCTGTGCTGACAGATGTCAAGTTCTTTCAAGGTAGTTTTGACAACTTAGCCAAGGTTCGGGCGGCGGTAGATTTGCCCCTACTATGCAAAGAGTTTATCATTTATGCTTACCAGATATACTTAGCGCGGGTTCAGGGTGCAGATGCTATTTTGTTGATTGCGGCTATCCTGGGCGATCAAGATTTGAGATACTTCCTGAAAATCGCTAACAAGCTGAAAATGGCAGCCTTGATTGAAGTCCATAGCTTGGCAGAACTTGACCGTGTGTTAGCCTTAGATGGGGTCTCCTTAGTAGGAATCAATAATCGCAATTTGGAAGATTTCTCAGTTGACCTGCAAACTACTTGCGAACTTTTAGCTGCAAGGGGTAGGCAATTGCAGGAGAAAAACATCCTTGTTGTCAGCGAGTCAGGACTACACAACCCAGATGATTTAAGTTTGGTACTTACAGCCGGTGCATCTGCTGTACTCATTGGAGAATCTTTGGTAAAAGAACCAGATCCCGGCGCAGCGATCGCCCGTATCTTGCCGGCGAATTTCTGAAATAAATACCTCCCCTGCGCCCCTTAGCGCAGGGTAACTACACAGAATTGTTGGGCGATCAGGCACACTATGCGTAGATACGCAGCACTTTGCCGTTAAGTATCATCAATATCTTTGCCAAATCTTCATTGCTAATCAAATCAAAGCCATAAGCAACTAGTTATTTATTATGTAACAATTCATTAACAAGAGATAAACTCTGACTAATACAAAATCCCAAATATGAAATCAAAATTAAACTTCATGGAGCAAATTCCTCTACCTTCACCTATTCACTATGAACTTATACTTCAACTTTTAGAAAGACAAACCATGTTAGCGGTAAATGATAATCCCGATTTACGGCATCAGGTGAATCAGCTAATTATTACTCTCCGTAAAGCTGCCGTGCAACAAAAACGACTAGAAGAAATTTGCGAGTTTTCCTCTGTAACTATTGATCACCGTTGGTCGATCAACCATCATCACGATAGCAAAGTTGTTGCCCCCGATTGAAGCTAATAACTTAATATCTCAACCTGAAATTTGGCATCTTTGTTAAGTTAGCTTACCACCATCAGAAAGTGTCTCTGTCTATTGAAGAGACCAGTACTCAAAACTTCCGCCGCACTTGCTTGACTCAAATGCACAGTTTAGGGTGTGATTTAAAGTAATTCGTAATTCGTCGTAATGACTTAACTTTTTACAATTTATATAGGACTCGTATTTGATTTTTGAAATAACTCGGTACACATCTATTCCCTTCTTTGCTGTTAAGAGTTCCCTATTCTCTGTTCCCTCCCTACGCAAGTAAGTTCAGGAATCAAATCGAATTCCTATACAATAATTATATTAATGCTGTAGAAAACAATTGTCATCTTGATAAAATTTTAGCTGTGAAAAAGTTCATATTGACTTAGAGGAAACTGTAGATCAGCTAAAATATTGATGAGATTCTCTCTCGAATTTGACGAAAGATGAAATATAACAGCATTGATGAACTATTCAGAAATAATCAGGCTTGGGTTGCCGAGAAACTAGCTATAGACCCAACTTACTTTCAAGAATTATCTAATGGACAAACACCACCTTTTCTATACATCGGGTGTTCTGATAGTCGTCTGGCATTAACAAGCTTTACCCGTACAGAACCAGGAGAGTTATTTGTACATCGTAATATTGCCAATCAAGTTTCTCTGACGGATATTAACTTTTTAGCCGTTTTAGAATACGCAATTTTACATCTTACGGTGGAACATATTATCGTTTGTGGTCACTACGATTGTGGAGGAATTAAGGCGGCTTTAGAAGGGAGAACCATCGGAATTCTTGATAACTGGGTAAATCCAATTCGAGAACTGTATTTACAGAAACAAGAAGAAATTGATGCCTTGCCAACAAGAGAAGAACGTCTGAATCGTTTGGCGGAAATCAATGTTGTGGCGCAAGTAAAAAATCTTTACCAAACTTCCATCATGCGTCAGGTACTCTATGAGCGAAAAGCGCCTATGGTTCATGGCTGGGTACTAGATATACGCACTGGGCTGATTAAAGATTTGAACGTTTCAACTGTGCAATGGCAATTGCATATCTGCCCGTTGCTTCTAGAGTTTCGACTCTACGCCATGTTAAAAAATGAGAGTTAATTCGCTATTTACCGCCACACAAAAATATACATTGGAGACGTGATAAATCGTATATTTACAACTTTTATTTTATAGCAGGGAACTCTTAATAGGGAACTCTTAACAGGCTTGAAAGTCTCTTGGTGTCAGTGTTTTCTGATTAGCTGATGTCAACCGCTACCTGGCAACTGCTATAAGTGAATTGAAGAAGAATTAAGAAGTCAGAATTAAGGAGTTAGAATCGAATGGCACTAACAAAAGCCCAAAGGCTTGTGTCACCTCGTTCCCAGTCTTAAGACTGGGAATGTATTCAAAAGAGGGCTGCTGCCTCTGGTCAAGAAAGAGGAGGCGGCAGCCCCCCAAGATGGATTCCCAGCCTGGAGACTCTTAACCAGTTAGGGCAAGGGCTGTATCTTAACTTAGTGCCATTCGAGTCAGAATCAATACTTCGGCAAGCTCACTAACCATTAGTGGGGGATTCAACCCGCTACTGATAGCGTAGCGTTAGCGAGTCCGCGAGCGTCTTGAAGACCACCAAATCTACGATTGGGTGGGGGTCTTAAACCCATTTATTCAGCCGCCAGTCGTAGAGAATCCATTCTGAATTCTGACTTCTGACTCCTGAATTCTGTTTCGATAATTTGCAGACATCCAATTTATAACCCTTTCCATAGAGGCAATTCATGAATTGCCTCTTTGCAAATATTACTCTGACTCAGTAACGCCGAGATTGGTACACTCAACCTACCCCTACAAAGAATTATTTCTTAGCAATTATCCACACTGCATGAATAATCCCAGGAATGTAACCAAAAAGCGTTAAAAGTATATTAATCCAAAAATCTATACCAAAACCTACTTGCAAAAAAACTCCCAAAGGCGGTAAGAAAATGGCACACAGAAGACGAACTAAATCCATTTGAACCTCCTGTTAATCTTACAAAAGACAGCTTGTCGGCGAAGTGACTCACCACTGCTCAAGTATATTTGTACCTCTCAAAGATAACATTACCACTCTCAATTTACGTCACAGTTAAGATGCGGTAAACCGCACTCCAGATTAACCACCGCTAATTTTGGCTTTATAACCTAGCTTGGTCAAAATCTCGACAATTTTCTGCTTGTGTTCGCCCTGAATTTCAATTTCGTTGTCTTTAATTGTCCCACCTGTCCCACACTGGCTTTTCAACTGCTTCACCAAATCTGCCAAGGTTTCGGGTTTGGCTTCAAAACCGCTAATCACTGTGACGGTTTTGCCTTTGCGTCCTTTGCGGGAAGCTTGTACTTTGAGATTTTGTTGTTGTGGGGGCAGTTCTGGAATTGGTCTTTCTGTGGCGGCGGAGTTGTCGTTGCCAAATTCGCGGTAGACAAAGGCTTTGTCGGAAGATTTGGGATTGGAAGAAGACATAAAATGAATGTTTAAGAAAAATTTCAAAGGCAGTGGAAACTTCTACGCAACCATTCTGCTGGGATATCAATTTCTAGGCTAACATCACAAATCCATAGCAAGGGATTCAAAGTAATTGGGCATTGGGGATTGGGCATTGGGCATGGGGCATGGGGCATGGGGCATTGAATATTAACGATGAATTTAGTTCCCATTCCCCATTCCCCAGATATACCCCAGACTTTCTATCAAATAATGCTGAGAACAAGAGAGCTTTTAGCCAGGGGATGAAAGCTAATTTCCTGCCAAAATCAGACAGTCTTTCATGATAAAATAAAAGTGCGTAAATACAGGATGAAAAACTCCATAACAAAAAAAAACATATTTACGCATTCAACAAAGTAGCCATACAGCTAGGATAACCTAGCCAAGGTGGGTAGGGCGTTTTGACAGTGCCACAACGAATTGATTTGTTTATAAGATTAAATAAATCAGCTCGTAAACGTTGCGGAGTCGGGCTTATAGCTCGCGTAGCAACATCCGTTTAGAATCCCTCGCGCTTCTAGCCGAGGGAGATGTCAAAATAATTAAATCATTCCCGTCATCGAAAACAGCCTGTGACTACCACTCCCCTCTCTCCAAGTTCAACTGCTCAGGTTCCCGATACGCTAGGTCGCTTTGGACGCTTTGGCGGTAAATATGTACCTGAAACGCTGATGCCTGCTCTTGCTGAACTAGAAACAGCTTATCAGCAATACCGCAATGACCCTGGTTTTCAAGCAGAACTACAGCAGTTATTACGGGACTATGTAGGACGCGCCACACCATTGTATTTCGCTGAACGCCTGACTGCTCATTATGCCCGACCCGATCGCACGGGGCCGCAAATTTACTTAAAGCGCGAGGATTTAAATCATACTGGCGCTCACAAAATTAATAATGCCCTCGGTCAGGTATTGTTGGCGAAACGCATGGGCAAGCAACGGATTATTGCCGAAACGGGTGCTGGACAACATGGAGTTGCCACAGCTACAGTTTGCGCTCGTTTTGGGCTGGAATGCGTGATTTACATGGGTGTTCATGACATGGAACGCCAAGCTTTGAATGTGTTCAGAATGCGGTTGATGGGGGCAGAAGTCCGTCCGGTGGAAGCGGGAACGGGAACTTTAAAGGATGCTACTTCTGAAGCAATCCGGGATTGGGTGACAAATGTGGAAACTACTCACTACATCCTGGGTTCGGTAGCAGGGCCCCATCCTTACCCGATGATGGTACGTGATTTCCATGCAGTAATCGGCGAAGAAACTCGCGCCCAAGCAATGGAAAAGTGGGGTGTATTACCTGATATTCTCTTGGCTTGTGTGGGTGGAGGTTCCAATGCGATGGGACTATTCTATGAGTTTATCAATGAGTCTTCTATACGGTTCATTGGGGTTGAGGCAGCAGGAGAAGGTGTCAATACCCAAAAACACGCAGCAACCTTGACAAAAGGACGAGTTGGTGTATTGCACGGAGCAATGAGCTATCTGCTGCAAGATGAGGATGGGCAAATCATTGAGGCACACTCAATTAGTGCAGGGTTAGATTATCCGGGTGTGGGCCCAGAACATAGCTATTTGAAGGATACTGGTCGCGCCGAATACTATAGTGTGACGGATGCAGAAGCTTTGGCGGCATTTCAACGATTGTCGAAATTGGAAGGGATTATCCCGGCATTGGAAACAGCCCATGCGATCGCCTACCTCGAAACCCTATGTCCCCAACTAACCGACAGTCCCCGGATTGTAATTAACTGCTCTGGACGCGGCGATAAGGATGTACAAACAGTAGCCAAGTTGTTAAATGATGCATGAAAGGGAACAGGGAACGGCAAACTCTTAACAGGGAAAATTAAGCCAGACACAAGGGGATTGGGTTTCAACCTACCTTGCGATACAAGGATTTTTTCGCCCACGAGGGGCGAAAGCGCGTAGCGGGACGAAGTACGGCTTAAAACCTTGCAACTCTACAAGACGCTACCGCGAACGGGGCTAATTCTGTCTTTTCTGTTAAGAGTTAAGAGTTCCCGCTCCGTTGGCGCAGCCTCTCGTAGAGAAGGGGATGCGTAAATATAGCAGTTCTCGTACCCTGCGCGAAGCCGCTACGCGTCTATGGATGCAATGCATGGTAGGGGCACAGAAAAAGCTTATGGGTGTCAACTTAAGGTAAAAGCAAGTCTAGAAGCAGCTTTTAGAGATTATCTCTGATCTCGCTCCCAGTCTGAGACTGGGAACGCGCCTCGTTGGGGCTGCCGCCTCCCTTGCTACCAGGAGGAGCATTTCCAGCCTCTGGCTGGAAACGAGGTTTTAAAGGAGTTTTAGCTTAAGTTGACACCAATGAGCTTTTTCTGTGCCCCTATGAGTAGTCTGTATTCCATGCACCAAGGTAATTAAGGAGCGTATATTGCGCGGGTGTTGCGCGTGGTACAGGAAGAGTTAGAAACCTTCTACCAAAGCTAGTCGCCCAGAGGTTTTAGTGGAGAAATTTCTGCCATTTATATAGAAATAATCATACTAACGGTAGATGTGAATTTTTCATAAACATGAGTAATTTTTCGTAAGATCGTGAATTTAAACGTTTGCTGGTAGTTTTTGAACATAAAACCCCATAAACAAAGGTATATAGACATATAACCAATTTGTCATATTGACATTAGTTTAGTTAGATTGTCCGCAACTTTACTTCCAGCAAATGATTAAAAGAACAATCTACGGACTTGGTTTAAGCACTATAATTCTCAGTAGTGGTGCGATCGCTACTCCTGTAACAAATCCAACTTTTACGCTGATATCTTCAAATGTATCAAATAATGCTGTTTATCTCGTAGCATCTAGCGTCAACACTGCTGGTCTAGAAGAGTCGGTTTTCAACCAAATTAATAACTACAGAGGTTCCCAAGGGCTAGCAAAGCTGACTCGTAATTCTGCTATCGATAATCAAGCCAGGATTCACAGTCAGGATATGGCTAATGGTAAAGTTCCCTTTGGACATACGGGATTTTCAGAACGGATTCAAGCAATCGGTATTTCCTACAGTGCAGCTGGTGAAAATGTTGCTTTTAACCAGGGATATAGTAACCCTGCCAAAACAGCTGTTCAAGGCTGGCTCAACAGTCCAGGGCATCTAGCCAATATCAGAGGTAATTATAATAAGACGGGGATTGGTGTCGCTAGCAACAGTGCAGGCGGAATCTACTTCACACAAATTTTCCTTCGCTGATAGATTTGGTAAAATTTAGGTTTTTTCTCAAATTCCCCAAACTTCAGCTTGTTAGCAAAGCTTTTGCTAAATGTAGAATAATGTAGTTTAAATGACATTTCTTTAGTGATTCATGAAAATCTTAAATTCTCAGCAAAAATAACCGTGATTTTCATGAAGCTGACCGAAACAGTGCTGTTAGCGGATAGCTAAGGTTTAGCTAGTGCTGAGTGAAAAGATTCATAAGTACTACTTTTTACTCATTACTTGTTACTCATTATTTCTTACTCAGGGTTCAGGACTCAGCACTCCTGAACTATTGACAATTGGAAATGATTGTTTGTACTTCCTATACAAGGATATAGCCAGATTGCCGAAATTCATCAATCCTTAACAGTATCGTGGTATATATCGTCGGAACAATAAGGTAGAGTAGAAGTCTTATATCCCTACACATTACGCAATTCTCCATGTTCCGACAAACTGCTTTTGGCATCGCTTTAAGTGCGCTTGTCCTTGCTAGTGGATTAACGACTGTTCCGATACCAAATTATCCTTCTACAAATACATCCACCCGTAATAAGCTGTTGTCGCTTTTTTCCAGTCAGGTTGCAATATCGACTCCTACTTTTAAAACTACGGAGCTAGAAAAATCAGTTTTTGACGAAATTAATCGATATCGGGCTTCTAAAGGACTGCCAAAGTTGACCCTAAATGCAAATATCACTCGACAGGCAAGAATTCATAGTCAAAATATGGCTAAAGGTAAAACTCCATTTAGCCATCAGGGATTTGAACGGCGAGTCAAAGCTATCCCTCTTCGCTACAACAGTGCGGCGGAAAATGTTGCTTTCAACCGGGGATATAGCAACCCTGTGGACGAAGCTGTTACTGGTTGGATCAACAGTCCCGGACATCTAAAGAATCTTAAAGGAAATTACAACCTGACTGGAATTGGCGTTGCTACTAATAATCAAGGCGAAGTCTACCTGACACAACTTTTCTTTCACACTAGGTAGATTTAATTTCTGATTTTTTTGCATAATAATAATGTAGTGTCTGACAAGACTTTTGTCTGCTGGACACTGCTATTATTTTTGAATAATTCATGACATTACAAGATTTTCAGGTGAGCGATCGCGACCTCAGTGATGCTGCTCTTTCTCAGTATTTAGAAGGGGTGGCGATCGCAGTTGATACAGAAACTATGGGATTATTGCCCCTGCGCGATCGCTTGTGTCTTGTCCAGCTGTGCAACCTCGAAGGGAAAGTGACTGCAATCCGCATAGCCAAAGGACAAGCTGACGCCCCAAACTTAAAAAAACTCTTGGAAGCGGCGAATGTCGTAAAAGTGTTTCACTTTGCTCGCTTTGACCTTGCCACTTTGCGAGCTAATTTGGGGATTCAGGTTGGCCCTGTTTTTTGCACCAAAATTGCTAGTAAGTTAGCCCGTACTTACACAAATCGCCACGGACTCAAAGATGTGGTGCAAGAGTTAGAACAAGTGGAACTGGATAAAAGCTCTCAAAGTTCTGATTGGGGTAACGCCGCTAGTTTAACTGAAGCTCAACTAAGTTATGCTGCCAATGATGTGCGCTACTTACTTAGTGTGCAGCAGAAGCTAATAGAAATGCTCAAACGAGAAGAACGTTGGGAAATTGCTCAAGAATGTTTTGAATTTCTGCCAACGATAGTTTCCTTAGATTTGTTGCAATTTAAAGATTTGTTTGAACATTGATCACACATCGGACTTACGCACTGTACAAAGTCATCGTGATGTGCATTAACGAAAATAGGTTGTTCCAGGTTTTGATTAATTATCCTTTGATAGTAAATAGACCAGGACTTACGCAAACAATAGCCGAAAAGAGTGATTTTCTGGTAGGGGCAATTCATGAATTGCCCCTACAGCGAGTGGTTTTGCGTAAGTCCTATAGACCATACTGTAGGGGCACAGAAAAAGCTCATTGGTGTCAGCTTAAGCCCAAACCCCTTTAAAACCTCGTTTCCAGCCTCTGGCTGGAAATGTACCTCATTGGGCTGCTGCCGCAAGTCAAGAGGCGGAGCCTCGTAGTAGGCATTCCCAGTCAGAGACTGGGAACGAGGCAATCTCTAAAAGCTTCTTTTAGACTGGCTTTTAGCTTAAGTTGACACGTATGAGCATTGCTGTGCCCTTACGAAAGATGTGGTTTTTAAACTTCTCCATATTTGGTATTTCTTGTCAATGCGTAAGTCCTAGACCTGACAGACTGCTAGATATTTGTAGAGATTGCCTGTACAGGACAGCTAGGGATACACTGTTCGCAGACTATACAGCGCGATCGCGTGAATGTCAACTTGTATGTCTCTGGGTGGAGGGTGAGGGCTTCGGTAGGACAAACCCCAGTACACAAGCCACAGTGGACACAGGCATCTGGGTCGATCGCAATTTCGCCTAATGTATAAGAAACGTTAACATGGCGCGATCGCATCCACTCAATCGCCGCATCTAATTGATCGATGTCTCCCGCTAGTTCCACTACCAGTTTGCCAATTTGATTTGGGGCAACTTGGGCGCGGATAATATTGGCGGCGACGTTGAACTCTTTGGCCAGTACGTAAGTCACTGGCATTTGCACAGCGCGTTTCGGGAAGGTGAGTGTTACTCGTTTTTTCACAGGTTTAGCATATCATAAAGAATTTATCGGACATGATATAAAACACGTATAAATCTTAGATTAACGCAAACCGAAAATTTCGGAAATCGCCTTGACAATATCCAGATAGAAGTTGCCTTTCACCGCCCGAAACAATTCAAATTTAGAGTCAGGGGCACCAAAAAACGGTCTGAGAAACCATCCTAACTGCATACCAACAAAGGCATAAAGCAATAACCAGGATCTTAAAATAGTGGTGCGGGTTTTTTTGCCAACTTCATCTTGTTGAGAAAGTAGTTGCATTCCTTCATACAGGAATTTCACGCCAAAGATGCCTGTAATGCCAAAAATTAACACATTCAACAGTTTAAAAAATTGATAAGAATCGGGTGTAGTGATTAGAAAAAATAGTGTCACTGGTGCCAAGCTAAATAAAAGCACGCTAATCACTGATACAGATGTGAGCAACACAACGAAATGTTGTTGAATACTGCTCCGGGAACCAAACAAAACATTAAAAAAGAACAAAGTTGGAAAACAAATGATCAGTGTTAATAAATAAAATACTGGAAGTTTAATAGCTCCAGATAATGCCTGTGCCCAACTATGGGATGCGCCGATAATTGCGCCATAGATGGCAAAGAAAATGGAACTAGTTACGAATAGAGAACTAATTTTATTTTGTAATCTTACTCCGTGACGAATTTCTTCTAAGAAAGACTGGCGATCGCGGAGTAAATTAACCAAAACACTAAGTTGTTGAATTCCGCGATTTTGTTTTCCCAGCATAATTTTATATGTTGTATATTTTATTGAATTACTAATGATTAATTAACGGATTCCCAAGAGATAGCTAATAGCTTGAATCACACTCAGATAAAAATTACCTTCTCTTTCGCGGAACAGTTGAAAGACAGAATCAGGTGTGCCAAAAAAGGGTCTGAGAGTCCAGCCTAACTGACTGCCTACGAAAGCGTAAAGAAATAGCCAAAATTGTAAAATTTTCTGGCGTGTCTTGCTACCTTCATTATCTTGTTCTAAAACTAAACTCGTGGCGTGATATAAAGACGAGACACCAATAAATCCAGTCAATGCAAAGATCAAGACATTTAACAAAATTAAAAATTGATAATTATTGGTGGTAATTAAGAAAAACAGTGTGATTGGTGCAAAGCTAAATAAAAGTACGCTCGTGACTGAAACCGCAGTTAATACTAATGCTAAATGCTGTGCAAAAGTCCGCTTTGAACCAAAAATAATGTTAGCAAAAAACAACGTCGGGATACAAATCAGGAGTGTGATTAAATAAAGGGCTGGGAGTTTAATGGCGGAAGACAAAGCTTGCATCCAACTATGATATGCACCAATGATTCCGCCATAAGCGGCAAGAAATAAGGAACTGCAAACCAGCAGAGAAATGATTTTAGTTGGTAATCTTGTACCTTGGCGAACTTCCTCTAGAAAACCTGGGCGATCGCGCAGGAATCCAATCAGCACCGCAAAGTATTTTATCCCTAAAGATTTCCGTTCAATCATGTTATTTTCACACAGGTAAAATTCTAAGTTTCATCTGAGTAATCAGCGCCGGAACCATACTTCCAGGCATCAATCAAACGATGCCAATAATATTGTTGTTCATTTGGTTGATTCTTAATCCATGTTTCTAGCATTGGACTTAGCCAAAACAAGGCAGTATATACACCTAAATTACTGTAATGTAACATCCAATCTAACAAACTTCCTAAACCTACTTGTGGAATTATCTTGGCAACTAATCCCGGATGAGATAAACCAGTTTTTAACAGGGTTTGCGTTAGTGCCGAAAACTGCACTATATCCTGTAAAAATGGTTTTAGCACTGGTGTACCCAACTGTTGCATTTCCTGAAATACCGCCGAGAGTAGTTGATTAATTTGATCTGGAGCAATTTTCTGATTTACACCAACACTCATCGCCCTTTGAAACAACCAAGTAACAGTCAAACTTGGCTGATAGGGTTGCAGTAGTGCAATCGCTTTTGCAGATAATTGTTCCGTTTCCAGCGCTTCGTAAATGCCATAAGTTAAACGCTTCAGGTGACGCACCATTGCCCCAAAACCACCAAAACTCAAGGGAGATTGACTACCACTGCTATCTCCCACTGGTAGAATGCGATTCCAAGGGGTTTTTAGGGGACTTTGGCGATAGGTGGGAAAGAAACCAAATAGCGATCGCTGAAATTTTAGCTTGCTCAATTCCACTCCCTGATATTCTGGTAAGAGACGCAGATATTCCTCAAATAGAGCTTCTAAACTCAAGCGTTGAGGATGTGCATCCATGTAGGTAAACAAGTAAGTGGTTCTGCCATCTCTGGCGGGGAAGGCTTCCCAAAAGTACTGACATTGATTCTGCAAAGGTGTGAATGATAATATTAAGTCGCCTGAGTTATTTTCGGGAAAACCTTGGGCGCAACTTCCGACAACTAAGCACAAAGCGTCTGGTTTTTTACCTTGGCGTGCTTGTTGGGTGATGGGTGAAAAATGTCCCATCGCGTCGATTAATAACCGAGTTTTGAATTGGTTATTTACCATCACCCCATCTGGATGAACCACAGCTTCAGTAAAGGGTGTATTTTCTAACAACTTTCCCCCAGTGGCGAGAAATCGGGTTTTCAAAGTAGCTAGTAGATAAACTGGATCTACGCCGATATTCAAAACATCCTCTACCCAAACTTCTGTACCGCCATCAAAACTAACTCGCGCTGGGTTATATTGAGTGGCGATCGCACTTGCTAATTCCTCCTCTGTTAGCAAGTTCAATTCCACAAATACATCTAATTCTTTGCGAGAAATATTCCACTCTTGTTCCCTCCCCCGGAGAATTCCCCCTTCCAGCAACGCCACCCGCAGCCCCTTCACCGCCAAAGCACAACCAATTAAAATGCCCAAGGTGCCACCGCAGATAATTACATCGAAGTCTGCGACACCTAAAGGCTGTTGACTTTCTTTAACTAACGTTGGGATAGGTGCGGAGTTTTCACGCAGAGATGTTAAGATGCGATCGCTTTGGCGCAACCCTGCTAATGCATCGCCGGGTAATTGGGAAAGAATTTCTTCAGTTAAAGACATTTTGGAAAAATTTAACTCTACATTCCAAAACTACCTGAGAATGAAGAAAGTAGATATGATTATGGACAATTACGAATTACAAGAGTATGTCCACGACAAAACCTGTAGAACGTCTGTATACTTTTGAGCAATATCTCACCTACGATGATGGCACTGACAAGCGCTATGAACTTGAAGATGGGGTACTGTTAGAAATGCCTCCAGCCTCAGATTTGCATGAAGCGATCATTACTTTTTTGTTAATCCGCTTCTATCTGGAAATCCAACGACTAGGGTTAAACTGGCAAGTTCGCCCTAGCGGTACTGGCGTTCGTACCTCTGTGAAAAAATCCCGCCTACCTGACTTAATTGTGATGACTGAAGAACAGCGACAATCTATTCAGGGTAAATCGGCTGTACTTGAGTTACCACCAATGTTGACAGTAGAAGTGGTTAGCGCTGAGTCTGTGAAGCGAGATTATCAAAGGAAACCACTTGAGTATGCAGCCTTTTCTATTCCTGAATACTGGATTGTTGATCCTCTTGAGGCAAAGCTGACAATCTGTTTGTTGAATGAAGGACGTTATAACCAAACAGTATTCACAGGAAACCAGCAGATATATTCTCCGAGTTTCCCTGAGTTAAAACTGACAGCGCAGCAGATATTAACGGCTTAGTCAAATTGAGCCAGTGCGAATGGAATTCGCGGCTACACAAACAAAGTCCGCCTGCGCGGACTAAGTAAGGAAAAATTGAGGGTTTGAAATCCACGGAGGTCGGTTTTGCCTGTGTAGATGCGGTTTCTAACCGCCGATTTAACTACGGTGTGTTGCATCTCAACGAGAACAGCGATAAATTATCCTAAACCGAATAATTTAGAAATCGCAGGCAATAATTTATTAGTCGCTTCAACCAGGGAAGCGATCGCAGGTAAACCAGAAAATAGCCCTTTTAACATGATGATTGCATTTTTTGCAGTCTTTTGCTTAGTGGATTCTTGAGGATTTTTAGCTGCTTCTGCTAAAGCTTCTACCTGTAATAAGGCATCAGCCTTATCTGTTTCAGGCAAATCTGAGGACTGTGAAATTGCCTCGTGCAACTGCGTCAATAATTCTTTAATGCCGGGTTTATCTGCTTCTGGTGAATCAGGTAACTCATTGAGGGCAATACTCACATTACCGCTGATGGTTCCCAGATTAGCAACAGAACCACCGCCAGCGATACCGCTGACATTACTGCTGTCTTGAATATTGATGCCGCTGATATCAGACATGATGGTATTTCCTTGTGTATAAGATTTAGGCTGCCTAAGTGCAGTTGTGATCATATTTTTTAAATCACTAATATAACTATCTTTTTCTACCAGCAATAATTGCTGACTCTGCGATAAAGCTTTGAGTTGATTATAGTCATCAAAATATTCGGCACTCAGTTGAGATTTATCGCTACCTGCTGCGGTTTTGGCTCTGAGTAAGATTTTATCATCGCCGCGTTTCTCCATTGCCACGATTTCTAACTCAGCTTCAGGATGGTTTTCAGCAAGGTTTTTGAAGGCGATCGCGATCGCGCGAGGATCAACGCCTTGATTATGATAAAGGTCGAGGGTGTCAAAAATTGGCTTGATAAAGTCGGCAAAATCCCCGTCTGCAAATGTCTCTTGTTTATTATCAGGTTTGCGGAGGGGGTCGGGGTCTTTTTTTGTGCCGACGCGCATGAAGACATATTCACACCTCACCCCATGCAATTTAGTTGTATTTGTAATCCCCCAATCTTCAATGTAAGCTCCAGTAAGGGTTGCACCTGTTAAATCTGTGCCGTCTAGTTGCGTTTGCTTCAGCTTTGCTCTTGACAAATCGGCATCTTGCAAATTAGCTTCACTGAGATCAGCCCCAATAAAGCTGGCATCTGCTAGGTTAGCTGATTGTAAGTTGATACCTCGCAGGTTTTTACCGTCAAAGTTTTTGTCCTGTCCCTGTCCTGTAACCAACAGTTGACGTACTTGTGAGTTTTGCAGATAAGTCGAGCCAGGACGAACACGGTCAAGCATTTTGGCTTGATGCCAACGGCTACATATAAGGATAGTGTTTCGCAAATCTGTACTTTTGAGCGTAGCTTGGGTGAAATTAGCACCTGTTAAGTCAGCGCCATAAAAACTTGTACCTCCTGTTGCAGCAAAGATAACAGCAATATTACGAACCAAGGAGTGCTTTTCGTCTCCTTTCATGGCTCGCCAACTGATGTAGATGCTAAGTAACGTTCCAGCTACGGCGAAGGCGACGGCTAAGGCGACGGCTAAGGCTCCAGCTACGGCGAAGGCATCAGCTAAGACGCAGGCTCCAGCTAAGGCTCCGGCGAAGGCTCCAGCTAAGGCTCCAGCGAAAGTTAAGGCTCTAGTTAAGGCTCCGGCGAAGGCGAAGGTTATGGCGAAGGTTACGGCTCCAGCTAAGGCTCCGCCGAAGGCGAAGGGTCCGGCGAAGGCGAAGGCTACGGCTAAGGCTCCGGCGAAGGCGACGGCTAAGGCTTTAGTTACGGCTAAGGCTACAGCAAAGGCGAAGGCTACGGCAAAGGCGAAGGCTATGGCTCCTAAACCAGCTGCTAGTCCTTGGCGAATTGTGAAGAAGAAAAAGGCAATTAATACGATTAGAACAGTCCAGCCGCCAATCTGATGGATTAAGGAGGAAGTATTAAATATTGGTGACACAAAATAACCGTTGACAATCCATAAAAATCCTGAAAGTCCCGACAATAGCCATGAGACAAGGACTAGGGAAATTACCCAACGTCGTTGCAGTCCAGCTTTGGCATGACTGAAGTTTGCACCTGTTAAATTAGCATTGGTGAAATTTGCCCCTCGGATGTCGGCATAGCTAAAGTTTGCACCCGCAAGGTCTTTCCTACCTTTGAAGTTGCGTCCTCGGAGATTTTGACCGGAAAAATCTTTAGCCATGTTCCACTTTACAGAGGTGAGCAAATTTTACTACACGCTGACCCCTGTAAATTCAGGAATGGTTAGATATATTTGTTAGTTGAGCTTCAAACCCGCAACTTCGAGGCTCAAAGGTGCAACATCGAGCCTCAGAAGGTCAACTTTGAGCCTCAGAAGGTCAACTTTGAGCCTCAGAAGGTCAACATCGTGCCTCAGAAGGTCAACATCGTGCCTCAGAAGGTCAACATTGAGCCTCAGAAGGTCAACATTGAGCCTCAGAAGGTCAACTTCGAGCCTCAAAAGGTCAACGTCGAGCCTCAGAAGGTCAACGTTGAGCCTCAGAAGGTCAACTTCGAGGTTCAAAGGCTCATTTTTGCACTTTTATATTAAAACGCGATGTGCGACTTAATATTTTGACCTCTCTCCAAACCTCTCTCCTAAAAGGAGAGAGGCTTTGAATCTTACTCCCCTTCCCTTGTAGGCTATGCGTTACCCACATCTTTCTTTACAATCTTGAAACCCATGTTCTATAACCGTCTTAGACACTGAGAATTTAGGCATACTTGACAAATTCGCTTTTAATCTTCTCGCTAAAACTGCGTTTTTATTGAGAATGAACAACGAACGAATCTGGGTTATAAAAACCTGAGTCAATACTCTCGCAAATGTTAAGAAAGATCCGGGTAATGGATAGCCTTGTAGGGAAGGGGTTGGGGGTTAGGTTTGAGAGAAAGTTGCACATCGCTTATTAATAGCGTTCACTTCTGTCATGAAGCGTCAGCCAGCCCCATGTATCAATAAAAAGTTGAACCCTCATAAAGTTCGTCGTCTAAGTTAGCAGCCAGGGAGCCGTTAGATACTGCACCGATAAAGTCTGCAAGAGGATCGCTGCTTTGGGTGGGTGGGTTAGATGTTGGTGATTTTAGAGTAAGTGCAAGCTTTTGAACATACTGCAACACGTCTTTTAGGTGCTGTGGCAGTTGTTCAATTGCGTCAAAGATGGCTTGTTTAGTTGTCATAGCAATAGCTCAACAATAATTCGTAATGACGCTCGATGACTCGCTACCGCTTCGCTAACGTAATTCGTAATTCGTAATTAAACCGATAGCGCCACGGAGAGCGAGTCTGGCATACGGTTTTACAATCTAATTCTTACTCAAAATTCTATAACGGTTTACAAGTGCAATTTCTGTCATTTTAGCGATCGCATCCTATTCTTGAGAGTGCCGTTTATCTCGTTCCCAGTCGGAGACTGGGAATGCCTAATAAGAGGCTCTGCCGCTTAACTTGCGGCAGAGCCAAAATAGAAACTTAACAGCAAAAGTCAGCCGATCCCATCCTCCTGAGACCTAAGTTGTGTCTCTGGCTGAGTTGAGCTAGCAGGCAAAACCCGATGTTCAGATCCCAAAGTTCCATTAGGAGAATCTGGAGGCTTTGAGCCACCCGATCCCTTCCGAGGTGATATAGCCTGAGCCGCACTCTTGACTAAGATGTAAAGAATTGGCACTAAAAACAAACTCAAGAACGTCGCCAGCATCAGCCCCCCAAAGAGCGCTGTTCCTAAAGACCAACGGCTGCTGGCTCCAGCCCCTTGAGAGATCACCAAGGGCAAAAATCCTAACAGCGCTGCAAAGGAAGTCATTAAGATCGGTCGCAGACGTTCTTGCCCCGCTTTCACCGCCGCCCGTGTGTAACTCATGCCTTGCTCATGCAGCTGATTGGCAAATTCTACAACTAAAATTGCGTTCTTGGCGGCTAGACCTATCAAAGTCACCAAACCTACCTGGCAATAGATATCATCCACCACTTTCGGGAAGAGGCTACCTGCCATGAAAATATTGGAACGTAGCCAAATCGCCGTCATCGCTCCCAAAACTGCCAGGGGAACTGTCAGCAAAATAATGATCGGGTCAACGTAGCTTTCATACTGAGCCGCCAGCACCAGAAAGACAATAACGAACGCGAAGGCAAAAATCAAGCCCGTAGATCCCCCAGATGTCTTTTCCTGGAGATAAGTCCCTGTCCACTCATAACCAAACCCTTGAGGTAAGACCTCGGCTGCTAGTTTCTCCATCGCTTGAATCGCCTGTCCAGAACTAGCACCAGGAGCAGGAGCGCCCTGGACTTTGATTGACCTGTACAAGTTATAATGCGAAATGGTTTTCGGCCCCACAAAGGGAGTAACTTTCACCAAATTGCTCAACGGAATCATCGCCCCACTTGCAGAACGAACATACAGCTTGCCAATATCATCTGGATTAGAGCGGAAAATCCCATCTGCTTGGACATATACTCGATACTGTCGCTGTCCCTGCACAAAGTCATTCACATATTGCGACCCCAAGTAACTTTGCAACGCCCCAAAGATGTCGTTGAGTTCGACGTTGAGAGCTTTGGCTTGGTTGCGGTTCACTTGGATGTCAAATTGGGGAGTGTCTGCGGTGAACTGAGTGAAGACTCTTTGGAGAACAGGATTTTTATTTGCCGCCCCAATGAACTTTTGAGCAGTATCAAGCAGGGTTTGAATCGGCGCATTTCCGGTTTTGTCTTGAATGATAAACTCAAAACCACCCGTAGAACTTAAGCCTCTAACTGGAGGAGCATTTACAGCGATCGCTCTCGCATCTGTAATTGTAGAGAGCTTTTTGTTCATCCTCTGAAGTATTCCATAGACAGACTGAGATTCTAGAGTTCTCTCTTTCCAGGGTTTCAGGTTAGCAAAGGCAATGCCTAAATTAGAAGCATTGCCATCGAAACCAAAGCCACTAATCATAAAACTAGCTTGAACTTCGGGAAGCGATGTTACTTCTTTAACAACCCGATTCATCACAGATTCGGTGTATTTTAAAGAAACCCCATCAGGCCCCTGGACAACTACAAAGAAGTAACCCTGATCTTCCTCTGGAATAAATCCAGTAGGCACTACTTTGTACATCAAAACCGTTGCTACTAAACCACTGATAAAAACCCCAATTACAATCGGCTTGACATGGGTAAGGTAGCTAACAAACCCGACATAGCGACGCGTAAACCAGCTAAATCCCCGATTAAACTGCGTAAAAAACCACCCCAAAGGGCCCCGTGGAGTCTGAGCAGGGCGCATCAGGATGGCTGCCATACTCGGAGAGAAAGTTAAAGCATTGAAGGTGGAAATGGCAATAGAGCAAGCAACGGTTAACCCAAATTGTTTGTAGACAATCCCAGTAGTGCCCGGAATGAATGTAACTGGAAGGAATACCGCCATGAGTACAAGTGAAGTGGCAATGACTGCCCCAGTCAACTCTTTCATGGCTTCCATAGCTGCATCAAGGGGCTTCAAGCCCTGCTCCAGTTTGACTGCAACTGCCTCCACCACAATAATCGCATCATCGACAACAAGACCGATCGCGAGGACGAAACCAAATAAGGTCAGTGTATTAATCTGAAATCCTAAAACCAACAGAGCCGCACACGTCCCAATCAGAGAAACAGGGATCGCCACAGTGGGAATGATCGTGGTACGCCAGTCTTGCAAAAAGACAAAAATTACCAAGACTACCAAGATAATCGCTTCAACCAGAGTGTGCAGAACTTCTTCGAGGGAAATTTCTACAAATGGAGTGGTATCAAATGCCACCTGTCCTTTTAGTCCAGGTGGAAAACTCTTCTCTAGTATTTTGATTTGGTCTTCAACAGCATGGGCAACATTCAGGGCATTACTACCCGGAAGTTGATATATCCCCAAACCCACGGCTGGCTTGGGATCATTTCCTGGTAAGGTGAATTTGGCATCAGCGAGATAGCTCTCTGCTCCCAGTTCAACTCGACCGATATCTCTGACCTTAACTAGGGTGCTATTAGTGCTGGTATTAGTGGTGCTGGTACTATTAGTGGTGTTATTAGTAGTGCCATTAGTGCCACCTTGACTCACCTTCAGTACCATATCCTCAAATTCAGCCGCATCTTTAAATCGACTAGTTGCCCGTAAAGCAAATTCAAAACTTTGATTATCTGGTGCTGGTTCCTTACCAATTGACCCTGCACCCACCTGAATATTTTGTTCTTGCAGGGCAGTTGTCACATCTTGAGGAGTTAGTTGATGTTGGGCAAGCTTGTTGGGATCAAGCCAAAGACGCATGGCATATTTGCGTTCCCCAAAAATGGTGGCTTGTCCCACACCAGGAAGCCGTTTGATCTGATCGAGAATAAACAGATCGACATAGTTACTGATAAAAAGGTTGTCATACTCATTATTTTCTGAGTAAAACCCATAGACGAGAAGGAGACTGCTTGATGCCGTTTGAACGGTCACACCTGTTCGTTGAACGGTATCTGGCAATTGAGGTGAAGCAAGTCCTTCTTTATTTTGAACGTTTACTTGAGCAATATCGCTATTGACTTGAGTTGGGAAGGAGACAGTTATGTTGCTGGAACCATCATTACCCGTATTAGAAGATATATAAGATACATCTTTAACACCATTAATTTGTCGCTCAATAATGTTGGTGACAGTGCTTTCTGTTGTTTGAGCATCTGCACCAATATTGGTGGAGCTAACGGTGATTTGCACGGGGGCGAGGTCTGGTAGTTGAGAAATCGGCAGGATCGGAATACAGATGCTTCCCAGCAGCAAAATGATGAACGTGCAGACCGTCGTCAGGACTGGCCGTCTGATGAAGGTATTGACAAACATAAAATCAGGGAAAAGTTCAAGACTGGTTAGTGAGGTAGTAGCTTTTTATTAATAATAAGTATTTATTCGGGCTTAGTGTTGGCGATCGCGCAAGATTGGGCATTGGGCATTGGGCATTGGGAAGAGACAAGGAAGAAACAAACTTGTTCAATATTCTCCCTCGTCCCCCTCATCCCCCTGCTCTCCTGGGATGAGAGAGGTCAGGATTTGGTCTAATCAACTGAAAAATGCGGTAATCAATCCAAATTCTAATTAGCTTTGCCATTCTCCTGAAAATTTAACAAATGATCATCATTGACCCAAATTGCTTGTTGAGGTACAGAGATGGAAATTCCAGCTTCGTCTAGGGCAACTTTCAGGCGGCGGCGAAGCTCTCGTGCTACATCCCATTGTTTGAGGGGCTGTGTTTTAATCCAGACGCGAATAATCAAACCGCGATCGCCAAATTGATCTATTCCCAAAACTTGCGGCGGTTCCAAAATTTGACGCTGCCATTGCATTTCTTGATTCATTTTCTCGGCAACAGTTTCAATCAACTTCAAAGCCTGTTCTGTATCGGCTTGGTACGCGATCGGGATCGTTAAATCGGCTCGTGACCAACGACTAGAAAGATTGGCAACAACTTTAATTTCACCATTGGGAATCGTGATCAAGCGCCCTTCGGAATCCCGCACTTGGGTCATCCGCAAATTCAGATTTTCTACTAAGCCTCCCACGTCTCCCACAGTAATCACATCGCCTAAAGCGTACTGGTCTTCTAGAATGATCAAAAAACCGTTAATCGCATCTTTAATTAAGTTTTGCGAGGCCAGAGACAATGCAACACCAACTAAACTGACACCCGCTAGCAAGGGAACGATATCTATCCCCAAGGATACCAGCGCTAGTAAGATACCAACTCCCACGCAGATACCAGTAGCGATGCTTTTAGTCACACCAGAAAATGTGGAAACTCGCAGTTGCAGCCGTTCAGAACTTTCTGGGGTTAGGAAAGCACCACTGCTGATTAGAGTGGTGGTGAAGCGGTCAATTAGGGCGTAGGTAAAACGAATCACTACATAGGTTCCCAGGAACACGATACCTAATCGCAAAGGAAATTGGGCGGCAGTGATAATTCCTAGCTGAAACCCTCGTGTATAGGGAAATAGTCCCAAAATAAAGAAGCTTCCACTTCCCCAAATTCCGGCTTGACTTAGCTGAAACAATCGTCTTTTGACTTCTTGGAGATGCTGCTTTTGCTGTTGATTCAGTTGTGTTGTAATTGGTTGAGCTGCTGCTGTTGAAATTGGGGAGTTTTGGGGCCCTCTGGGGGGTTGGGAGGCAATGGGGTATAATAAATTCTTTTTGTCACGCTGCTCCCAGCTATATACCCCCCAACTCATGACAATCATTGCTAGTCCGATGCCCGCAGCAATTTTACCTTGGCCGATTAAAAATTGAGTTTGTCTTTCTTGCTTTGCTTCTTGCAAGTCTTCTTCTAACGCTTCGGCCACTTGATTTGCCGATGTCGATATATCTACCTGTCGCAGTCCAGCATCTTCAGAAGTGACGGTCATCAGATATTGACCGTTCACATAAATTACTGGTAATTCGTTTACTTTGCGAACTTCTACCTTGACTGCTGTTTTTGCTGGTGATTGAAAGTAATTTTGGCCAATTTTCTGCAACTTCTTTTGAATATCTTCTGAACGCTCAGGAAAGTTGGCTTTTGATGCTGCTATCTGAAATAACCGACGACCATCTAAATAAATCCAGCCCGAAACAACTCGATCATTTGAATCATTACTCACACTGCTGGGAGCTTGCAGCTGCGGTAAAAAAGGAATCTGGGCTGTGGCTTTGGGCACAGATACAACGGCTATGGCCATTGAACTAGCGATCGCCAAAAATTGAAAGCGCACTCAAACACCTCCTTGATTAAAATCAACTAATGACTACTTCTCTAACCATCCTCCGCAATTACTTTGGGTAAATGTACTTATCTAAAGTTGAGGTTTTCCTTTAGATGATGTTTTTGCAATTTATCTATCTTTAGACAGATGACAATGTACTTAGAATCAGCAGGTAAGCCTTGGAAGAGTCTTACTCTTACCAAACATAAAACAAAAACGAAGAACCTGGGGATGAAGTTGACATTCGGCTTATCAAACGTCAAGCTAGTTTTGAGGACTATTGACCGTGCCAATTTGAGATTTTGGATTTTGGATTTTGGATTAAAAATGGGTTCAAGCCCCACCCCTTGTAGGTGTAGTCAATCCAAAATTGCAAATCTAAAATCCAAAATTGTTTGACTAGTGATTTGCTAAATACAAGCAAAAATCGCCAGTAGTAGAATAACCTAGTAGAGTGCGTAAATTTTACGTAGCTTTTTTAATTTTTTGAGGAAACTTTTGATGACCGCAACTTCTCCCCGATTAAAGCACGAGGTTAAAGACCTCGGCCTAGCTGCCTTGGGAAGACAGCGCATTGAATGGGCTGGACGCGAAATGCCAGTTTTGCGGCAAATTCGCGATCGCTTCGCCATCGAAAAACCCTTCGCTGGTTTACGCCTTGTAGCTTGCGCCCACATTACAACAGAAACAGCACATTTGGCGATCGCTCTGAAAGCCGGTGGTGCAGATGCGCTTTTAATTGCTAGCAATCCCTTATCAACCCAAGATGACGTAGCCGCTAGCCTCGTCCTCGATCATGAAATTCCCGTCTTTGCTCAAAAAGGCGAAGATAACGAAACTTATAACCGCCACGTCCAAATAGCTTTAGATCATCGCCCCAACATTATTGTTGATGACGGTAGCGATGTAGTTGCGGCTTTAATCCAACACCGCCAACACCAAATTGCTGATTTGATTGGTAGCACCGAAGAAACCACCACTGGTATTGTGCGGTTACGTGCCATGTTTAGAGAAGGCGTTCTCACCTTCCCCGCAGTCAACGTCAACGATGCCGACACCAAGCACTTCTTTGATAATCGCTATGGTACTGGGCAATCAACCCTAGATGGCATTATTCGCGCCACAAATATTTTGTTGGCTGGTAAAAACATTGTTGTCGTCGGTTATGGCTGGTGTGGTAAAGGTACAGCCCTCCGCGCCCGTGGGATGGGTGCTAACGTCATCGTCACCGAAATCGACCCCATCAAGGCAATTGAAGCCGTAATGGATGGCTTCCGCGTCCTGCCAATGGCTGAAGCTGCACACCAAGGTGATATTTTTATCACTGTGACTGGTAACAAGCACGTCGTTCGCGGTGAACACTTCGATGTGATGAAAGATGGTGCGATCGTTTGTAACTCCGGTCACTTTGACTTGGAACTTGATTTGAAATACTTGGCTGCAAATGCTAAGGAAATCAAAGAAGTTCGTCCTTTCACTGAAGAGTACAAATTGAAAAATGGTAAATCAGTTGTCGTTCTCGGACAAGGACGCTTGATTAACCTAGCTGCGGCTGAAGGACACCCCAGCGCAGTTATGGATATGAGTTTTGCGAACCAAGCTTTGGCTTGTGAATACCTGGTGAAGAATAAAGGTAAGTTGCAACCTGGTTTGCACTCAATTCCTGTTGAAGTTGATCAAGAAATTGCTCGGTTGAAGTTGGAGGCTATTGGCATTAAGATTGATAGCTTGACAGCAGATCAAATTGAGTACATCAATTCTTGGACAAGTGGAACTTGATACATTGATTAGTTGATTTTTTTGGGGATAGGCGTTTTGCTTATCCCTTTTTTTGTGTTTCTCTCGCAGAGATGTAGAGCCATAGAGAGAGGATATAATAGGATGGAGGGTGTTATTGTAAGTTTGTATGTCAGCAAAAGATTTTTTTCATAATGCTGTTAAGTAAGCTTTAGAGAAAGATGGTTGGTTAATTACTGATCATCCTTTAATATTTATAGTAGATACTATAGAATTTCGTCTTGATTTAGGTGCAGAAAGACTTTTAGGAGCAGAAAAAGAAGGACACAAAATAGCAGTTGAAATAAAATCTTTTTTGGGAAAATCAGCGATTAGTGAATTTCATACAGCTTTAGGACAAACACTTAATTACCGTTCTCTTTTAAGAAAAGAAGAACCTGATCGTATTTTATATTTAGCAATTAGTTATGAAATATATACAGCTTTTTTCCTGATACCTGTGATTCAAGAAATAATTGCTGAACATAAATTAAAATTATTGATATTTGAAAGTAGCAAGCAGGAGGTTATCTTATGGAAGGAATGAATTATCCTGAATTAGTACAGACAGTATTAGCAAGACATACAGAAAGTCATTTAGCCAAGGGAACGGAAATACAATTAATATTTGACAATCAAAAAAATCACTATTTAGTAATTCATCTAGGTTGGGAAGGTGAAAAACGGACTTATGGTTCGGTGATTCATATAGATATTATCAATGGAAAAATCTGGATTCAGTGCGATTTGACAGAGGAAGGTGTAGCTAATGAATTAGTAGAATTGGGAGTACCAAAAACAGATATAGTTTTAGGTTTTAGATCACCTCATGTGAGACAGTTTACTGGTTTTGCATCTGTTTAAGGTTTTGCATATCATGTCAGCAAAAGATATTTTTCATAATACTGTGAAAGTAGCCTTAGAAAAAGATGGCTGGAAAATTACACATGATCCATTGTTTTTTAAACTCTCTGAACAAATTAGAATTAAAATAGACTTAGGAGCGCAAAAGTTAATTTCGGCTGAAAAAAATGAACTAAAAATAGCAGTAGAGGTAAAAAGTTTTATTGGGGTGTCAGCAATCTCAGAGTTTCATACAGCTATAGGCCAATTTTTGAACTACAGGGTAGCATTAGAACAAAAGGACTCTGAACGAGTATTATATTTAGCAATATCTCAAGATATCTACCAAGAGTTTTTTATAGATTCTTTTATTCAAAGTGTATTAGAACGGTATGAAATCAAATTATTTGTTTTTCATGTTCAGAAACAGGAGATAGTATTATGGAAAAATTAGATTATCAGGAATTAGTGAAAAGGATCATTTCTAAATATGCAAATGAGCAACCCAAAGAAGATTTAGAAAATACCGAAATTGTCTTTGATACAGAACGCGATCGCTACTTATTAATATATGTAGGATGGAATGATGAAGAAAGAGTGTATGGATGCCCAATTCATATTAGTATCAAGGATGATAAAATTTGGATTCAGCGCGATTTTACTGAAGAAGGAATAGCTAATCAATTAGTAGAATTAGGTGTGCCGACAACAGATATTGTTTTAGGTTTTAGATCGCCTTATGTCCGGCAGTTTACTGGTTTTGCATCTGTTTAATTTTTTCGTATTCTATACCGACTGAAGTTGAAGGTTGAGTATATTAATTCTTGGGAATCGTGAACCTGATGATTGATTAGTTGGTTTTTTGTGGATAAGCCAAAGCTTATCTCTTTTTTCTTGTGCGGCGTTATGGATTGATTGAATGAGCCATAAAAGCACGAAGCAAGAAGAGTAAAACATCAAGAAAAGACTATTATTTGTTGTAAATCAATCATAGCTTTATCAAGTAATTCTTTTTGTTTTATTTCCCAATTACTAAATCTAATTACAAACCATCCTTCTTTCATCAATTTTCTAGCTTGTTGTATATTTTGAGAATATTCTTCTTCACTAGCTAACCAGGTTTCCTGATTGTGCTTACGAGTTGCATAATGACTAATATCGTCAATAAAAATAGCAAATTTTTTATTCTTCCAGAAAGCTACAAAGTCAACCCTATAAATATCGTTGATATTCAGAGATGAGGTAGGATTTAAATATTTTTTTGATTGTGAATGCCACTGTATCCAAGCTTGAGGTATGAGTATAGGTATATTTTGATTAGCCATATTAAATGTTTTAGCATAATGGAGAAAAAAATTTGTTTCGTATTCAGTTTGATTCATGTCTCTCAAGGCTCTTCTTAAACTTGTATCTGTTGTTCCTAAATGTAAATTAAAATTTTGTGCTAATTTTTGATAAGTTAAATCAGGATAAACATTAAAGTCTATAATTCCAATACCATTTTTCCATTCAAATTTTAACTTTTGGCTACCTTGATCAATTTGAACAGCAAACTCTGGTTTAGGTTTGCCAAATGGCAATCCCACAGGAAATTGTGATATAAATAAACTATTATTAGGTATAATTGGCTGATAAATTACTCTATTTCCATCAAATTTAAAGCCAATGTCTGATAGTGTTTTACGAAAATTATTTTTTGCATCATCAGATAAATAAGTAGAATACAATATTGTTTCTATAACTTGATTCAATTTGGGTATTATTACTGGACTTTCCCAATCGACTGATTTATAGTATTGATTTATTAAATCACGTTTATACTCAAAATTTATTGATTCATCTCTGGTAAAGCCTCCACCTGAAAAAATAGTGTCTATTTGCCTCTTACTGAAAAAATCACAGCAAGATTGTTCAAGATAAATTTTTAAACTTATTAGAATTGGATTTGACATAGTAATTATTTATATTTCCAGAAACATTACTAATTTAAAATATTACTATATTTTTGTATTCTTACTTTTTGCCTTTGCGTATTTGCTTGAGATAAAATTTGTTTCCTTGTCTTTGACTCAAAACGAGAGGTGGTACTGCAATGGATATCTTAGATAATTATCGCCAAATCATTCAAAAAATATTAAACGAATACGCCCAACTCCCCTACGCTTATGGAGAACTAGAAAGACAACTAATTATAGACCAAACTGCCAACCATTACCTACTACTAACATTAGGCTGGGAAAATAATCAACGGGTGCATGGTTGCTTAGTCCATATTGACATCATCAACGATAAAATCTGGATTCAAAGAGACGGTACAGAATACGGTATAGCCACTGAACTTGTTAACGCTGGTATTCCTAAAAATCAAATTGTTCTCGCATTCCAACCAGTCGATATCAGACAGTACACTGAATTTGCAGTTACTTAATTAAGTGTAATTTAGTAGGTGCGTTAGCGACAGCGTAACGCACCCTACGAAAGTTGTAGGTTCTCAAGTCTGAGATCCTAAACTATTTGAAATAGTCACTGGCTTATAATCTGGCAATTATTAACTTTTCGCTGTTCGGCTGAAGATTCGATAGTATAGCGATGTACTAGTTTCTTTTAAGGGAAACAGCAGATAGGTGAGAGGATTTATTGCCACGATAATATTTCGGAAGTCGCGCCGTGCCAAAAATAAGATCGCACGAGCAACTTGCTGTGCTGACATCACTCCATAAGGATTCAGTTGACTCTTAAATGGGCCAAGAATTAACTTGCGAATTACACAATCCCCGTCCAATCGCTTGAGGGTAACAATATCTCCTAGCGATCGCTTGCTGAGTTCATAAAGCGGACTCAGCGCTGGAGAAACCTCAGCCTCAGAAGTGTTTACCCAGATTTCCTTAGTTGCTTTTGCTTGTGGCCCTGTTACAGTTGTCGAA
This sequence comes from Nostoc sp. NOS(2021), assembly GCF_017115025.1. Taxonomy (GTDB): domain Bacteria; phylum Cyanobacteriota; class Cyanobacteriia; order Cyanobacteriales; family Nostocaceae; genus Nostoc. The sequence continues at coordinate 10,423 of NZ_JABXKM010000073.1, read as the reverse complement.
AATATATCCATCAACCGCAATGCTGAAAAGGTATTCACCTCGTATGAGGAGTTGATGGCCTCTGGTGTGCGGCTGGTGTAGACATTGACTCCGTGGTTGATAATTAAAATATCTACTTTCTCTAAACTATCCCTCAAATTGGCTTCATTGCCCAACTGCCAGGGAATCACCTTCACCCCAACTTGCTCTACTAATTTTTCTGGATTAGTGGTTAATGCGACGACTTTAGCATTATTTTTTACAAGTTCACCCACTAACGCTTGCCCCAACGCTCCTGAGGCTCCGGTTAAAGCGACGGTTTTCCCCTTGAGAGACAGTCCTGTGCCAAGAATTTTATCCACTAAGGGAAAGACACCACTGTAGTAAGCGTTGACATCATCAAAATGATGCCGCCAATGGTAAGACCGATTCACCCACCAAATGGATGGAATTGTCTCTAAAGGGCCGGGTAAGTGGTTGAAGTCTGTATCAATTTTTCCCTGAAAATACCGCATAGACGCGCCATATAAGAAGGTGCAAGCATAAGCTACTCCCAGCCATAACCCCATTTGTTGGACAATTAAGGCAATGACTACCAAGACCACTAGCAGTAGACTCGACTCTAAAATGTCGTGATAGAGCTGGGATTCTTGATAAACTTTCAGGGAAACTATCGATAAATCACGGCGATAGGCCATGTGGTGCTTGTTGTGCCATTTCGCAAGCCAATTGACTTGGTGACACAAAGCATGGTATGTGTCTCTCAAGACCTCAGCAAGTAAAAGTGAAATAAGTCCCCAACTAGCAAACTGTAAGCTGGCATTTAGCCAAACCCAATTAATTTGTAATCTTGACTCAATTCCCATCAAGTTTTCAGCTAGCATTTTTATCATGTTTGTCTATACTCGTTTTTCTTAATCATTCTTCATGATCTGATAAAGGTGCATTAAGGTCGAGTCTAGAACAAATAAAAATCAAATAGACTTATTGTTATCCTACCAATTACCAGAATTTAGCCACAATATTCCAGTTGACTTTCAGATAGCCAGGTTCAATGTGGGTAAAGTATTTGCTCAATTGCTGATGTGCTTTTGGTAGGGCATGGAACGGAATTGATGCGTACAAATGATGCTCTGCATGAAATGGCATATTCCACATGAAAAATCGCACAGGCCAGAGGGTCAGCGTTGTGCGGGTATTCGTGAGCAGATTTGCGTCCAGAGTGCAACCTGTATGTTCTGCCAGCAGAATAAACCGGAGAATTGGCTGACCGACAAACAGGGGCAGCAGCCAATACAGGAAAAACCAAGGCTGATTAACTAGAATTGAAACAGCGATCGCACCTGCATAAATACCTAATTGCCAACGTGTAGAACGAATAACTTCGGCTCGTGCTGCTTCTGGCACAAATGGAAAATCGTCAAATTGACCAGTTGCAACCTGAAAATGCCCCCGTATTTTACCCCACCACCACAGTAAACCGCTAATTATCAACAAGTATTTGCCCAGGTTGCTCGGTTTGAGATCGGTTAGTTCTGGATCTTTGTCAGGAACGCGAGTGTAACGGTGATGCCACTTATGATAACGACGAAAAAACGTACTGTTGTAAAATGAGAGCAAGCCGGAAAACCAAGCTACAGCATCATTCAAACGATTGTTAGCCAAAGCCGTTCTGTGAACGCATTCATGCATCGGTGCAAACATCGAAGCCAGACTGAAGCCGTAGATTACCAGTGGTGGTATAGCCACCAACCAATTGCCAAAATTCGTTGCCCACAGGTAGCCACTGCAACCCACAACAGTGAGATGAAAAGCCAGTTTAACTAGCCCTTTGCTGTTGGAGCGATCGTTTAGAAGACTTAATTCTTGTACAGTGAGAATCTGACAGAAGTTTTGCTCGTTATCAGCTTTGTATTCCAATAATTCAGATTGAATAATTGCGTCATTAGACATAATTTTAAGTAGGTCGGCGTGAACGATTGCGCGTGGGTTCCTTTTTAACTCCTGAATTCTAACTCCTGAATTCTAACTCCTGAATTCTGACTCCTGATCTAATTTTAATAGACCCCGTGAATTTAGCTGACCACACCAGCGCGAAAAATTTGTTCTGCGGTTAAATTCAACTCTGGGAAAGTTGGTGATTGGATACGGTCATTACCTCGAAATTTACTAATAAGATACTCACCTTCTTCTAAACAGCAAACCAAGATAGTAGGTTCTTTTGGCTTGCCAATGAATTCCCTACCGCCCAATGCAGCATAGTCCACAATCCAGTATTCAGGAATTCCCATTTGTTCATAGTCAGCGTATTTTTTGTGGTAATCATCACGCCAATTAGTACTCACTACCTCCACTATTAAAGGAATAGATACGGCAAGGCTTACAGTAGATGCTTTTTTCCATAGAGATTCGTTTGCTAAATTAGGCTGATTTAGTATCAGGACATCTGGTGAATAAGCTGATTCGTTTTCAAGTGGTTTGACGAATGCTGCTTTTGGGATGAAATAAGGAAGATTTAAGCGACTATATTCTAAAGTGATTTTTGTAGCTAAAAATCCAACGACCTCTTCATGGTCGCCTGTTGGTTGTGTCATCTCAACAATTACTCCATCATGCAGTTCATAACGTTGTTGTGGGTTGTCTGGGTATTGAGCAACAAATTCATCAAATGTAATTAGTTTGCGTAAGACTTGAGTCATGGCTTTATTCCTCAAAGCAAAACTGATATGAGCGTGAAGAAGGCAGGAGGTAAGGAGAGCGGGGCGAGAAAAATGACTTATTCTAAGCGTATTGCAATTTTAATGCTTGTTCATCCTTTGAACTCCGTTAATGAGTCTTTGAACTGGATGAATCCACCTTTGATACTCGTTAACGAGTCTTTGAACTGGATGAATCCACCTTTGATACTCGTTAACGAGTCTTTGAACTGGATGAATCCACCTTTGATACTCGTTAACGAGTCTTTGAACTGGATGAATCCACCTTTGATACTCGTTAACGAGTCTTTGAACTGGATGAATCCACCTTTGATACTCGTTAACGAGTCTTTGAACTGGATGACGAGCCTTTTAACTCCATTAATATACAGAGTACATTCTCAACTGAAATTTAAGCAGCACAAAAAATCGGGGCAGGTTCCAAACCCGCCCCGATCGCTTCTGATATACTGCGCCCAACGGCTGTGGCTACAGGCTTTAAACTATTAACTAAATGCACCATATCTTCTAAAGAAAGTGCTTGACGGGCATCAGAAACAGATTTTTCTGGTTCTGGGTGACATTCAATAATTAATCCATCTGCACCGCAAGCGATCGCAGCCCTAGCCAGAGGTGCCACCAGTTCCCGTTTACCGACGGCATGGGAAGGATCTACAATCACAGGCAGGTGAGTTATTTGCTTGAGTGCTGCCACTGCCCCTAAATCTAGGACGTTGCGGGTGTAATCATCGAAACTGCGGATACCTCTTTCGCACAACACCACATCAGGATTACCGTAACTGAGGATATATTCAGCAGCCATGACGAATTCTTCAATTGTCGCTGCTAAACCACGCTTGAGCAGTATTGGTTTACCAGCTTGTCCCAAAGCTTTGAGCAAGTCAAAGTTTTGCATATTGCGGCTACCAACTTGAAGCATATCAGCATGAGCGGCGACTACTTCAATTTGGGAAATTGACATCACCTCCGTAACAACTGGCATATTGTAATGCGATCGCACCCTTGCCAAAATCTTCAATCCTGACTCTCCCATACCCTGGAAAGCGTAGGGAGAGGTGCGGGGTTTGTAGACACCGCCACGCAACCCCTGCACGGATGCAGTAGATAGCTTTTGGGCGACTATCTCCATTTGTTCTAAGCTTTCAACGGTGCAGGGGCCGCCGATAATTACCAGTTCTTCGCCCCCGAAAGCGACTTTTTCTGAGATTTTAACGATTGTCTGGTGGTTCGGATGAGATTGTGCGGCAAGTTTGGCATTAATCATGGTTTCATTCTCCTAAAAAATTAAGTATTGGGAAATTCCATTTTGGATTTTGGATTTTGGATTTTAGATTTTGGATTAAATTTCAATTCTTTAATCTAAAATTCTTACTCCCACTCCCCAGTAACAACAAAAAAGCCCGAAACCTTTAAGAGTTCCGGGCGCGTTCTGATTCATTGGCATGACGCTATTTACCCGGAACTTACTCTGGGCCAAAAGTAAAAGCCATAAAACCAGCTACTGAAATAAGTCATGACGATGAAATTCTCCTTAAAAAAACAAAAACCGCAGAGTTCACTCTGCGGTTCACCGGGCGGTTTCCGTTAGGAAACTCGATTCACCCCCGGTGAACCACCTTAAACCAAAAATAAAAGTAGGAATTTGTGTTAAGCATTTGCTTGACTTTTGCTGGAAAACTTAATAACTATACCTATCTTAGGTAAGATTAACAGGAAGAGTAGGCGGTGTCAAGACCCCCACAAACCATCAAAAAGCGATAGACTCAGTACAACTGTGGGAGTCAAGACTAGTACTCTGTCAAGTTGAAATTGATGGGTAAGCAAGTTGGTAGTAAGAACTAAAGTCTTTACTACAAACCTTCAAAACTAGCTTGACAAAGTAGTAGTAACGCTTGGCATAATTCAAAATCACGCCCTGTTTTGATTGTGTGGTGAAGTACTTGTTGGTTGTTTGCCTAGACGAAGAAAGTGGCTTGTCATTAGATATCACCAAAGTTATATAAGTTAACAAATATTGTTGTGTCATGACTAATGGGTAGTGTAAATGATCAAAAATCAATTGTGAAAAATCTAAAAATTCAAAATATGGCCATTCTTTAATGAATAGAATACAGCTAACTCAAGGTAATCACAGAGAACTCTAAGCGGTGACTTCCGTCCCTCATAAGTTCAAAGAGCCAGGATTGAGAAGTTAAAATATATAATTATCCTGACTTGTCACCTCACCTTGCGAAAGCTTATTGCAGACAATTCATGATCGCCATACATTATTCTTACCCCAGTCCTCATTGAGCAGATCAACTTTTTAGGATCATCAGTTTCATTATGCCTAGTTCCAAAATCTTAGCCCAATCTTTCGACTATCATGGAGTTTACCCCTGCCCAGTCTGTCGGATAGGTAAGATTTATCATATGCCATTGATGGAAGCTATGGCTTGTGACTTTTGTCACGAGATTTTTACAGTCAACCTAGAACTACAGCAAATCAAAATGCCTTCTAGGCAACCACCCTTAACTTGGCGTTGGAATGGGTTTAGTTGGACAGAAGCCCAGTTGGAAGGTGTGGAATTAGGTTGGGGTTATGGACTAGCAGCAGCAGTTTTTGTAATTCTTCCCACGACTCTAATTGGCATAGTAGCTTACTATTTTCCTCCTACACTAAAGGAACCTATTACCTGGATGCCATATATTTGGACAATATTAACTTTCTTATCACATTTATCAATTATTGTTTGGATTTTTATTGAAGTCTATCAGATTCCAGTTACAGCATATTTGAGAGCGATCGCTCGATGGAGAAATGGCGAGATGGGGAGATGAGGGAGCAGGGGAGTAGAGGAAGTGACAAAAGATGCAGCGGATAGACGGCTCCATCACTGATAATTAAGTTGATTGTCCACCAAAATATCGTATGAGCGATCTGGAGCAGTACTATAGAGTTTTGGAATTAGAGCCTGGGGCAACACTTGAAGAAGTGAACCAGGCTTACAAAGATTTAGTCTTTGTTTGGCATCCCGATCGCATTCCCAAAGACAATCTCCGTTTACAGCAGAAAGCACAAGACAAGCTGAAAGCCATAAATGAAGCTCGTGAAAAGTTGCGCTCTCTAAAAACCAAACATCAAACCACACATAACTCACCGTCACCTCAAAAAGAAAAACCATCTCAAACAACCCAGAAACCACCAAAGCAAAACTCAGACTTGAGTGGCAAAGACTACAGTCGGGCAAATTTGAGCAATAAAGACTTATCTGGCAGAAATCTGAGTTATGCCAATTTGAGTGGTGCTAATCTCAGTGATACTTTTATGCACAAAGTCAACCTCAGAGGTGCAAATTTATCTGAAGCAAATTTATTTCGGGCAAACCTACTTTTAGCCGATCTCAGGGAAGCGAATTTACGCGCTGCTAATTTGATTGGCGCGGATCTCAGTGGGGCCGACTTGCGAGGAGCCGACTTGACGGGAGCGCGGATTCGTTCTGGTGAGCGTCTTCTGGTTAAACTAGTTGGTACTAACTTAGCAGGGGCAATTATGCCTGATGGTTCAATTTATCAATAGACCTCTTGCAAAAGTCAAAAAATCAGGAATGTCATTCTGTTCGCGCAACGTTCCCGCAGGGTACGGAACCCAGTGGAGAGAAGAATCTTACAGATGTTTCGCTCCACTTAACATGACAATTACTTATATGCCTCTTTGCTTGCCCAAAACACCAAAATGAATAGGCCATCTACTGAAATGAGTAAGCAATATGCCTTTTTACTTGCTAAATCTACTGAAATGAGTAAGCAAACAGGCATTTTGAGAAAGCAATATGCCTTTTTGCTTGCTGAATCTACCGAAATCAGAAAGCAATCAAGCATTTTGAGAAAAAAATCTGCGATTTTAATGATCAGCAGTATCCTTTAACAAGTCGGGAATCTGACCTAACTTCATCCATCCCTACAACCAACCTGTAAAATTAAATATATACCTCAAGACTTTTAGGCACTGTGAACTTTTTTATCGGTTGTGCTGTTTGGGCATATAAAGGTTGGGTAGGCGAACTCTATCCCCAAGGTACTCGCACTGCCGATTTTCTCCATTTCTACAGTCGTCGCTTCACCACTGTAGAAGGTAACACCACCTTTTATGCCGTGCCTAACCAAGAAACTGTAACCCGTTGGGCTGCTGAAACACCAGTAGGTTTTGAATTTTGTCTGAAATTACCGCGAGATATTACCCATCAAGGATTGCTACAACCTTATATTCCGGCTGCTTTAAAATTTCTGGAGGGGATGCGCCCTTTAGGTAAGCATCTCGGCCCAATCTTTGCCCAGTTACCACCCAGCTATGCACCTGCATTACTTGATGATTTGACCAACTTTCTGGAAGCTTGGCCGCGTACAGACGCACCTCTAGCGGTGGAAGTTCGGCATCCCGACTGGTTCAAGGAACCCCATGCTAGTAATTTGACGGCGCTTTTAGAAAAGTTAGGTGTCGGACGGGTACTGTTAGACTCACGCCCCATTTACACTGGAGATGATGATCCCCAGTTGCGATCGGAACGACGCAAACCTAAATTACCGTTGCAATTGAGTGTGACAGCACCTTTTACTCTGATTCGGTTTATTTCTCATCCGAATTTATCAGTGAATCAGCCATTTATGGAAGAGTGGGTGAGACAGGTTCAGCAATGGTTACAGATGGGAGTGCGTATTTATTTCTTTGTCCATTGTCCCATAGAAGCGCGATCGCCTAGCACAGCCCGTCACTTCCAACAGCTATTGGAACAGAGTGGTACACCAGTTCCACCCCTACCTTGGAATAACCTTGAGCATCCCCCCAATCAACTCAGTTTATGGTGAGCATATTTAGTAGATAATTGGTGTTGTAATACTTTTCTGTTAAAGCTTGATACTTCCCCATTCCATAAAAATGGGGGTGATAGCCCTCTTTGCTAAATTGTGATCAAGGTATATGTGATGCCTGAGAATATAACTAACAGAAATGTATTAACTTTTAGTGTGTATGTGATTTCAGCAAATTTTTTAAGAGCAGTTACACCAAAGGAGGTTGAGATGAGTCGTCTTCTTTATGAAAAATCAGTCTCATATAAAGGATATCTCATCATTCCATTTGTTTTTGGCAAGGCGGATAATTACGAGATTTATTCGTATAAATTGCTAGCTGAAATTGGGCACAGAAGCCAATTTCATAAAGCAGAAAACCCAGCAGGTATTTATGGAAGTGACGTTAGTAATATGGTTGATATTGCTAAAGAACATATTGATCAATATTCAGAGTTTGTTCATAGAGGGGATAGTTTTAAGTCTCGCTACATTTATCGCAACAATTTGATTATCATCTTCCAAGAAGAAGACAAATGTTTTTATGACCATTACCCACCAGAGTTATTGAATAATATTGCAGCTCCAAAATTATTCAAATCCGAATATGAATGTCTGAGTTGGATTAAGCAAGGGCTTGATGGGCGACATGTGTGGCAAAGAGCTATTTGAAGAAGACAGGAGTTAGGAGTTAGAAGTTAAAGGAATTTTTATTCCACAAGACTGCTATCTAAAGATAACTCCGTTTACTCAAACGGTTCTAAGCATTGCTGAAAAGTCTGATACTAACAAATTGGTTAAGCAAATGAGCTGTTATTAAGCCGGGATATTAAGGGGATATGAAAAAGAAATTCATATTTCTGCAAAATATTAGCTGGAAACCTCGATTTACATGGTTATTTCTTACCAAGTCTTAAACTAAAGTTGACAAAAATAGTTGGTAAAACTCACTGGTGTGAGATCCTAGAGACAGTCAATAAAAGCTAAACAGAATGGAACAACATCAGAAGCCAACGGTTGTAATTACGGGTGCCTCTTCAGGGGTGGGTTTGTATGCTGCAAAAGCTCTTGCTGAAAGGGGATGGTATGTGGTATTGGCCTGTCGGGATTTAGCGAAGGCACAAAAAGCTGCTCAAGCTGTGGAAATCCCCTACAACAGTTATACCAGCATACATATCGACCTTGGCTCCTTGGAAAGCGTTCGACAGTTTGTGAAGAACTTCCGAGCAAGTGGCAAGTCCCTAGATGCTTTGGTGTGCAACGCCGCAATTTATATGCCCTTAATAAAAGAGCCGTTGCGAAGCCCAGAAGGTTACGAGTTAAGCGTCGCCACAAATCACCTTGGTCATTTCCTATTGTGCAACCTGATGCTAGAGGATCTAAAGAAGTCATCATCTTCAGAGCCAAGGCTCGTCATTTTAGGAACCGTTACGCACAATCCAGACGAACTGGGTGGGAAGATTCCACCACGTCCCGACTTGGGCGATTTGCAGGGCTTCGCAGAAGGGTTTAAAGAGCCGATCACGATGATTGATGGCAAGAAATTTGAACCAGTCAAAGCTTACAAAGACAGCAAGGTTTGCAATGTGCTAACTATGCGGGAACTGCATGAACGCTATCACAAGTCAACTGGTATCATCTTCAATTCTCTCTATCCGGGATGTGTTGCAGAAACGCCGCTATTCCGAAACCACTATCCCCTGTTTCAAAAAATCTTCCCATTATTCCAGAAGTACATCACTGGGGGATACGTGTCTCAGGAATTGGCGGGAGAACGGGTTGCAGCGGTGGTTGCCGATCCTGAGTACAATCAATCCGGTGTCTATTGGAGTTGGGGAAATCGCCAGAAAAAAGATGGCAAATCCTTTGTTCAAAAAGTCTCTCCTCAAGCCCGTGATGACGACAAAGGCGATCGCATGTGGGAACTAAGCGCAAAGTTGGTTGGAATTGCGTAATCATAGAGGAGGTGGCATTACCCTTGTGCATGATTCATGGATTCATCAATCCACTTTTTTGAATGAACCAGTATTATACGCAGGTAAGCAATGATTGAGGTGATTATTAAGTCACCTCTGACTTTATTGATAGTTTATTTATGATATAAAAAATCTGACTATCCAAACTGACAAAAGTATTAAAACAGCTTCAGAACTATTGCTTAAAACCCGTTATTATCAAAATTGGTCGCCAGAAAATCTAAAATATGTTGGTTTTCCTAGAAAGTAGGTAATATCGCATTCTTCCAGAGTCAGTAGGGTGCGTTATACTGAGTTAACGCACCGATCTTAATTGTAAAGATATGCGAGATATTATCTAAACATTTCTGATGGAAACTGCCATGTCTTCTCTAAAGGCACATTCCCAAACCCTATATGAGACTGATTACTTGCAATGGATAGAAACGACTGTAGAAAAATTGCAAAGTCAGGATTATGCAAACGTGGACTGGGAGAACCTAATTGAAGAAATTGCCAATATGGGAAGGAGTGAGCGCCGGAGTCTCAAGAGTAATCTGATTGTAATTCTGATGCATTTGCTCAAATGGCAGTTTCAGCCGGACAAAAAAAGTGGTAGCTGGGAAGGAAGCATCATTGAACATCGTAGACATGTCAAAGAAGCTCTAAATGATTCGCCTAGTCTCAAATCCTATCTTGAGAGCGTCTTTGCGGAGTGTTATGCACAAGCGGTTAAGCAGGCAAAAGCTGAAACTGGTTTGTCAGTCGAATCCTTTCCTGTGATGTGTCCATACCAACTACCAGAAGTCATAAATGATGAGTTTTTACCTCAGTAAGCACTGAATCGGTCTGTATAGCAAAAGTTGCTGCCCAGATCCCCGACTTCTTGAAGGATACTGCTGGCGAATTGAGGGTAAGACCCCTCAAGGTAACCAGTTTTAGAAT